>OMOG01000786.1 GCA_900290305.1 Candidatus Sulfopaludibacter sp. SbA4
CCCCGGGATCGGTTCTGGCAGGGATTCGAACAAGAGGTGCAGGCCTACGTTGCGCGTTATCCCCAGGAACAGCAGGAGCGCGATCAGTTCGCCGGTACCACCGCCGATCGATTGACCAGGGAGCCTTGAAGCCCACGGGTTTTCGGCTCGCCCGGCCGCCTGCGCCGCCGCGAAATCCGGTGGGTGATTGCAGTAGATGCAGAGCACCGTCGTTAAATATTCGCTAAACTACTGGCCTTACCTAAAAAGGGATGTCCACCTCAACATAACTGCCGGGCGTCACGGCATTCACGACGGCGGCAATCCTCTCAACGTGCAATCGAACGCGCGGCCATTGCGGAGTGCTCAATACCACAAGGGCGAGTCTGCGGCCTGTGAGATTCTGCTGATACCGCATATTGTTGTCGGCTGTCAGAAGCACGTCGAACCCGGCCCGCTCCGCCTCGGCCAGCAAGTCGCCGTTGGTCAGCCTATCCCAGCCTCGATCTTTAGCCTTTGTGACCATGTGCCCGGTCAGGAAAGAAGCTAATGGAGCCGGGGTGCTGTGATCAAACAGGATGAGCATCGAGTGCCGGAGCCATTTCAGCGGGAATCGGGGCAGCAACGCTGCGGGCGGCGAACTCCAACACCTCGATTACCTGCTCCTTCGGGATGTCAAACCATTCCGTGATCTCATCCACGGTGGCTCCAGCTTCCAGGTTTTCAAAAACCGCGGAGACAGGCATCCGGGTATCGCGAAACACCCATGCACCGCTTAATCTCCCCGGCACGCTTTCCACGACGGGGCATTGCGACCAATCGAGACTCGCCATGTTTCGCCTCCCGTTTCCTTGCCCTTGATTTCGTTCTCTCTTTCAGGGTAACGAAAAAAACGCGTTCCGGGGATACCATCACCGCGCCCCCGCCGGCAGATGCTCCTCCAGGTACCGCGAAATCAGCGTGTGCACGTGCAACTGCGTGCCGCGCCCTTCCGTAATCCCGTGAGTCCGGTTTGGGTACTCCATGAAGTCGAACGCCTTCCCCAGCTCCACCAGACGATTGATCGATCGCTGGTCGCCCTGGAAGTGTACATTGTCGATCGCCCGTCCCGTGAACAATCAGCAGCTTCCCCTTCAACCCCTCCGCGAAGCTGATGGGCGATCCGTTGTGATAGCCCTTGGCATTCTCCGCGGGCCGCCCGCCGCCGCTCCATCCCCACACCGCCACGCGCGAAAAACTGCCACTGCCCCACGTTCTACTGCACTGTCCAGGTGGCGACGGCCTGCCAGTCGGTGTTGTTCAGGTCGGAGTGGTCGCGGCCGGCTATGTAAAAGGTCCGGTTGCCCACGAATGCGGCCTTGAACGTTACGTTGAGGGTCAGGGTTAGCGTGTTGCCGGAAGACTGTGCGGAGGAGCCGACGCCGGTGATGAGACATTGGCTGTTCTGAATGTTGCTCTGCTGGTTCAGGACCATGGATCCCGCGAAGGGGCCTCCGGCATCGCCCTGGTCGTCCACCAGCAGCAGCGTGTTGGTGGAGTTCACGTAGGCCAGGAAACAGGCCTGGCGGCCATCGATGGAGCTGTTCACGATCACGTTGACGACGCCGATGTCGGCCGCCCCTTTGGTATCGGTCAAGGGGATGGTGAAGGTCTCGGCTGTGCCCGAGACGGCGGATCCGCGCGTGGGATTGGGGATGCCGACGGTAATGTCGCCCGCAGAAGTAAATGGCACCTGCCACACTCCCATGGCCTGCCAGTTGGTGTTGTTCAGATTCTGGTCGCGGGCCGCCGCGTAGAGTATTCTGTTGCCGCCGAACGACGAGGTGAACTGGATGTTCAGCGTCAACGTAAAGGTGTTGCCGCTGCCCGCGGCGGAAGTCAGGGCGACGGAGCATTGACTGTTCTGGATGCGGGCGGTGCTGCCGAGGGCCAGCGAGCCCGCGAAGGGGCCTCCGCCATCGCCGGGGTCATCCACCAGGTAGAGGGCGCTGGACGGCACGGAGTATGCCAGGTAGCAGGCATGGCGGCCGTCGAGGAAGTTGTTGACCAGGACGTTGACCACGTCGAGGTTCTGATAGCCGCGGGGATCGGTGAAGGTGAAGATGAAGCTGGAGGAAGTGCCGCTGCCGGCGGCCGGGCTGGGAGCGAGGACGGCGAGCGACCCCTGCACGGTTCCGCTCTGGGTGATGGTATAAGTCACGCCGGCAATCAACAGGTTGAAGGTAGCGGTACCGGCGGTGCCGGCCGGGCCGACCGTGAGGTTCACGGTGCCGTTGCCGGAGCCCGTGCCTCCCGAAGTGATGGTCACGGCCGACGGATAGTTGTCGACCACGGACCAGGGGCAGCCCGCTGGGGCGGTCACGCCGACTGCGAGCGGGCCACCGCTCGCGCCCACCGGTGCGGTGTTGGAGCCGAGCGAGTAGGAGCAGGACGAAGGCGCCTGGGTGAGGGTGGAGGGCTGGCCATTCGCCGAGATGGTTACGGAGCGTAAGACGCCGGTAAGATTGGCCGCAGCGACCACGTATACCAGCCCGGTTCCGTTGCCCGACCCGTTGGCGCCGATGGTGGCCCAGGTGGGGTTGCTGGAGGTGACGGTCCAGCCGCAGCCGCTGGGCGCCTCGACCGAATAGACCAGCGTCTGGAGGGGGCTGTAGATGGTCTGCGTGGATGGGCTGATGGAATAGGAGCAGGCGGCAGTGGCATCCTTGATGCGAACCGCGAGCGCATTGACGGTGTTCACGGTTCCCTGCAGGGCGGCCGACGTCACGGGGAAGAAGCCTTGGCTGTTACCGGTGACGAAGGCATCGCCGGTACTGCCGGCGGCAATGCCGTAGCCCGCGCTGCCGATGGCGCCGCCCAGATAGGTCGACCAGATCTGGCCGGTGCCGGTGGGATTGATTTTGGCAACGAACGCCGAGGTGGTCACCGTGGCCAGAACGAACGCCGTCGCCGCGTTTGCCTGGCTGGGGACGATCTGATTAGGAACGGCGATTCCCAGCCCCGAGCCGGCCGGGTTCCACGTACTTCCGCCATCGGTCGAGAGATAGACCGTGGGTGGATTCTGGGTGGCGGCGTAGACCATCAGAGGATTGAGTGGAGAGGCCGCCAACGCGCCGGTCGCGGAGGGCAGCTTGCCGGCAGCCGGAGCCCAGGTGGTTCCGCCATCGGTGCTCTTGAGGATGCTGGTGGAGTTGGTGCTCTTGTAGAGGACGGCGGGATTGCCCGGGGCAACGGCCAACCCGTTCACGACGGCGGCGAGATTGCCGAGACCCAGGTTGACCCACGTGGCGCCGTGGTCGGCGCTTTTGTACACGCCCTGATTCAGCAGGTCGACATACAGGGTGCCGTTGGAAGCCGCGACCATGGTATCGACGGCGGCCGGGGAGGGCAGCCCGGTAGTCGCGGGATTCCAGGTGACTCCTCCGTCGGTGGTCTTATAGGGGCCACTGGCGGTGTCGTTGGTGGGATCGTAGGCATAGGCGGTGTTGGCACTCAGCGGGTCGGGGAGCAGCCCGTAGGCGCAAATCCCGGCGTTCCCCTGTTCGTTCCACGTGAGTCCGCCATCGATGGATTGGACGGTGGCGCCGCAGGCGATGCCGTAGACAACGTTGGCGCTGGCCGGGCTGCGAGCCAGGGTCAGGGAGGAGAACTCCGATACCATGCTCCAGGAAGTACCGGAATTGGTGGTCTGGTAGGTGCCACCCTCGGTGGCGGCCAGCACCACGCCGGCGGCGCCAGGATCGGGAGAGATGCTGTTAACGGCTCCTGGAACGCTGGTATCGAAGGGACTCCACGACGCGCCGGAGTTGGAGGTCGAGAACAGGGACGTTCCGTTGCCGGGAAGAGTGGATTGAATGGGGGAAACGGTGGGGAAGTGGTCGGAGTCCGTATCTCCGGTGACATAGGCGTTGCCGGATCCATCGATGGCCAGGCTCCTGAAGTTGTCCACGCGATTCCCGCCGAGGACTGTGGCATAAAGAAATGCGGAGCCGGTGCTGTTGAGCTTGGCGACGAAGCCGTTCTGCACGCCGAACAGGCCGCTTGGCGGCAATGCCGTGGTGGCCGGAAAGTCAGTGGAGAGCGTGAACCCGGTGACGTAGGCGTTGCCGTTGAGGTCCACGGCAATGCCAGATCCACCCTCGTAGCCGCTACCCCCGAGAAAGGTGAAATACGACAGGGCAGTCGCGGTTGGATTGAGCTTGGCAATGAAGGCGGTCTGGCTTGCGAGCTTGACGGTCTGGGCGCCGCCAGGGGGCGCTCCGGTAAAGCTGGGCGAATTGGTGGAGCCCACGAGGTAGGCGTTTCCGGACGCATCGACCGCCACGCCTTGCCCGTAGTCCGAGTTCGCTCCTCCGACGTAGGTGGCGTAAAGCAGCGAACCGGTGGGGCTGAACTTGGCGGCAAAGGCGTCGTCGCTGGCGTGGGTGGAGAGGTACACTCCAGCAGTGACCGGGAGGGTTCCGTCGCCAGCCACGTATCCGGCGGCGTAGGCATTACCGTTGGGGTCCACGGCGATTGCCTCTCCGAAAGAACCGGAGCCGAGGTAGGTGGACCAGGCCAGCGCGCCCGACGGGTTGAGTTTCAACACGACGGCGGCGAAGACGCCGGCGGTGGACGAAGACTGGTATGCGTTGGAGGTCGGGAAATCGGTCGAATCGCTGTATCCGGTGACGTAAGCGGAGCGAGTGGAGTCCAGAGCAATGCCGGTAAATTGGTCGGTGGCTGAACCGCCCACGAAAGTGGAGTACACGATGGCGGTTCCGGTGGGGTTGATCTTGGTCACGAAGCCGTCTTCGCCGCCGTGCTCCAGCGCGTAGGCCGCGTTGGCGGTGGGAAAATCAGTGGCGAAAGTGCCGCCCGCGATATAGGCATTTCCGTCCGGGTCCACGGCAATGGCGTTTCCGTTGGTGTCGTTGGTGCCGCCTCCGAGCAGGCCGGCGTAGACGATGGTGGGGTCGATCACCAGCGGCTTGGCGCGATCGTAGGCGTTCAGGCGGAAGGCGATTTCCTGGTTGGCGAGCAACACGTAGCGGCCCTGGATGGTCTTGCGGGCTCCGCCGGACTCCTGGTAGACGGCGGGCAGGGGCACGCGGAAATCTTCCACCGAGAGGACGCCATCGGGACCCAGCGCCACGCGGCTGGCGCCGCGGAATTTCATACGAATCCGGGAGGGGTCGGCACCCGGTCGCAGAATCAGGTCGAACTCCAGTTGTTGCTGATTTCCGTAATACGCCACGTCGATTCCCGGGTAGACCTCGCGGTAGGTCACGCGGGACCAGGTCGGCAGGCCGAATTGCCAGAGGCGCGGATGGTTGCCGCGGACATAGTTGACTTTGCCGGGGAGCTCCGGACCGGGCACGCCGGGACGCGGCGCACCGCCGGCAAATTCGAGGGAGACGACGCGGGCGTTCCCGGATTTCGGCCGGATGCCCAGGGTGGCCCTGCCGTCTTCGAGGGACATGCGGTATCCCTGGCCGCGGGCGATGAAGCGCGCGCCCTGACGCTCGAAGGCCAGGGGAAGGTCAGGATAGGGGGGCTGGGCGCCAAGGGCTACGGGTAGGGCGAGGAGCAGGAGAAGAAGGGGGTTGGGGGTTGGGGGTTGGGGGCTGGGGAAGGTGGCTCGCTTCGCTCGCATTTTTTTTATACCTCGCAAATTTTAATAG
>OMOG01000782.1 GCA_900290305.1 Candidatus Sulfopaludibacter sp. SbA4
CGTTATCAAAATGCAGAACCAGGAGGCGATCCGCCACAGCTTCTCCGTGGCCGAGCCCTCGTGGCGCGGCTCGCCCGCCAGGTATCCCACGCCAAAACCGCCGATCAGCCCTCCCACGTGCGCGGCCATATCGATGCCCGGCAGGAAGCTGAACAGCAGCCCGTAAATCAGCCAGCGCGTGAACATGCCGCGGATCGAGTCGCCGAAGGCCCCGCGGTGCCGCATCCCCAGCGCGATCATGCACCCGATCAGGCCGAACAACGCCGCCGACGCGCCTATTGACGGACCGACCTTGAACAGGGAGCTTACGTAAAAACCGAAGGCGTTGGAGACGAAATAGATCACTAGCATGCGGTTCGATCCATACATCTCTTCGACCATCGCTCCCAAGTCGAACAGCGCCCAGGAATTCATCAGAATATGGAACAGGCCGCCATGCAGAAATCCGGCGGTCACCAGGCGCCACCACTGGCCCGCCCGAATGTATGGCGAGAACATAGCGCCGAAATCGACGAGCGTCTGGGAATCCAGCCCCATGGCGTTGCCGCCGCGCCCGGCATTCATACTGACGATCGAGGTGGCCACGAACAATCCGAAATTGATGACCAGGATGATGACTGTATTGAAGCCGGCGTGCGGGATAAGCCCGCCGAGTATGGGCCCGGAGCTTCGCCTGGCGGGCGGAGCGACGGCCTCGTTGCAGTAGGGGCAGGTGCGGTCCTTGGTGGTAATGAATGCCCGGCAATGCGGGCACATGCGGCGGGTTTCCATCTGACCTATCATAGCGTGCGGCGTCCGCTGCGCACGTTCTGCTACAATTTAGAATCCCGCAATGGTGAAAACGGAACGCGAGCATCGCGAAGACATTTGCCGCATCGGCCAGTTGGTATTTCAAAAAGGCTGGGTTGCCGCCAACGACGGCAACATCACCATTCGCCTGGATGCCGAGCGAATCCTGGCCACCCCGACCGGCGTGTCGAAAGGCATGATGCAGTGCGACGACCTGATCATCGTGGACATGAAGGGCAACAAGATTTCCGGCCGCGCCGAGCGCACCAGCGAGATCGCCATGCACCTCACGATCTACGAGATGCGGCCCGATATCAAGTCCGTGGTGCACGCTCACCCGCCCGTGGCCACGGGTTTTGCGACCGCCGGCAAGCCCCTGAACCTGGGGCTGCTCCCGGAGGTGGTCATCGGGCTGGGCTGCGTCCCGCTGGCCGGCTACGGCTTGCCCGGAACCCCGGAATTGACCGAGCCCATGCTGCCGCTCATCCCCAAGTACGATGCGCTGCTGATGGCCAACCACGGCGCCGTGTGCTACGGAGAGGATGTCTACAAGGCCTACTTCCGCATGGAGACTATGGAGCACTTCGCCCGCATCTCGCTGGTGGCCGAGTTGCTCGGGGGCGCCAGGACGCTGCCCCGCGTGGAAGTGGACAAGCTGCTCGATTCCCGCACGCGCTACGGCGTGAAGGCCAAGAGCGCCGGGGAGCCGGGCTGCCCGCTGGCCGCGGAAGACTTGGCCGGCGGCGGGGAAGAAGATCGATTTTACGTGACGCGCTCGGAGCTGATCGGCCTGGTGGACGAAGCCCTCAAAGCGCGCGGGTTGGCATGATGGATNNAATGATTGAAACTCGTGGCCTGGTGGCCATGATCGAGGCCTCCGATGCCATGGTGAAGGCGGCCAAGGTGACCCTGGTCGGCTGGGAAAAGATCGGATCCGGCTACGTGACCGCGATGGTGCGCGGCGATGTGGCCGCGGTGCGCGCAGCCACCGACGCCGGCGCGGCCGCCGCGCGCCGCGTGGGCGAGCTGATCGCGGTGCACGTGATCCCGCGCCCGCACCAGAGCCTGGAAGACGTCTTGCCCATCGGCAAGTCGAACTCGGGAAAATAGCGGCATGATTCTGGCCCGCGTGGTGGGCACCGTGGTTGCCACACGGAAGGACCCTCGCCTGGAAGGCAAGAAGCTGCTGATCCTCAAGCCCGTCTCGCCGGACGGCAAAGACGAGGCCGGCTACGTGGTCTCGGTGGACACAGTCAGCGCGGGCTACCGCGAGCGCGTGATCGCCGTCGCCGGAAGTTCGGCCCGCATGGCCGAGGGCTGCAAGGATACGCCCGTCGACAGCGCCATCGTCGGCATTGTCGATGAAGTGCACCTGGATTAGCCGATGTACCTGGGCCGCGTGGTCGGTTGCGTCTGGTGCACAGCCAAGGATTCCCGCCTCGACGGCATGCGCCTGCTGGTGGTGCAGCCGTTGACTCCCGAACTGCAAAACACCGGCAAGCGCATCATCTGCGCCGACTCGACCGGAGCGGGCGCCGGAGAGACGGTCTACTGGGTGCGCGGCAAAGAGGCCAGCTTTCCCTTTCTGCCCGTCGAGCCGCCCGTCGACACCACCATCGTGGGCATCGTCGATTCGGTCCACGTGAAGCGGAAGGCCAAAACCCGCGGGAGAAAGGCCAATTGATGTTGATCGCCCGGGTGGTGGGGGAATTGGTAGCCACGCAGAAGCACGCCAGCCATGAAGGCCGGAAACTGCTCCTCGTGCAGCCCCTCAACCTGGATGGCACGGACCGAGGCGACGCCGTGGTAGCCCTGGACGCAGTCGATGCCGGGGTCGGAGACCGCGTGCTGCTGGCCACCGAGGGCTTCAGCGCTATGACTTCCGTGGGACGGCCGCAGTCACCCATCGATATGTCGGTGATCGGCTTTATCGATCATATCGAGCTGCTGCCTGACGTCTCCTCGTGAATGCCTGTGCCGGTGCCCTACAACCAGGCGGCCGGCGAGGAATAGTCCGATGGCCCATTTCGCCAGCTCCATTCCGGAATAGGCGTTGTGCAGCAGCCAGAACCGGCCGCGTTCGGGAGACGCATCGGCCAGCGGCACAAAGTCGAGGCTTCGGCCCAATAACGTGAGATCCGGCGTCAACAGGAAGCGCTGCCCTGCCACCAGCACGAGCATCAGCAGCACTCCTGCCAGCGAGTATTTGTCTTCCCGAGTACCGAACAGCAGGAAAAAAAACAGCAGGCTGCCCACCGCGAGCTGAACGATTTCCCAGGATTCGAAGTAGACGCGGTTCTGCTCCGCCACCTGGTAGCGCAGCAGCGTGCGCGCGGCGCCTTTCCCGAAGTTCCCGTCGCTCTCGAGCGTCTTGAACTCGAGCCTGGCCTGCGGATTGGGTGCATCCAGCAGACGGTCCACGCCGCGGAAGCCCTCGGTCGCGATCCACGCCATGAAGAACCCGCCAGCGAGCCAACTGCCGAGCGCAAAGCAAACCAGCCGGACGGAATGCATCCGTACTGATTCTAACAGAGGGATCCGCTATTTCAGCGGCCTCGAACGCGAAGAGATTGCCGCGGCTCTCTTCATTGGCCGGTACCCCGCAATCGCCAACCCCGCCATGATCCTCACAAAATAATATACACACACACGACGAGATCTTGCGCCTCCCCGTGGGCCACGAGCGGCACCACCAGCGCGTGCGTCCACGCCCAAGAGTTTGCAAGTTCTCCAGCCGTCGCGACTGGTCTTTTGTGCCGCTTTGTACTACCATGTGCAGAATCAGACTTTCTTGGAGGGGTCTTTTGATGCGCCTGTTTACAACGTGTGTCCTGTTCCTCGCCGCCGTGCTCGCGGGCTTTGCCCAAGTTACTACTACCGCCCGCATGGATGGCGTCGTCACCGATCAGCAAAACGCCATGGTTCCCAGCGCCGTGGTGGTGGTCCTGCAAACCGCAACCGGCCAGACGTTTCGCACGACCACGGACGAAAAAGGCTATTGGGCGCTGCCCAGCCTGCAGACCGGCGTCTATAAGGTCACGGTGACCCACGAAGGCTTCAGGGCCGCCACCAATAACAGCGTCTTGCTCGACGCCGGCGTGCCCGCCACGGTAAACATGACCCTGGAAATCGGCGCCACCACCGATACGGTCGAAGTGACCGCTGGAGCCGAAATCGTGCAGGCCGATTCCGCCACCGTCAACTCGACGCNNTCCCTTCACCAGCCACAACGTCACCGAGTTGATCGCCACCCAGCCCGGTACCCAGAACGCCGATGGAGTCCGCTATGCCACCATCAACGGCCTGCCGCAACCCACCATCAACATCACCATCGATGGAATCAACGTCCAGGACAATGCCACCAGGAGCAATCCGGACGCGATCTTCAATGCCGTCCAGCCGCGCACCCAGGCAATCGAGGAGATGACCGTGACCACGGCCGCCGCCGGCGCAGATAGCACCGGTGAAGGCGCCGTGCAAATCCGATTCGTCACCAAGGGTGGAACCAACCAGTTCCACGGCGGCCTCTACGAGACCAACCGCAACTCCCGGTTCGAAGCCTGCGCTTTCTTCAACTGCCTCCAGGGAGCTGCCAAGGACCGGATCAACCTCAACGAATACGGCTTCACCATCGGCGGACCGGTCAAGAAGAACAAGTTGTTCTTCTTCGAATCGTTCGAGTTTTTCGACCTGCCCCAGTCGTTCCCCGAAACCGGAACATGGCTCGCGCCCACAGCCGCGACCGGTGTCTTCACGTATAACGTGGGCGGCGTCCCGAAGACCGTCAATCTGTACTCGCTCGCCGCGGCGGAGAATCCTTCGCTGCCGGCCGGCGTTCGACCCTTCCCCACCGCCGGCGACCCAACCTTGGCGAAGACCTATTCGCTGATCAACCAGCTCATCACCGCATCCGGCGGCACTCCGGTCAGCCGTGTTTCAACAAACAACGATTACAACCGCGAAAACTTCACCACCAACGCACCGGCTGTCAACAATCGCAAGTTCCAAACGGCTCGCATCGACTATAACGTCACCGAGAAGCACCACATCAACTTCGTCTGGAATTATCAGGTCAACGATCGCACTCCTGACGGTCTGAATCTCGAGTACCGCATTCTTCCGGGCACCGGAACGCAACTGGGCTCGCCCGATCTGGAGGGCCAGTACGGACTCAACTGGACGGGAAGCATTGGATTGCGCTCGGTGATCACGACGAATATCACCAACGAATTGACCGGAGGCATCCAGGGCGGCGCCAACGCGCTGGGCGACGGACTTTCGCCCACCGACTATGGCATTTGGAACGGAAGACTCCTGAGCTTTGCCGGATACATGACCAATCCCTACAACGGCAACTACACCAATTACGCGCCCCGCAGCACGCCGGTGTACCAGGTCAATGACAACGTGAGCTACCTGAAGAAGAATCACCTGATCAATGTGGGGTTCAATTTCACCCAGGTCAACGCCTGGCAGGCCGCCGCGAATTCCTCGCTCCTCAACACCCTGGCGCTCGGACAGGCCACCGGCGATCCGGACAACACCGGCGCAACTTCGCTGTTCACCACCACCACGCTTCCCGGCGCCAGCGCCACGCAACTCAGCGATGCCGCAAATTTATACGCAATCCTGGCGGGTCGCGTCTCTGCCGTCACCAGCTCCGCCGTGCTCGGCGAACAAACCAAGACCTACGGCCCGAACTACTCCGTCGATCGCAACCACATGCGCGAGTTCGCTTCGTACATCCAGGACACCTGGCGCGCCACTACGAGACTCACCATCAGCGCCGGCGTGCGCTGGGACCGTCAGGGCGCCATTCGAAACCTCGACAACCTGTACACCCGCCCGGGCTTCGCCGGTCTGTATGGCGTATCGGGCGTGGGCAATCTCTTCCAACCGGGCGTGCTGGATGGTTCCGTGCCGGTGTTTTCGCTGGTACCGCCGGGCACAGGCGGCTTTGACCCGGGCGTCGGCCACTTCAGCCCTACTTTTGGTCTGGCTTACCGGGTTCCCCAGGGCGGCATTCTCCACTGGTTGACCGGCGAGGATGCGGTGTTGCGCGGCGGCTTCAGCATCTCCACCAACCGCCAGGGAATCGGCTTTCTGGACGGCATCTGGAGTGCGAATGCAGGCCGTTCCCTGGTTACCAGCACCAGCCCCTCCACCACACCGAGCGTTTTTACCGCTGGCAATGTGCTCTTCAGCGATCCTTCTTTCCCCTCGCTGGTGCCCAGCAGCATTGACCCGGCATTCCCCAATCCCAGCTTCCCGCTGGTCGTCCAAAGCGGCCAAAACGTGGAGGATTACAATCCCCAAATCAAGCCCGAGTATATCGAAAGCTGGACATTCGGGTTCCAGCGCCAGTTGACCAGGGATACCGTGGTCGAAGTTCGCTACGTGGGCAATCACGGAGTCGATCTCTGGCAAACCGTCAATCTCAACGAAGTGAACACCGTCGAGAACGGCTTCGCCACCCAGTTCCAGCAGGCGCAGAATAATCTGGCCATCGCCAACGGCATCTCTGTGGCGCAACTCCTGAACCCATCCACCAAGCTGACCAGCAACAACTACAGCAACCAGGGACTGGCCGGACAGGTCAACGTCCCGCTGATCACGACGGCCATTGGAAGCAACACCGATCAAACCACCGTCACGCAGCTCACGCAGGGCCAGGCCGGCGCAACCGCCAATGGCATCGCCACCAATTCCACCCGCATGGCCAACCTCACCAAGGCCCTATATCCCATCAATCTTTTCCAGGTGAACCCCAACAACGGCGGCAACTCCACCATGCTGACCAACCGCAACTCGAGCACCTACAATTCCGGCCAGGTCGAAGTGCGCCGCCGCCTCGCTGCCGGCCTACAGTTACAGGCCAGCTACGCCTTCTCCAAGTCGTTGACCGATGCCAACACTCCCACGCTGCGCAATTGGGGCGGCAACAAAGGACCGACCACTTTCGATATTCGCAACGGCATCAAGGCGACCTGGATCTACCAGCTCCCCTTCGGCCAGGGCCGCCCGCTACTCTCCGGCGCGCACGGCGTATTCGGCAAAGTCGTCGGCGGGTGGGAAATTGCCGGCGTGGGTCGTCTGCAGAGCGGCACCCCCATCAACATCACCAGCGGCCGCGACACCTTCAACCAGAACGATGGCGGCGTGGTGCTGCACAACATTACCACCCGGCAAATGCAAAACGAAATGGCGCTCAACTTTACCAGCGCCATCCAAGCCAACGGGGTGGCTACCGGCACCGCCTATTACCTGCCGCAGGCTTTGATCCAGAACACGCTCGCGGCAGCCGGAATCAGCGGGACGTTCGACCCCAACGCGCCTTACATTGGGCCGTGCAATACCGCGGGCCAGATCTGCAACCAGGTGTTCCTCTGGGGCCCCTGGCTTTCCAAGTGGGACGTCAGCCTAGTGAAGCGCACGCAAATCAAAGAGCGGTTGAATTTCGAGTTCCGCGTGCAAGCGCTGAACGTCTTCAACCATCCCAACATCCTGATCCCCGGCGGCGCCGCCACCGGCGGCAACATCAGCACCGCCATCAGCAGCTCTTTCGGACAGACCACCTCCGCCTTCCGCGATCTCAACAACACCAACGATCCAGGCGCCCGGAGCCTGGAGTTCGTCGCGCGCCTGAACTTCTGAGGTAGCACAGGCATTTCTTGACCCGTCGCCGGGCCTGCCTGTGTTCCGCCAAATGTGATATGAAGGGACGATGATACGTCGTTCCTTCCTGCTTTCGTCCCTCGGAGCCGTGTCGGCCGCCGCCCAACAGCCGTACGTGCCCAAGCAGAGCGACCGGCCCGAGCCCGCCACCGGTGACGAAGCGGGCTTCCAGCCCATCTTCGATGGCAAGACGCTCAACAACTGGGAAGGCAACCCCAAATACTGGCGTGTCGAAGACGGCACGCTGGTCGGCGAAGTGACTCCCGAGACGCTCCTCAAGAGCAACACCTTCATCATCTGGCGCGGAGGCGCGCCCAAGGATTTCGAATTGAAAGCCGACTACCGCATCACTTCGGGCGGCAACAGCGGGATCAACTACCGCAGCGTAGTGGTCCCGGACACCGTCACCCCGGACAACTGGTTTGCCATGCGCGGTTGCCAGGCCGATATCGATGGCCAGAACCGTTATACCGGCCAGAATTACGAGGAGAAGGGCCGCCTGTTCCTGGCCCAGCGCGGCCAGGTGACCCACGTGGTCGGCGGGCGAAAGCCGATCATCCTCTCGACCATCGGCGATGCCAATGACCTGGCTGCATTCATCACCAAGGACTGGAACTCCTATCACCTGATCGTCCGTGGCAACACGCTCGTTCACATGTTGAACGGCCGCTTGATGAGCGTGGTAATCGACGACGACGCTCCCAACCGGACATTCGAAGGATTGATCGGCGTGCAGGTGCACGTGGGCGGGCCGATGAAAATCGAATACCGCAACTTCCGGCTGAAAAATCTATGACCCGCCGATCCTTACTTGCCGGCGCCGCGGCGATGGCCGCCCTCCCCGCCCGCGCCGCGGGAACGCCCATCCGCCTGGGCGGTCCCATCTTCCTGCAGTCCCCTCTGCAGTCGGACGACCCCGCCGCCCTGGCGCGCGAGCACCGCCGCCTCGGCTACAGCGCCGCCTACTGCCCCAACGCCGCCGTAAGCGACTCCGCCCGCATAGCGGCCATCGCCAAAGCATTTCAAGCCGAAAATGTAGTCATCGCCGAAGTCGGTGCGTGGAAGAACATGCTGGATCCCGACGCCGCCAAACGCCGCCAGAACCTGGATTACGTGGTCGAGCGCTGCGCCCTGGCCGAGGCCGTCGGTGCGCGCTGCTGCGTGGATATCGCAGGATCGTACAACCCCGACGTGTGGTATGGAATGAATCCCCGGAATCTGTCGAAGGAATTCTTCGACGCCACTGTCGAGAACTGCCGTCACGTGCTGGACGCCGTCAAGCCGAAGCGGGCGAAGTTCACCATCGAAATGATGCCGTGGAGTCTGCCCGACGGACCGGACGCCTATGCCGACCTGATCCGCGCCGTCGAGCGGCCCATGTTTGGCGTGCACCTGGATGTCTGCAACGTCATCAACAGCCCGCGCCGTTTCTACGACAGCGCCGAAACCATTCGGGAGTGCTTCCGCAAACTCGGTCCCTGGATCGTTTCCTGCCATGCCAAGGACCTGCAGTGGGTGCCGGAGTACAACGTCCATTTCCTGGAGGTGGCGCCGGGCCGCGGCCAGGTGGACTACCGCGCGTACCTCGGAGAACTGGCCAAGCTCCCGATCGACGCGCCGCTCATGCTCGAACACTTGAAGAACGCCGCGGAGTACGACGAAGGCCGGAACTACATCAGAAAGGTAGGAGAGTCGATCGGGGTCGCCTTCGCGTGAACGTAGCACAGGCATTCCTGCCTGTGTTGTTTTCGTGAACGTAGCACAGGCATTCCTGCCTGTGTTGTTTGCTTGATTAAAGGTCTGGATTGACCCACTCGACGCCGCTGGGCAGCTTCAGCGATTCCCCCGGCGAGCGCGGTACCACGTGGATATGCGTGTGCACCGGATCCTCCGCGCTCCCATCGGCGAAGCCCACGTCGAACCCGTCCACTTTGAGCGCCGCCTCAATGCGCTTCTTGATATCGGCGACCAGGTTCCAGACCATGCGCTGTTCCTGAACGTCGAGTTCGTAAAACGTAAGCACGTGGCGCCGCGGAGCCACCACCACGTGGCACGCAGTCAAAGGGCTCGGATGCGGGATAGCTACCGCATCGTCGGTGATGATCCACGCCTCTTCGGGCGTGACGTCGCAATACAGGCAGGACGGCAAGCTAATACTATATCGCGATTATCGCGGGCTGCCACTCAAAGCTTTTTCGATCGCCGCGGCGACTTCCGGCGATTCCGGCTTTACGGGCGATTCGAACCGCGCCGCCACCTTGCCCTCCCGGTCGACCAGGAACTTGGTGAAGTTCCATTTGATCTCGCCGCCCGTGGCGGGGTTGGCCTGTTTGTCGGTGAGGAACTGGTACAACGGCGCCTTGTCCGCGCCGGCCACCGAGATTTTGGAGTACATCGGAAACGTCACGTTGTACTTGCGGCTGCAGAAGGTCTTGATTTCCTCGTTGGTCCCGGGCTCCTGCGCGCCGAAATTGTTGGCCGGGAACCCCAGCACTACCAGGCCGCGATCCTTGTACTTGCGTAGACGGCTTCGAGCCCCTCGTACTGCGGGGTGAAGCCGCAAAAGCTCGCCACGTTGACGATCAGCACCACTTTGCCCTTATAGGCCGCCAGCGGAGCCGGTTGGCCGTCGATCGAATTGAGCGTGAACTCCAGCGCGCCTGTTGCTCCGAAGAGAGAAGCCGTCATGAGGATACCCGTGAGAAGAGATTTGCGCATACGAGCGGTGGATGCCGCGAGGCCGCCCAAAGCTTCAGCCCCGGCCACGAGTTTACAAGATCGACAGCCACTCCGCGGCGCGACACCGCATCGGTGGGGCGGACCCCCTGGTCGGGGTGCCCTCTGGGCCGGGACGCCCCCGTCCCGCTGCTTCGTTTTTCTCCGCGACTGCCACCCACTCCTGTTATCCTACGTCTGGTGTTCTGGTACTGGCTCTTCGCGGGTCCCGCGCTCTTGCTGGCCTTCTTCTCCCTGCGTGGCGAGCGCAAGCGGGCCGCCTACCTCGAGAGTCGTCTCGCCGAAAACGGGGAGTACCTTCCGCCGGCCAGCGTCATCGTGCCGGTGAAGGGCGAAGACGAAGGGCTTCGCGAGAATCTCGCCGCGCTCGCCGCGCTCGACTATCCCGACTACGAACTGATCGTGGTAGCGCGAACCGGCGCCGACATTCCACCCGGTGTGCTTCCCAACCGCGCCAAGGTGGTCCTGGCCCACGGTGGCGATCCGCACACCGGCGAAAAAATTCAGAACCTTCTGGTTGCCGTGCGCGCCACCCGCAAGCGCACCGCGATTTTCGCGTTTGCCGATTCCGACGGCCGCCCCACACGCCGCTGGCTGCGCGCTCTGGTGGCCCCTCTCATCGAGCCGGGCGTGGGGGCCTCGACCGGCTACCGCTGGTTCACTCCCCAGCCGCCCACCTTCTGGAGCCTGATGCGCGGCGTGTGGGACGCGGTGGCTGTCGGCCGGCTCGGCCCCGGCGACTGCGGATTCGCCTGGGGCGGCGCCATGGCCATGCGCAAGGAGACTTTCTTCGAGGCGCGGGTTCCCGAGTATTGGAACGGCGCCGTGAGCGACGATTACGCGCTGGCCGACGCCGTACACGCCGCGGGTCTCACCATCGCCTTCGCGCCCGGTGCACTCACCCCGTGCTTCGAGCGCGTTACCGCCCGCCGCTTCTTCTCCTGGGCCCGGCGCCAGATGACCATTACGCGCGTCTACCGGCGCGAGTTGTGGTGGCCGGCGATCGTCGCGCACGCCTTCTATTGCGGCGGGATGGCGGCTTCGGTGTGGGCCTCCCTCCGCGGCCACCGCCTGGCCGAGTGGGCGCTCATCGCCCAGCTTTCTCCGGGCATGCTGAAGGGGCTCAACCGCGCCACCCTGGCCAAGGCCGCGCTGCCGGAATGCGAGCCCTGGTTTCGCCGCCATGCCTGGGTCCACGCCATGTGGCAGCCCCTGGCCACCTGGATCTGGCTGATCGTCCTGGCGGCGTCGGCTTTCGGAAACACCATCGAGTGGCGGGGCCGCCGCTATCATTTGCGCGGCGATTCCTCGAACATCCGGGTATAATCCTTGTGTAAGGGAGGATTTTCGATGGCCAAGGACAGAAGCCCCAAGAAGGAAACCAAGAAGCCGAAGAAGAAGAAGTAGCAATCGCAGGTCCGGGCACTCCGGCCTTCGCGGTCCATCGCCGGCGGAGGCCGGGGTGCCCTTTCGATTTTCCGTCCGCACAAGCATTTTCGGTCCGCAAGGACCAGGAGTCACCATGCGCACAGAGTGGGTAGCGAAACGTCAGAACGACAGCATCCGCACGCAGTTGCACTACGCCCGCCAGGGCATCGTCACGGAGGAGATGCATTTCATCGCCAGGCGCGAGAATCTGTCTCCGGAGCTGGTCCGCTCCGAAGTGGCCCGCGGCCGGATGATCATCCCGGCCAACATTCACCACACGAACCTGGAGCCCATGTGCATCGGGGTGGCCTCCAAGTGCAAGATCAACTCCAACATCGGGAACTCCGCGGTCACTTCGAATATCGATGGCGAGATCGAGAAGCTCGAGTATTCGGTGAAGTACGGGGCCGATACGGTGATGGACCTTTCCACCGGCGGCGACATCCCGGCTATCCGCAAGGCCATCATCGGCGCTTCGCCGGTGCCCATCGGCACGGTGCCGATCTACGAAGCGCTCTCGCGAGTCCGGCGCGTGGAAGACCTCAGCAAACAGGTGATGCTCGAGGTGATCGAGGAGCAGGCCGAGCAGGGCGTGGACTACATGACGATCCACGCGGGCGTGCTGGTGCAGTACATTCCGCTGACTACGAAACGCATCACCGGAATCGTCAGCCGCGGCGGCTCGATCCTGGCCGAGTGGATGGTCAAGAACCACAAGCAGAACATGCTCTACGAGTGCTTCGAGGATATCTGCAAGATCTTCCAGAAGCACGACGTGAGCTTCTCGCTGGGCGACGGCCTGCGGCCCGGCAGCGTGGCCGACGCGTCGGACGAGGCGCAGTTCGCCGAGCTGAAGACGCTGGGCGAGCTGACGAAGAAGGCCTGGGAGTACGACGTCCAGGTGATGATCGAAGGGCCCGGCCACATTCCCATGGACCAGATCGAAATGCAGGTCCAGAAGGAAAACGAGATGTGCTACGAGGCCCCGTTCTATACGCTGGGGCCGCTGGTGACCGACATCGCACCAGGGTACGACCACATCACGTCGGCCATCGGCGCGGCCATGATCGGCTGGTACGGCGCATCCATGCTGTGCTACGTGACGCCCAAGGAGCACCTCGGGCTGCCCAATCGCGACGATGTGAAGGCCGGGATCATCGCCTACAAGATTGCGGCGCATGCGGCCGATATCGCGCGGCGGCGTCCGGGCGCGCGCGACCGCGATGACGCCCTTTCGCGCGCGCGCTACACGTTCGATTGGAACCGCCAGTTCGAGCTGTCGCTCGACCCGGAGACGGCGCGCTCCATGCACGACGAAACGCTGCCCGACGACGGATTCAAGGACGCGCACTTCTGCTCCATGTGCGGTCCGAAGTTCTGCTCGATGAATATCTCGGCGAAGGTGGAGACTTTTACGGCGGAAGATGCGGCGGCGGTGGTCAACGGCGCCGCTCCGGAAAACCTGGTACAGGTGGGACAGGCCTCCTGGCCTGTCAAATCCGCCGCCGGTGACTAACTCACTGCGCGCCCATCCTCTCCCCGAACGCAGCGGAGGGCGGAATTACATGTGCCGGAGATGAAACGGCCAGGATCGCGGCCTTGACCTGGCCAAAGGGGCGGGCAAAAATAGACTATGGACCGCGAGCAGGTGATCGCCACGTTGCGCGAACACGAACCGGAGCTGAGAGCCGCCGGTGTCGTGCACTTGTCGCTGTTCGGCTCCACGGTCCGCGGTGAGCGCCGGCTCGATTCCGATATTGATCTTCTGGCAGCCTTCGAAGAGACGCGCCGCGTATCGCTGCTCGATGTCATCCATATTGAAAACCAGATTGCGGACCTGCTCGGGGAGAGGGTTGATTTGCTGGTGGAAGGAACACTCAAGCCGAATGTGAGGGAAAACGTTGGCCGCGAGGCGGTCCGTGCCTTTTAGCGGAGATCCGGCAAAGCTGCTGGATGACATTCTCACTGATATCGCCAGAATCGAGCGGTTCACGCAAGGCGTAGACCGCACGATTTTTGAGGGAGACGAGCAGGTAGCCTACGCCGTCAAGTATGCGCTATTGCGGATCAGTGAAGCTGCGCACCGGCTTGGGGGCAGCGCTGCAGAGTTATGCCCAAGCGTTGAGTGGCGGGACATACGTGGCTGGGCAACCGGCTGCGCCATACATACGACAGTATTGATATCGGCCTCATCTGGATTATCCTCGAAAAGGACCTGGCTCCGCTGAAAGCAGCCGCTCAAGCGGCTCTGCGGAAGCTTCGCAGCGAACCGCAATGAACGCCGGCGGCATCCCCCGCTGGCATCGCGTTCCCTCATAGATCGAAGTACCTCCGGCCGCGGCATCCTCTGGGTCGGGAGTGGTTGTTAATTCTTAAGCGGCACGGCACACTAAGAAGCATGGGACTCGACCGGATCGTATGAGCTGGTCCAGCTTCTCGGAACTGCCGGTGCTGATGGTCCTGCTGCTGGCCATCACCAAACCGCTGGGCTTCTACATGGCCAGGGTCTTTCAGGGAAGGCCTGCCTTTCTCTCGCCCCTGCTGCGGCCCGTCGAGCGCGCCATCTACCGGGTCTGCGGCGTCGACTCCTCCGCTGAACAGACCTGGACCGCGTACGCAGGCGCCTGCCTGTGGTTCGGCCTGGTCAATTTCCTGCTGTTCTATGCCCAACTGCGTTGGCAGCACTGGCTGCCGCTGAATCCGCAAGGATTCGCCGCCATGGCCCCCGACCTGGCCTTCAACACGGCCGTCAGCTTCCTGACCAATACGAGCTGGCAGGCCTACTTCGGAGAATCCACGGTCAGCCACCTTTCGCAAATGGCCGGCGTGGCGGTGCAGAGTTTTACTTCGGCCGCCGCGGGCATGGCCGTGGCCGCGGCGTTGATCCGCGGCTTCGCCCGCCAGGGCACGGGCAGGCTCGGCAATTTCTGGGTGGACCTGACGCGGTCCATCCTGTACGTCCTGCTCCCGCTCTCGCTGCTCGGCGCTCTGATTCTCGGCTCGCAGGGAGTCATCCAGAACTTCGCGGCGAATCGGCAGGTCGCGGCGCTTGAAGGTGGGCGGCAGACCATCGCCATGGGGCCGGTGGCGTCGCAGGAGTCGATCAAGCTTCTGAGCTCCGACGGCGGCGGCTTTTTCAACGCCAACTCGGCGCATCCGTTCGAGAACCCGACGCCGTTTGCCAACCTGGTCGAGATGCTGCTGATCCTGGCGATCCCCGCGGCACTGACTTACACCTTCGGCAGAATGACCGGCGATACGCGCCAGGGCTGGACGCTCTTCGCCGCCATGTCCGTGCTCTTCGTGTGCGGCAGTTGCGCCATCATTTGGAGCGAGCGGGCCGGCAACCCCCTGCTCGGCGCGCTGGGCGTTGAGAGCGGGAACATGGAGGGCAAGGAAGTGCGCTTCGGGGTCGCGGCGTCGGGCCTTTTCTCCGAGGTCAGCACCGCTTCGAGCGACGGGGCTGTGAACAGCGCGCACGACAGCTACACTCCCCTGGCCGGGCTGGTGCAGATGATCAATCTGAAATCCGGCGAGGTGATCTTCGGCGGCACGGGCTCGGGCATTGTCTCGATGCTCCTCACGGTGCTGGTGGCCGTGTTCCTGGCGGGCCTGATGGTCGGCCGCACGCCGGAATACCTGGGTAAGAAGATCGAGTCCCGGGAGATGAAGATGGTGATGCTGGCCTACGTCATCACCGCGCTGGCCACCCTGGTGTTCTCGTGTCTGCCGTTCGCCGGTCTCGTGACCGCGGGCCTGGGCAATCCGGGGCCGCACGGTTTGAGCGAGATCCTCTACGCCTACGGCAGCGCGGCGGGGACTAACGGAAGCGCCATGGCCGGGTTGAACAGCAATACGCCGTGGTTCAACCTGACCCTGGGACTGGGAATGCTGGTAGGACGCTTCGCCGTGATCATCCCGGCGCTGGCCATTGCCGGAAGCCTGGCCAAAAAAAGGCGGGCGGAGGCCACCTTCGGTACCATGCCGACGCACGGTCCGCTGTTCGCCGCCATGTTGATGGCGACGGTCCTGCTGGTGACCGCGCTCACGTTCCTGCCGGCGTTCTCGCTGGGTCCGGTCGCGGAGAACCTCCTGATGCGCTCGGGCGTGGTGTTCCGGTGAGACTCTGGATCGCGTGCCTGGCCGCAAGCACCCTGCTGAACGGCCAGACGATCGCGACCGACCGGCCCGCGGTTACCGACTCCAGCATCGTCGTCCCGAAAGGTAGTCTGCAATTCGAGAACGGCACGCAGGTGACGGACAGTACGGGGCACAACACGTTCGACGGGCCCGAGACGTTGCTGCGCATTGGTATCGCAAGCCGGACGGAGCTTCGCTTCACGGCTCCGGACTATTATTCGGCCGGCGCGGGATTCGGCGACCTGGCGCTCGGAGTGAAACAACAGATCAGCCACACGGCAGGCGGGTTTGACCTTTCGGCGGTCGTGTCCCTGAGTCTGCCGTCCGGCGCCAGGGCCATATCGAGCCACGGGTACGACCCGGCGCTGCAGTTGCCGTGGTCGCAAAAGCTCTCCGAGAATTGGACCGCCGCCGGAATGCTGTCGGTCTATGGGACGACGTCTTTGGGAAAAACGGGGAGTGGCAACGAAACGACACCGGAGAATTCACTTTTCTGTTCGACCGTCAACTCACCGGACCTTGGGACGCCTTCCTGGAATACGCGGGCGATTTCCCGCAGCGCGGCGGACCGCGGCACCTGCTGCATGTGGAAACGGCCTACAAACTGGCGCCGCGGCACCAACTCGATCTCCACGTGGGAGTCGGGCTGTCTTCCGCGGCGCCGGACCACTTCATTGGTGTGGGCTATTCCTTCCTTGTGAGGCCCTGAGCGTACGTGGAAGCACTGAACAACTGCCCGGGGATCGAATAGCATGGATTCCAAGGAGGCTTTGTACCATGAGACATTGGTGCTTGTTGGCCCTGACGATCCTGATCGCCGCGCTTCCGGGTATGGCCCAGAAGGGCGCCGACCGCTCGATGATGCCGGGAGCGAAGAGCGAGGACCGGATCGCAAAAGAAGTCCGCCACGAACTCGTGATGCTGCCGTATTACGGCGTTTTCGACAACCTGGGTTTCCGCGTGAACGGCGGCACTGTAACCCTGCTCGGGCAGGTCACGCGGCCAACGCTCAAGAGCGACGCCGGCAACGTGGTGAAGCGAATCGAAGGCGTGGAGAAGGTGGACAACCAGATCCAGGTGCTGCCGCTTTCACCGATGGACGACAGGATTCGCCGGGCGGAGTACCGCGCGATCTATAGCGAGGCGGCACTCGAGAAGTACGCGTTCGGGGCCGTGCCGCCGATCCACATCATCGTGGACAACGGGAAGGTGACGCTGGAGGGCGTGGTGGATTCGCAGCCCGACAAGGACCTGGTGGGCTCGCGAGCCAACGGCGTATCGGGGGTCTTTTCGGTGACCAACAATCTCCGGGTGGAGAGCCGGTAGGAGAGTGGGACAGGCCTCCTGGCCTGTCCTACCGCTCGCCCCGCAATTCGAGAATCAGGTTCATGACCAGGCGCTCGATGGCGTCGCGCACCTCGCGGTGCTCGTCGTAATCCAGGAATACGGGATCGGGCACGTCCCAGGTGCGCACCAGTGCGCCCACTTTGTCGGGGAGGTCGAACCCGCTCATGTTGATCACCAGGTCAAACTTGGCCCGTTCCAGTTGACGGACGCTCTTGGGAAAGTGGTCGCGCAGGTCGAGTCCCTTTTCGGACATGACGCGCAGGGTGTCGGGCGCGACGCCGAACGCCGGGGTGAGTCCCGCGCTGGCTGCGATCAGGACATCGCTGCCGTAGGCGCGCGCGAAGGCTTCGGCCATCTGGCTGCGGCACGAATTCCCAAGGCACACAAAGAGGACACGCTTCGGAAGCCGGCTCACAGTTTCTCCAGGAAGAGACCGTGCACGCGAGAGTCCACGGTCAGCTCCGGATGAAACGTCGCCACCATATGGGGCCCCTGCTCCACCAGGACCGGATCGCCCTGGTACGTGGCCAGCACCTTGGCGCTGCCACTGACGCGGCGGATGATGGGCGCGCGGATGAACACGGCCTCCAGCTTGCCCGGCGCGGTGCGCTGCTGGAATTCGGGCTCGGGATCGATCTCCGCCACGCGGCTATCGATCTGCCGGCCGTAGGCGTTGCGCTCGACTCCGATATCCATCAGGCCGAGGCTCTCCTGCTCGGGGCGCGACACCTCGTTGGCCATGAGGATGGCGCCGGCACAGGTTCCGAAGATGGGCTTGTGGCGGCCGAACTCTGCCAGGGCTTGCATGAGGCCCTCTTCGTAGCGGAGAAGCTTGAGCATGGTGGTGCTTTCGCCGCCGGGAATGATGAGCCCGTCGATGTCGCGGAACTGCTCGGGCTCGCGGATGAATACGGGCTCGGCTCCGGCGCGCTCGAGGGCCGCGCCGTGGGCCGCGAAATCGCCCTGGAGGGCGAGGACTCCGACCTTTTTCTTAGCGGGCCCAGCTTTTTTGAAGGGCCCGGCTTTTTGGGAAGTCATCGTTTGCTACCAGCCGCGGGTCTGCAGCAACTCGGATTCCTGCATCTTGGCGATGTCGAGACCGGGCATGGCTTCGCCCAGGGCCCGGCTGGCCTCCAGCAGTTTCTCGGGGTTGTTGAAATTCTTGGCCGCCTGTACGATGGCCACGGCGCGCGCTGAGGGATCCGACGACTTGAAAATCCCCGAGCCCACGAAAACGGCTTCGGCTCCGAGTTGCATCACGAGTGCGGCGTCGGCAGGGGTGGCGATTCCGCCCGCGGAGAAGTTGGGCACCGGCAGCTTGCCGTTCTGCGCGACCCACTCGACCAGCTCGAGCGGCGCCTGCAGCGTCTTGGCATGGTGCAACAGCTCTTCCTTGCCGGCGACGGTGAGCTGTTTCATCTCCTTCACGATGGTGCGGATGTGGCGGACGGCTTCGACAATGTTGCCCGATCCGGCCTCCCCCTTGGTGCGGATCATGGCGGCGCCTTCAGCGATGCGGCGCAGGGCCTCTCCCAGGTTGCGGGCGCCGCAGACGAAGGGGACCTTGAAATCGTTCTTGTCGATGTGGTGCTCTTCGTCGGCGGGGGTGAGGACTTCGCTTTCGTCTATGTAGTCTACGCCCAGCGCTTCGAGGATGCGCGCCTCCATGAAGTGGCCGATGCGCGCCTTGGCCATCACCGGAATGGTGACGGTCTGCATGATGCGCTCGATGATGCCGATGTTGGCCATGCGGGCCACACCGCCCTCTTTGCGGATGTCGGCGGGGACGCGCTCGAGGGCCATCACCGCCGAGGCGCCGGCGTCTTCCGCGATCTTGGCCTGCTCGGCGTTGGTGACGTCCATGATGACGCCGCCTTTCAGCATTTCCGCGAGGCCGACTTTCACTCGATAGTCTTCGCTTGAGAATTGAAACATGGTCTGCTCCTATACCATCGCGGGGGCCGGCTCGAAGCTTTGCGACTCGCTGGCGAGCTGGCCCGCGACAATCCTTCCTAAGGTTTCGAGACCGCTCCGGATCTGATCCGGAGGCAGCCCCGCAAAACTCAATCGCAGCGCGCCGGGCTCCAGCCGGGAAACCGCGAAATAGCGTCCCGGCAGGTAGGCCACGCCTTCCTTCTGGGCGCGCGCCAGCAATTCACCGGCATCCAGCGGCTCCGGCAGCCGCACCCATACATTCATTCCGCCTTCGGGCCGCGTCCACCGGGTGCCCGGCGGCAAGTAGCGGCGGCAGGCATCCAGGGTCGCGGCCAGGCGCGCCGCCCCGGCTTCGAGCACGCGCGCGAGGTGCGCTTCCAGGCGTCCCGATTCGGCGAACTCCAGCAGCACGGCCTGCGAGAGCTGGTCGGTGTGCAGGTCGGCGGCTTCCTTCGCCTGGCGGAGGCGGTCCATGAGCGGCTTCGGCCCGACGGCCCAGCCCACGCGCAGCCCCGGAAAACTGACCTTGGAGAAGCTGCGCAGCAGGACCGTTCCGCCGTGCTCATCCAATTGCTTGATGGCGGGCAGCGGTTCGCCGGAGTAGCGCAGCTCGCCGTACGCGTCGTTCTCGACCACCGGCACGCCGGCGGCGCGCGCCGCTTCCAGCAATCCGCGGCGGGCGGCCAGCGGCAGGGTGGCGCCGGTGGGATTCTGGAAATTCGAAGTGACCACCAGGAAGCGCGGCCGCTCGCGATCGAACACGCGATCGAGTTGCGCGACGTCGAGGCCATCGGGGCCGACCGGGATGCCCACGAGGTGCGCGCCCATTCCGGCGAGCAACGCCTTGAGCCCGGTGTAGACCGGATCCTCGACGGCTACGGTATCGCCCGGCCGCAGGAGCACGCGGCCGATGAGGTCGAGGGCCTGCTGGCAGCCGTTGGTGATGACCAAGTCGTCGGACGGCGCCGCGAGGTGCTGGGCGCGGGCCTCGTCCAGCAGGTGACGGCGCAGGGGCTCGTAGCCGCTGGGAGACCCGAGTTGCAGGATATCGGCGAGATCGTGGCGGGCGAGCACGGTGGCGCAGGCGGCGCGAAACTCGTCGAGCGGGAAAAGCTCGCGCGACGGGCGGGACATGGCGAAACTGATGACGTCGCGGCCGAACCCGGAATGGCCGATGAGCGGGGTTTCGTTACGTTCCAGGAGGGCGGTCCAATCAATGGCGCCCCGGGCTGCCGCGGCCTGGCCGGTTACGAAGCTTCCGCGGCCGACCTGGCCGGCGATCAGGCCGCCGGCCTCGAGCAACTCGTAGGCGGCGGAAACGGTGGTCCGGTTCAGTCCAAGCAGGCCAGCCAATTCGCGGGTGGCTGGAAGGCGTTCGCCGCGGGGCAGCTCGCCTGAGCGGATTTTCGCGGCAATCTGCTCGAATACCTGGCGGTAGAGCGGGATTTCGGAATCGTGAATCAGGGCTGGCCGGAAGTCCATCCAGCCATACCATACCACATTGGACTGGCGACTGGGTAGGGGTCAGGGCCGCCAGCCACAAGCTTACATGTCGCAGAGGGCGGCCACCAGGGCTCCCTTGGCGGTGGCGGTCAGGGGATCGGCGGCGATGCGGATTTCGGAGATGTCGAGTGGGAAGTCGCTTTCCTTGAAGATCTTCTCGAAGCGGTCGCGGAAGCCCTTGGGCAGGGCGCTGCCGCCGCTCAAAACCAGCGGAATGGGCTTGGCCAGCTTGGGGATGTTGCGGGCGCCCTGGAAGGCGTTGCGCAGGCCGGCGACCAGCGACTGCATCATATCGTCATAGTAAACGGTGACGGCCTGGCGGAGCTTGTCGTCGAAGTGGCCGTTGAAGAAGAACGACTGTTCCTTGAGGATGCGGACACGGTTGGCGCGCTCGCCCATTACGGAGGCGGCGCTGGCGTCGATGAAATCGCCGGCCTTGGGCATGCTGAAGCTGAGGATAGGAACCGAGAGGTAGGCGAAACAGACGTTGCAGAGGCCGCCGCCGCAACTGACTCCAATTCCCGTGTAGTTAGTGCTCTCGAGCTCGCCATATACCACGGCCAAGCCTTCATTGATACTCTTGACCTCGTAACCCAGGCCGACCAGGATCTCGCGCAAGGTGGCTTCGTGATAAGTGAGATTCTCGTCGGCGCCGATGGAGGCGGCAGGCACGGTGAAGCAAAGCTTCTGGCCTTTTTCGCCTTTGCCGGCCAGCGACGAGGCAATGGCGCGGATCAACTTCACACCGTCGGGTTCGTCCGAATTCAGCACGCCGCGCGTCATGGTGCGCCGGGTCTCCTTGTTCAACAAGTCGGCAAAGCGCTCGGACTCGTTGCCGTGCACCACGATCTCATTGCCTTCGACGGAGTGGGGAACGCCTTCCTTGCCGAGGACGTTGGCCGTCATTTTGGAATAGGGGATGGCGACAAAGGCGTTCAACTGGCTGTCATAGCTGATGTTCTGGTCCACCTGCCGCGCGGCGACTATACGGCTGGTGCCGATGTCGAGGCCGATAGCGGGGGGCTTCGTCTCGCTTCGATTCATGGTAAGTCGATCTTCGGCTGGACGGGAGGCGCGGGTCTAGATTCTCTTTAGGGTTATCAGTGAGTGTTAACGATGTGGATAGTACTGGATAACATTGACTTACGATAACAGCGAGAAAAAGGGACAGGCGGGGAGGCCTGTCCCACAAGGCTAGAAGCTGAATCGGATGGAGAGGTCGATGCGGCGGTTGTTGGCGACGCCACCGCCGCCGAAGCCACCGGCGCCGCCGCCGTTGCCGCCACCGAAACCGGTGTTGACGCTGGTGGGCTGGCCGAACTGATTGGAGGTCAGGACGCCCTGGTAACCGCCGGGGTTGTCGTGATTCAGGACGTTGGTGATATTGGCCGAGAGGGTGATGCTGAAACGGCGATCGGAGACCGCGCCGCCACGCCCGCCGCCGCGGCCACCACCGCCGCCGCCCATGCGCATGCCACCACCACCGCCGCCGCCGCCGCCGCGCGGGCCACCGCCGCCGCCACCGGGGCCGCCCATCCCGCCACGTCCACCGCCGGGGCCGCCGGGGCCACCACCGCCCGGGCCGCCCATGTCACCGCCGGGACCGCCGCCCGGCCCCTGGGGGTTCGGGTTGGCTCGCTTTTCGCCGAAGCCGAAAACACGGTAGATCCGCATATTCACGGAAAACAGGCCGGACATGGTCAGGTAGTTGCGCGGGACCAGGTTGGCAGGATTGGCCACGTTGTAGCTGGTGCTGAAGTTGCCGAGCGAAGTGCATACGATCGAACCCCCGCAGGCACTGCCGGAGGGTGCGAAGGCCGCGCGCGCGTTGTAATAGGTAGAGCCGTAAATGTCCTCGCCGAGCAGCACATCATAGGGCGCGCCCGAACGGAGCGTGATGAACGGAGCGAACGAGACGTTTTTCGGTCCCAGGATGCTGCCGGTCACGATGAAGTTATGGTGGCGATCCAGGCTGGACCGTCCCCAATCCTGCTGGAAGTTGTAGGGATTGGTGGGCGTCGAGGGAAGATCGTTGGCGCGGGCGTATTGGTAGTTACCCTGCAAAGAAACGCGGCGGTTGAAGCGGGTGTTGAAGGTGACCATCAGGATGTTCTGCTTCAGAACGCCGCCGGATTCGTACTCGAAGAGGTTTCCGGCGCTGTAGCCGTAGGGGAACACGCCATTGCCGGGTCCGGGCGGCAGCAAGGGATTGTAGGTGCCGGGCAGGGGCGTGTTGATGGGCACCGTCTGATCCAGGTGGTTGGCCCGATTGTTGGTATAGGTGACGGCCATGGTGCTGTTTTTCGGCAACTGGCGCTCGACGCCGATGGCGCTCTGCAGGCTGACGTCCGCCTTCAGCCTGGGATCCACGTATTGGATGGTATTCTGCCCGGGGTTGAGCGTGGAAATCGGCGGGATGTTGGGAAAGAAGGTGGGGTTGGTGACGATGTACTGGAGCTGCGTCACGCCGTTGTTCAACAGGGCGTTCTCATAGGGGCCAAAACCGACGCGATCGTAGAACAGTCCGAAGCCGCCGCGGATGACGGTTTTCTGGCGCCCGTTCTTGGCGGACCCCGGGGCCCAGGCAAATCCGACGCGCGGCGCGATGTCGCGATGATCGCCCATGAGGGTCTGGACCTCGTAGCGCAGTCCCAGGCTCAAGGTGAAGTTGGGACGGACGCGCCAGTCATCCTGGACAAACGGGCCGGCATCCCAACGCGTCAGGCTGATATACGGAACTCCCGCCTGAATGGAGAACCGCGTGGGGCCGCCGCCCAGCGCCTGGACTTGCGCCCCGGTGAACCCGGCCTGAATCAACTGCAAGTTGCGCACGTACTGCTGGAGCGAGGTGAGGTGGGTGAGGACGGGATTGCCGTTGGAATCATAGACAATGTTGTTGTTGGCGTCGAGGAGCGGCAGGTCGCCGCCGGAGAATGAGAAGGATCCGCCGAAGCCCGTGGGGTTTTCGTTCTGATCGCTCTCGCGCCTCACGCGCACGCCGAAGCGGACGGTGTGGATGCCGTGCGCCACGGAAGTGATGTTGGTGAGCTCGAAGTGCCTGGCCAAGTCGAACTTGTTGCCGAATCCGTTGCCGCCGGTGGTGAATTCACTGGAGACATTGATGGAGGGAATCAGATTGCCGGGCGAGTCGGAGTAGCTTCGGGTGAATTGAAAACGCGTCTCATTCACCGTCTTGGGATTGAGAATCGAGGTTTCGGTGACCATTACGTTTTGGTTGTTGCCGGTGCTGTTATAGGCCAGCGCGTTGGGAAAGAACGGAACGTTATAAGAGGGCGGCAACGAATTCTTGCCGAAGCCCTGGTTGTCGCGCTCGTTGAGGCGCTCCTCGAAACGAACCGTCAAGGTATTGTTGGTGGACAAGGCGTAGTCGACGCGCGGCGTAATGGTGGTGTTGTAGGTCGGGGTGACCAATGCCGTAGTCACGTGGGTGGCGGCCAAGGTCGTGGGATCGACGAAGAAGGCATTGGTGACGGCGTTGTCCTGAATATCGCGCCTCTGGAAGTCGAGCAGGAAGGAGGACTTCTTGTTGATGGGACCGCCGAAATTGCCGCCGAAATTCTGGTTGGAATAGTCGGGCTTGTTGGAGGCGAAGGGATTGCGCGAGTCCAGTGCGGCGTTGGTTTCGTTGAAGTAGACGGAGCCGCGGTATTTGTCGGTGCCGGGCCGGGTGAGGATTTCGATGCGGCCGAAGCCGAGGCGGTCGAATTCCGCCGAGAAGGGATTCTGATTGATGCGGATCTCGCGGATGTTTTCCTTGGG
>OMOG01000778.1:0-45336 GCA_900290305.1 Candidatus Sulfopaludibacter sp. SbA4
CGCCCTTCTTCGTCACCGTGTAAAACTTGGCCATGCGGCCCTGTTCGGTTTCCCGCCACTGGGACTGCAGGTAGCCGCGCTCCTCCAGGCGGTACAGCGCGGGGTAGAGCGACCCCTGCTGGACGTGCAGGGCCTCGCGCGAGACTTGCCGGATGCGTTGTGCGATGGCATAGCCGTGGATGGGGCCGAGGCCCGCGATTTTCAGGATCAGCAGGTCGAGCGTCCCCTGGAGCAGATCGGACTTCGAGGGCATATAATATTTTAAGACCTCAAATACTGTATACACTAGAATATGTAGGTTGTCAAGGGGTTGACGTGGCGCAGACGGTCGTTTTTCGTCGTCTGCGCTTGTTCGGCAGCAGGCAGGCCACAAAAGACGATGGCCTGCCCCACCGGATACTATGGAGGTTTACATGTCTCCCAAGTTCCGTCCCGTACTGGACCCCGAATTCGTTCCGGCATCGCTGTGGAACCGGGGTTATCGCGCCGCAGTCGAGCGAAGCGGCGGCCAAAATCTGGCGATCGCGCTCGAACGGGGCGATGGCTCGGTGTCGGTGTTCCGCACGGCGGTTCTGCCGCACGAAGGAGCCAACGTCGACATCAACCATCGCTACGTCGAGCGGCTGTTGAAGTTCCTCCTATGGCAGAAGGGCGGGTACCGCGTCACCATCGCGGGCGATTCCCGCATCGCCGGCTATTTGCGAACAGTCTGCGCGCCCGGGGGTGCGCGCGCATTCGACCATCAGTTCATGGGCGAGCGCGTGTATGGCCGGCCCATGGCGATCGACGCTTGCCCGTTCGACGCCGCGCCCGTCGAAAAAGAAACGGCGGCGCCGCTCGGCCGGCACCTGGACGGCTACCGCATCGGGTTCGACCTGGGAGCCAGCGATCGCAAGTGCGCTGCCGTCGCCGAAGGCCGCGTGGTCTTCAGCGAGGAGGTGGCATGGAATCCCAGCGTGCAGGCGGACCCGCAATACCACTTCGACGGCGTCCACGATTCGCTCGGTCGCGCGGCCGCGCACCTGCCGCGAGTCGACGCCATCGGGGGCAGCGCGGCGGGTGTCTACGTGGCCAACGAGGTGCGCGTGGGCTCGCTGTACCGCTCGGTGCCGCAGGCCATTTTCGACAGCCGCGTGCGGCGCCTGTTCTTCGACCTGCAGGCTGCGTGGGGCGGCATTCCGTTCGACGTGGTGAACGATGGCGAAGTGACGGCGCTGGCCGGGTCGATGGCGCTCAACGACAACGCCGTGCTGGGAATCGCCATGGGCAGCAGCCTGGCTGCAGGGTTCGTGACACCGCAAGGCACCATTACCACGTGGCTGAATGAGCTGGCCTTTGTGCCGGTGGATTATCGCGAGAATGCGCCGGTGGACGAGTGGTCGGGCGATGGCGGGGTCGGCGCGCAGTATTTTTCGCAGCAGGCGGTCGCGCGTTTGCTGGCTCCGGCCGGCATCGACTTGCCGAAGGAAATGCCGCTGCCGGTGAAACTGGAGCAGGTACAACAACTGATGACCGCGGGCGACGAACGCGCGCGCCGGATTTACGAAACGATCGGCGTCTACTTCGGCTACAACATCGCCCATTACGCGGATTTCTACGAGTTCCGCAACCTGCTGGTGCTGGGGCGCGTGATGACGGGCGAGGGCGGAGACCTGATCCTGGCGATGGCGGACCGCGTCCTCAAAGCGGAGTTCCCCGATGTGGCGGAGCGCATCCGTTTCCACATCCCCGGCGAGCAGGAAAAGCGGCACGGGCAGGCCATCGCGGCGGCCAGCCTGCCGGCCATTCGAGACATCATTCGAGAGGGGGAGAAGCCTCGTGCAATTTCATAATTCCAACGCAGACTTGTTTGTGCCCGATGGCGCGGCCCCGGAGACGGCGCTCGCGCGGACGACCCACCTGTCGATTTCGGCCCACCAGGACGATATCGAGATCATGGCCTACCACGGCATTGCCGAGTGTTTCGGGCAGCGGGACAAGTGGTTCACGGGAGTGGTAGTCACCAATGGCGCGGGCAGTCCGCGATCGGGAATTTACGGCGGCTACAGCGACGAGGAGATGCAGAAGGTGCGGCTCATCGAGCAGCGCAAAGCGGCCTATGTGGGCGACTACGCGTGCCAGATTCAGCTCGGGTTCTCAAGCGCCGCGGTGAAGGATCCGAATGGGACCGCGGTGGTGGAGGACCTGGCGCAGATTCTGCGCGCCACCCGGCCGGAGTATGTCTACCTGCACAACCTGGCGGACAAGCACGATACGCACGTGGCCGTGGCTACGCGCTCGATCGCCGCGCTGCGAGCCGTGCGCGCGGAGACCATGCCGAAGAAAGTCTACGGCTGCGAAGTGTGGCGCGACCTGGACTGGCTGCCCGACGACGGCAAGCAGATCCTGCCGGTCTCGGCGCGCTCCAATATCGCGGCGGCGCTGGTGGGTGTATTCGACTCGCAGGTGACCGGCGGCAAGCGCTACGACCTGGCGACTGCCGGACGGCGGCTCGCCAACGCCACGTACTTCGCCTCGCACGGCACCGACGAAGAGAGCGCCGTGACCTTCGCCATGGATCTGACCCCGCTGGTGGAGGATCCGGGTTTGTCACTGACTGACTACGTGCTCGGATTCGTGGACCGGTTTCGCGCGGATGTGGAAAGGCGGATGCGGGCGGCGGGCGGAAGTAAATAGGGGCAGCGCCGGCCGGTAAGCCGGGCTGGCGGGCCCTGGCTACTAGCTGTCGCGAGCAGGAATCGCCACGGAATAATACCAAGCGAACGCCGTCCAGGGGCCGTGTGACCCTGGCTTCGGGAAATAGTGGGGCCAGGCCGGGACCTGCCCCACAGCGTTACAGGCCTTTTTTGACCAGGAAGGCGATCAGGTCGACCACGCGGCAGGAGTAGCCCCACTCGTTGTCGTACCAGGCGATCACTTTCACCAGGTTGCCATCCAGCACCTTGGTCATCTGCGAGTCGACGATCGAACTGTTGGGATTGTGGAGCATGTCGCAGGAGACCACCGGGTCTTCGGTGTAGGCCAGGATGCCTTTCAGTTCGCCCTCGGCGGCGGCCTTCAGCGCGGCGTTCACCTCTTCGGTGGTCGTCGGCCGGTCGAGGAGCGCCACCAGGTCCACCACGGACACGTCGGGTGTGGGAACGCGCATGGAGTAGCCGTCGAGCTTGCCCTTCAACTGCGGCATCACCAGCCCGATGGCCTTGGCAGCGCCGGTGGTGGTGGGGATCATGTTGAGCGCGGCCGCGCGGGCGCGCCGCAGGTCCTTGTGGGGAAAGTCCAGGACGTTCTGGTCGTTGGTGTAGCTGTGGATCGTGGTCATCGATCCCTTCTGAATGCCGAACTTGTCGTTCAGCACCTTCACGACCGGAGCGAGGCAGTTGGTGGTGCAGGAGGCGTTGGAAATGATGTTGTCCTTGGCAGGATCGTACATCTCGTCGTTTACGCCCAGCACGATGGTGATGTCTTCGTTCTTGGCCGGCGCGGAAATGATGACCTTCTTCACGGAACCGCGGATGTGTTTGCAGGCTTCCTTGGCGTCGGTGAAGCGGCCGGTGGACTCGACGACGATCTCGGCGCCCACGGAATTCCAGTCGAGCTTGGCCGGATCTTTTTCGGCGAACACCTTGATCTTCTTGCCCCCGATAGTGATGGAATCGGCGTCCGAGGTAACCGTTTCGTGCAGCGTTCCGAGCACGGAATCGTATTTCAGCAGGTGCGCCAGCGTCTTCGTATCGGTAATATCGTTGACGGCGACGAATTCCACGTCGGTGCGATCGAGACCCGCGCGGACGACATTCCGGCCGATGCGGCCAAAGCCATTGATACCAACTTTTACTGCCATTTTTTCTCCTGTAAGGGTGAGGGATTGCGTTAATACAAAGGATAACAGGAGGCGGGTATCGGCGGCAAGCTGGAAAGCGGGAGGCGAGAGTCTGAAATGGGGCAGTGGATGGATCAGGCTTGGGATTCCGGATTCAGGATTGCCAGGCCTTCCGCCTCAGCCGCCTCCAGAAGTTGGAGGTCCGCGCACACGAAGGTGGGCTGCTCCGCGGGAACGTTGGCTTTGAGAAACAGACAGCCGGCAAGTTGTACCGCGTCGTAGGCTCGCAAGGGATGGCGGTCGATCAAGCCACATGCCAGCTCGAGAATCGCCTCGCCGAGGCTCTGGCGAAGGAACGTGGCCTCCAGATGTTGGGTGAACCGTTGGATCAGCCCAGCCACCGTGCCTTGGTCAATATCCCCGGCCCGCTGGCGTCTCCGCAGTGCCGATCGAAACTCCACCTGGGAGATAGCGAGCACCGCAAAGCGATGGTTGAACTCGGGGTGTGCGAGCCGGAGCATACGTTCCGTGCCGGTCTCGCGAATGTACAGCTTGACCAGGGCGCTGGTGTCCAGGTAGTAGAGAGCCAATGGCTAGCGCCTTTCGCGCAGAACCGTGGCCGACAACGCCTCGCCACGAATGGCTACCGGCTGGAATCCGAGAGGGGAGTCCGCAGCCGCGCCGAGGAGCGTCTGGACTTCGGGGAGGGAGCGATTCAGCCGAATTGCAGTTACGGGAAACATCGGAGACTTGGGGTTTGGTACTTTGCTAGTCAAAACAATCCTTCTTTCGATTGAGTCGCGAAGCACCGCGGCTCGAGCGCCGGCATCCGCCCATGCCGGACGCACCGCCGGGAGCACCGAATCGCGGAACCACTTGAGCGCCACGAAATCATACCCCGGCCTCGATTCGGCGCGATCCAAAGTGCGAATCAACTCGGCGACGGAATCGTTGACCTCCGGCGTACTCGGCCGTACAGGATCGGAAGCTGGAGGGCTCGCCGGCTCGTGAGCGGCTTCGAAATTGACTCGAATCTCTCCGGAACCGGCGGACCAATTCTCCACGGAGGTGTCATGCCGCTTCTTACGGCCGGTCTTCTTGTCGTGGATTGAAACGTGGGGACGAAAGCCGGCGAACTGGGAGAGATTACGAAGAGATGCGGAAAGGTTCCGCTCGATTTCAGCCTCTAGTTCCTTGATAGTGATCTCGCTCATTTAATATAGACTCCTAAACTTTAATATAAGAAGACGCGGAGCGCCTCCATCGATATTTATATTATAAATATTGGTGGTTGTCAAGTCCCAGTCACTTTTGCAAACCCTTGGTTCGCTCGAACGCCACCTTGCCTCCGACGATGGTGTACGCCACGTCGGTCGACATGATCTGGTCTTCCGGAATGGTCATGATGTCGCGCGAAAGCACCGTGATGTCGGCCAGCTTTCCGGCTTCGAGCGAGCCTTTGACGCTCTCCTCGAAGGCGGCGTAGGCGTTGTTCCAGGTGTAGGAGCGCAGCGCTTCCTCGCGGCTCATGCGCTGATCGCCGAAGAACACCGAGCCATCCTTCAGCTTGCGGCTCACCGACGCATAGAACGACGCCAGGGGGCTGACATCCTCGACGGGCGCATCAGTGCCGTTCCCCACGATGGCGCCCGACTTCATGAGCTTCTGCCAGACGTAGGCGCCTTCTTCGGCGCGCTTCGCTCCCAGGCGCAGCAGCACGTACGGCGCGTCGGACGTGCAGTGGACTCCCTGCATGGCGGCGATCACGCCGAGCTTGCCGAAGCGCGGAATGTCGGCCGCGTTCAGGTGCTGGGCATGCTCGATGCGCCAGCGCAGGTTCCGCTTTTCGGGATGCTCGCGGAACACCTGCTCGTAGATATCGAGCACCTCGCGGTTAGCGCGGTCGCCGATGGCGTGCACGCAGAGCTGGTAGCCGTGCTGGATGGCCAGCTCCGCGGTCTTGCGGATGTCGGCGGGGTCCTCGGTGTTGAGGCCGGCGCTGTCGGGCTTGTCGTCATAGGGCGCCAGCAGCCAGGCGCCGCGCGAGCCGAGCGCGCCATCGATCTGGCGTTTGATGGCGCGGATGGTGAGGTGGTTGTCGTCCGCGCCTAGGGTGCGGTAGCGGTCGAGCGCGGGCTCCAGAAGCTGATTGGAGGTTCGCAACATCACCCACATGCGAATGCGGAGTTGCTTTTGATCGGCCATGCTGCGGAAGACGTCCACCGTGGGCAGGGGCGAGCCCGCGTCTTCGAAGGTGGTGATGCCTTTGGAGAGCGCTTCGTCGGTGGCCAGGTTGATGACCTTGCGGAGGTCCTGGTGGGCGGCTTGCCATTTGCCGTAGACGCCGCTGGCGAGGCCCGAGGCCCGCTCGCGCAACAGGCCGGTGGGATTGCCGGCCTGGTCCTTGAGGATTTCGCCGCCCGAGGGATTGGGCGTGTCGCGCGTGATGCCAGCGAGCTGCATCGCCTTCCCGTTGACGAACGACGCGTGGCCGCTGGCGTGGGTCAGGAGGACGGGGTTGTCGGGCGAGACTTTGTCGAGCGAGTCGTGGAGCGGAAAGCCTTCGACGTTGGGGTCGGGGGCATGGTCCCACTTGGATTGGTGCCAGCCTCGGCCCACGATCCACTCGCCGGGCTTGGCCTCTTTCGCGGCGCGCGCCACTTGGGCCACGATGTCGTCCCAGGTGCGGGCTTCCCGCAGGTCGAGGCCCAGGCGGAATTCGCCGACTCCCGTGAAGTGGCCGTGGCCCTCGATGAAGCCGGGGATGGCGAGCATGCCGTGGAGGTCGATGACCTTGGTCTGGGGGCCGATCCACTGCTGGGCATCGCGGTCGCTGCCGAGGGCCGCTACCTTGTCACCGCGCACGGCGATGGCCTGGGCGGTGGGCGCGGGCGCGTTCATGGTGACGATTTTTCCATTGCGGAGGACGAGGTCGGCGGGCTGGGCGAGGGCGAGGGCGGAGTAGAGGAAAAGAAAAATGCGCATGGGTTCAGGATACTCCCGCACGCTGTGCGACAGCCGCGGCGGCTGCGCTGTGGCTCTTCAATTCGATCGCAATGCGAGCATCGGATCGATCCGGGACGCCCGGCGAGCGGGAACATACCCAGCCACGGCCGCAACCGCAATCAGCAGCGCGCCCATCCCCATAAAAGTGACCGGATCGCCGGACGTCACGCCAAACAAAAAGCTTCCGAGGGCACTTGCCAGAAGCCGCGAAACGGTCATTCCCAGCGCCAGCCCCAGTGCAGCGAGTCCCAGGGTATGCAGGAGAATGCGGCCCTGCAGATCGGTCGCCGACGCCCCCAGCGCCATGCGAATCCCGATCTCCTGCACGCGCTGATTCACCGAATACGAAATCACTCCGTAAATCCCCAGCGAGGCGAGCACCAGGGCGAAGGCCGCAAATCCCGCCAGCAGCACTACCAGAAACCGCCTTGGCGAGACAGCCTTATCCACCAGTTCCTGCAGGGTTCGAAACTCGCGGGCCGGCAGATTCGGATCGACCGGCCGGAGCGCCGCGCGCACCGCGGCGGCCAGCCCATCCGGCGGGAGCGCCGTCCGCACCACCAGTTCCACGGCCGAATAGTCCCCGGTCTGCCGCAGCGGCAGATACATTTCGGAGCCGCCCGGCTCCTCCGGGGCATGATGCCGGACGTCGCCGACCACGCCCACTACGCGCCGTCCTCCGTCCTGCGTCAGCACCTGTCCCACGGCGTCCTGGCCCGGCCAAAGGGTGCGCGCCATGGTTTCGTTGATTACCACCACCGATTCGCTGGTTGCCCGATCCCTCTCCGTGAATCCCCGCCCGGTCCGCAACGGGATTCCCGCGGCCTCGAAGTATCCATCGCTTACCACGCGAATAAACGCCTCCGGATGCCGATCCTTTGCATAAACCTGTCCTTTCGCGGAGGCCTGCCAGGACCGGTCCCCGCCCAGCGGCAGCACGTCGGTCAGGCCGGCCGCCGCAATCCCAGGGATGGAGCGCGTACGCCGCAGCACCTCGTCGATATAGGCGTTCTGCTGCGCGGCGCTGGAAAACCGGGAACTCGGATCGATGCGCAGCGCGGCCGCCCTCTCCGGGTGAAACCCGAGATTGACATCGAGCACGCGCAGAAAGCTCCTGATCAGCAGTCCCGCACCCACCAGGAGGATGCACGCGAACGCGATCTCGGAAACCACCAGCCCGCTGCGAATCCACGAATGCCTTCTGCTGCCGCTCGACCCGCGGCCGTTATCTTTGAGCGCGTCCTGCACGGCGAACGCCGGCACCTGTATGGCCGGCAACAAGCCAAACAGCACGCCGGTAAAAACCGCTGCCAGCAGCGTGAAGCCCAGCGCGCCGGTATCGATCCGCACGTTCCTGAGCAGGGGAATGCTGAACGCATCCAGGTGCGCCAACGCGCGCGTGCCCGCCACCGCGAGGATCAGCCCCAGCGCGGCGCCGCAGCAGGAGAGCGCCACGCTTTCCGTCAGCATCTGGCGCAGCAGCCGCTGACGCCCCGCTCCCAACGCCGCCCGCACCGCCATTTCTTTTTGGCGGGTCCCCATGCGAGCCAGTTGCAGGTTCGAAAGGTTGGCGCACACAATCAGCATCACCACTCCGACCGCGCACGCCAGCACCAGCAGGGCCGGACGCACCCGTCCGCTGACGTGCTGTTCCAGGGGGCTCAGCCTCGGCCTGACCGGGTTCCGTTCCGGATGCTGGCTCTCGATCTCTTTTGCCAGCAGCCGGAATTCCGCCTGCGCGCGCGGCACGGTGACGCCGGGCTTGAGCCGTCCGATCACCGCCATGGTATTTCCGCGCCGATTGGTCTGCTCGGTCAGCGGCCAGGGTATGAAGAGATCGATGGAAGTGGCGGGCGCAAAGACACTGGCGAAATCGAAGGAGGCGGGCAGCACCCCGGCCACCGTGACCGGCGCGCCGTTGAGGGTCAGCTTGGTTCCGACCACGCCCGGGTCGGAGGCAAAACGCCTCTGCCAGAAGCCGTGACTCAGCAGCGCGGCCGGTGGAGCGCCGAATCTCCCTTGACATTCCTGGGAGGTGAACGATCTCCCCAGGGCCGGCTGCACGCCCAGCAACGCGAAGAAATTCTGGGTAACGGGAACGCTGGTCAGGCGCTCCGGCTCGCCGGATCCAGTCAGTTTGCTGTCGCCCACTCCATAAAACCCGGCCCAGCCCGCCAGATCGGAGAATGACTGGTTGCGCTCCCGCAGATCCAGAAAATGTCCCACCTGGGTGCTATACTCCTCGCCGCCCTGGCCGCCGTTCGAAATCCATACGAGACGCCCCGGATCGCGGAACGGCAGGGGACGCAGCAGCAGGGCGTTGACCACGCTGAAAATGGTGGAGCCGGCGCCGATGCCGAGCCCGGCGATGAGGATCACAAACGCGGCGAATCCGGCGTCGCGCCGCATCCCGCGAAACGAATACCGCAGATCCTGCGCCGCGTCGCTGATCCATCGAGCGATCCAGGTAGACCGCGCTTCTTCCGATTGCCGTGTCATATTGCCAAACTTTCTGTGCGCCGCCGCACGTGCTTCCCGCTCGGACATACCGCGCCCTTCGAGATCCTGGGCCACGGCCTCGATATGGAACTGCATCTCCTCCCAGAGCAATCGCTGCCGCTCGCTCGAGTGCGTCCAATACCGCAGGCGGCGGCGAAGGCGTTTCCAACTGGAACCGGCTCCCATTTGGCTTAAGCAAACCCCATGATCCGGGCGACCGCTCCGGTCACCTGACGGTAACGGGCGGCCTCCGCGTTCAGATGTTTACGGCCGTCAGGGGTGAGCCGATAAAAGCGAGCCCGGCGATTATTGGCCGACAGGCCCCACTCGCCTTCGATCCAGCCGTTCAGCTCGAGGCGCTGGAGCGCGGGGTAAAGAGAACCCTCTTCGACGCGCAGCAGATCGTCCGACAACTGCTGAATCAGTTGAGCGATGGCATACCCGTGCAGGTGGCCCCGTGTGAGGGTTTTGAGAACCAGCATGTCGAGCGTACCGGGCAAGAGATCGGTTTTGGGTTTCTCTGTTCCCATAGACGGTCTGATTATAGGACGCAGGAATTGCCGGGCGGTTAGGAAGAATGATCCGGCCGGCGTTACCGGAGCGCGGTCATGGGATCCAGGCGGGCGGCGCGCCTCGCCGGCAGGAAGCCCGCGACCAACGCCACCGCAATCAGCAGGAGCGCCACGGCCGCGAGCAGTCCGTAGTCGTTGGGGCCGAAGCCGAAGAGCATGGCGCGCATGGCGCGTGTGATGGCGATGGCGCCGGCGCCGCCGAGCAGGGTACTCGCGGCCACCAGCAGCGCGACCTCCTTCATCAACCCTCCGGTCACCTGCGCGCGGCCGGCGCCCAGGGCGAGGCGGATTCCGATCTCGCGGGTGCGAAGCTCCACCGCGTAGGAGATCACTCCGTAGACTCCACAACACGTCAGCGCCAGCGCCAGGGCGCCGAACGCAATCGCGAGCGATGCCATCAGCCGCTCCTGGGTCAACTGGGCATCGATGCTGTCCGCCAGGGGGCGAACACTGGCGACCACCATGTCGGGATCGAGCGCGTGCAGGGCCGCTCGCAGATTTCCGGCGGCGTGCGCGGGATCGCCGGTGGTGCGCAGAATCACCGCCGTGATGGGGGCCGCCGTGATGGGGGCCGGGGACTGCTCCATCGGCAGGTAAACGATGAAGCCGAAGGGGTCACCGGGACTGGCAAACCGAACGTCGTGGGCCACTCCCACGACGCGCCACGAACTCTGCGCATCGAAGGCATTGGCCAGCGTCACAAGGCGCCCCAGGGGGTTGGCGCCGCCGAACATCTTGCGCGCGGCGGTCTCGCCCAGGACCGCGACTTTGGGCGCGACGGCGCGATCCTCGGCGGCGATCGCCCGTCCGGCCACGATGGGGATGCCCATGGTTTCGAAGTAGTCCGCGGAAACGTGGACGATGCGGTTGTTGTCGCTCTTCTGCGCGGGACGTTCGGCGGACGCGAGCGGGCCGGTGTGCTGGTCGCCGCCCATCGGGCCGAAGCCGGAGAAGGCCGCGGAGCGAACCCCGGGCAGGCTGTGGATGCGGTCGTACAGCGGCTGGCGCAGGGCGGCGTAGCGCGCCATCATGGTGGGGCTGAATTCCCAGGGGAGTTGCGCCATCAGCACGCGGTCGCGTTGAAAGCCGAAATCCTGGTGCCGCAGGTTCCACAGCGAGCGGGCCAGCAGGGCGGCGCCCGAAAGCAGCATCAGGGCAAGCGAAACCTGGGCCACCACCAGCACCTTGCCGAGCGCGTGGCCATGAGCGCCCGAGGTCTGGCTGCGCCGGCCGCCTTCGAGCGCGGAGCGCAGGTCTACGCGGGTGGCCGCGAGGGCCGGCGCGATTCCGAACAGGCAGGTGGCGGCGATGGCGACAGCCGCGGTGAAGGCGAGCACGCGCCAATCGAGATCCACCGGGACGTGCCAGCTCTGGCCCTCCGCGGCCAATGCGGCCAGCGCGCGCGAGCCCCAGCGCGCCAGGGCGAGAGCCGCCGCCGATCCGAGCGCCGCAAGCAGAAGACTCTCGGTGAGCAGTTGGCGCACGACGCGTGGGCGTCCCGCGCCGAGCGCCTGGCGCACGCCGATTTCGTGGGTGCGGGCGGTGGTGCGGCCCAGCAGCAGGTTGGCGAGATTGCAGCAGGCGATCAGCAGCACCATGCCTGCCACCGCCATCAGGACGAGCAGCGGACTCTGGAAGCGGGACTGCAACAGCGCGATGCCGCGGCTGGCGGGTTCGAGCTCCAGGCGATATTCGGCGGCGCCGGCCGGGCGCTCGTCGAGCGAACGGTAGAGCGCCGCGAGGGCGGCCTGCGCCTGGCGCGTCGACACAGCGGGCCGGAGGCGCGCCATCACGGTCAACCACGTGGCTTTGGGCCCGTTGAGCCAGTCCGTGGCCATGGCCAGCGGCGCGACGCTCATGGGCAGCCACACGTCGGGGGCGTTGCCCTGGGTCTCGCCGAAGAAGCCGGGAGGAGCCACGCCGGCGATAGTCACGACGGCCTTGTTGATGGTGAGCGGCTGGCCGAGAGCGGCGGGGCTGCGCGCGAATTCGCGGTCCCAGAAGGCATCGCTGATGATGGCCACGGGGGGCGCGGAGGCGCGGTCGTCGGAGTCGGACAGGGTGCGGCCGAAGCGCGCGGGGACGCCCAGCAACTGGAAGTAGTTGCCGCTGACCAGCACCGCGTTCACGGTGCGGGCGGGGCCGCGGCCGCGCAGGACGGCGGCATGGAGCGGATAGTCGCTTACGGCCAGCATGCCCTCGGCTACCTGTTGGCGCGCGGCCATTTCGCGGTACAAAGGATAGCTGAGGTTGAGCGGCCTGCCGTTCTCCAGCACCTGGACTTTGACGAGGCGTTGCGGGTCGCGGACGGGGAGCGAGCGGAAGGCGACGGCATCCAGCACCGTGTAGATAGCGGCGTTGGCGCCGATGCCGAGCGCCAGGGTGAGGATCGCGGCGAGGGCGAAGGCGGGGCTGTGGCGAAGTTGGCGGAGGGCGTAGGCGAGATCTTGCAACATCAAAAACATTGTCGCGCGGTCCGCGCTAGAATGTGGACAATCGAATGAACCTCACTCTCGGGACTTTTCTCGGCCCGTATGAGATCCTTGCGCCCATCGGCGCGGGTGGCATGGGAGAGGTCTACAAGGCGCGGGATACGCGGCTCAACCGCACGGTGGCCATCAAGGTGCTGTCGGCCCATGTCGACAACCCGAAGGCACGTGAGCGATTCGACCGCGAGGCCCACACTGTATCGAGCTTGAATCATCCGAACATCTGCGCTCTCTACGATATCGGCAACCAGGAAGGTGTCATGTACCTGGTGATGGAATATCTGGAAGGCGAGACCCTGGCGGACCGTCTGGCACAGGGCCCTTTGGCGGTCGAGAAGGTCTTCGAATACGGCATGCAGATCGCCGACGCTCTCGACCAGGCGCACCGCCAGGGCGTGATCCACCGCGATCTGAAACCGGGCAATGTCATCATCACGAAGTCGGGAGCGAAGCTGCTGGACTTCGGGCTGGCCACCACGGTGCGCCGTCCCGATGTGTCGGACACCTCCCAGGTGCCGGCGCACACCACGACCATCGTCGGAACCTGCCAGTACATGGCGCCCGAATTGTTCGAGGGTAAAGAAGCGGACGCGCGCAGCGATATTTTCGCTTTCGGCGCGATGCTCTACGAGATGGCCACGGGCCGCCGGGCGTTCCAGGGCAAGACTCACGCCGGCATTATCGCCAGCATTCTGGAACAGGAGCCGCCGCCCATCTCGAGCGTGCAGCTCATCATGCCCCCGGCCCTCACGCACCTGGTGCAGACCTGTCTCGCCAAGGACCCTGACGAGCGCCGCCAGACGGTCCACGACGTCCTCCTGGAGCTGAAATGGATGGCGCAGGGCTCGCAGACCGAGGTGGTGGTTCCGAACCTCACACGCCGTGCCAGCCGCACTCGCCGCGTGGGGATCGCGGCCGGCGGGCTGGTGGCCGTCACGCTGGCGTTGGGCTGGCTGTACTACCGCCGCCCGGCGGAAGAGCCGCGCATGGTCAAGATGTCCGTGCTGGCGCCCGAGAAGGCCACGTTCGTCGCGGGCAGTCTTCCCGCAATTTCATCCGATGGCCGCAAGCTGGCCTTCAGTGCCCGCACGGAAGGGCGCAATCAACTGTGGGTGCGGGACCTCGATTCGCTGGTGGCCCGCGCGCTTCCGGGAACGGAGGACGCGTCCGACCCCTTCTGGTCACCCGACGGCCGGGCAATCGCATTCTTCGCGGTGGGAAAGCTCAAGAAGGTCGAACTTGCGGGCGGCCCGCCGGTGCTGCTGTGTGACGCCCTGCAGGGCCGCGGCGGCACGTGGGGTCCGAACGGGATCGTCTTTGCACCCAACACCAGCGGGCCGCTCTACCGAATCTCGCCGGATGGCGGAAGCGCCGCGCCCGTGACCCGGCTCGACCAGTCGCGGGAAGAGATCTCTCATCGGTGGCCCTGGTGGCTGCCCGATGGCCGTCACTTCCTCTATACCGGCCGCAGCACCGACCCCGGCAAGAACGCGATCTACGTGGCCGATACTGAATCGAGCGAGCAGCGGCGGATTCTCACCGTCAGTTCCAATGCCGCGTACGCGCCTCCCGGTTTCCTGCTGTTTGTGCGGGAGCGAACCCTGCTGGCCCAGTCGTTCGACGCCCGCCGCATGCAGCTCAGCGGCGAGCCGTTTCCGGTGGCCGAGCCGGTGGACCTGATCACGGGCAACGTGCAGGGCAGTTTTTCCGTGTCGCAGAACGGCACAGTGGCTTACTATTCGGGCGGCGCAGGCCTGAATTCGCAGATCACGTGGTTCGACCGAAGCGGAAATCCGGTGGGCAATATCGGCCCGCCCGGCAGTTACATTACGACCGCGATCTCACCGGATGGCAAGACCCTGGCGGCCGACCGGCTCGATCCGCAAACCGGAACCTACGACCTTTGGCTGTACGACCTGGCACGCAGTACGGGTTCCCGGTTCACGACCGATCCGAGACACGACGACCATCCGGTGTGGTCCCCGGATGGAACCCGCATCGTTTTCAGCAGCGACCGCAAAGGGCACTATGACCTGTATCAGAAGTCTGTCAACAGCGGCGAAAAGGACGAGGTGCTGTTCGAATCGCCGTTTCCCAAGTTTGCCAGCGACTGGTCCAGAGACGGGCGTTTCATTGTGTACTACCAACAGGATCCCCAAACGAAGCTGGATATCTGGCTGTTGCCGGCTTCCGGGAACCCGGGCAGCCAGAAAGCGGTTCCCTGGCTGCAGACTCAGTTCAACGAGAGTTGGGCCAAGGTGTCTCCCGACGGCCGATGGATGGCGTATACCTGCGACGAGACCGGCGCCTCGGAGGTCTACGTGCAGTCGTTTCCCACTCCCGGAGGCAAATGGAAAGTCTCCGTGGATGGCGGCAGCCGTCCGGTCTGGAGCCGCGACGGCAAAGAGCTGTTTTACATCGGTACGGAGCGCAAGCTGATGGTGGCTTCGGTGAAAGCCGGCTCCCGGTTTGCGACGCTTACACCGAGGCCGCTCTTTGCCACGCGTCTGGGCTCCGCCAGGCTTTTCGACGTCAGCCCGGACGGCCAACGCTTTCTGCTGATCAATCCGGTAGAGGAGTCGGCCACGCCGCCGATGACCGTGGTGGTCAACTGGAATGCGGGAATCCATCGGCCCTGACGGGGCCTGCTCCTGCTGCTCTACCCCGTAAGTCATGATGTAAGGGACATTGGCCATCTGTGGTGTAGGCTCAAGGTAGACAACGCCGGAACTTCTTGACTCTGTGCGCTTATAGCGTATAATCGAGTCTTAGATGGATGCCGTCCCGATGACCGTACTGGAGACGCCGTTCTTCCTCCGAAAGGCTTCGGCTCTGCTCACTGAAGAGGAACGGGCGGAACTGGTTGTCTTTCTCGGCATGAATCCCGAGGCTGGCCCGGTGGTGCCCGAGGCCGGCGGCGTCCGCAAGGTGCGCTGGTCCGCCCAAGGAAGAGGCAAGCGCGGCGGCGTGCGCGTGATTTACTATTTCCACAGCGAGACTTTCCCGCTGTTCCTTTTGACCGTGTATGCGAAAAACCAACAGGCGAACTTGACCAAGGCGGAACGACAAGAATTCAAGAAGCTCGTTCCGCTTCTGGTCAGGACCTATGCGAAGGGCAGGAAGAAATGAAAAAGGCAATTACATCGAAGGCCCGGGCCGGCGCTAAGCGCAGCGTCGGCCAGGAGGTCATCACCAGCTTGAAAGAAGCGATCGCCTGGGCCGGCGGTGCAAATGTCCCGGTCAGGGTGACCACCGTTCAGGTCCCAAGGATTGACGTGCGCGCTGTGCGACAGAAGCTAGGCCTGAGCCAATCGGAATTTGCTGCGAGATTTGGCTTCCAGGCGGCGACGCTGAAGAACTGGGAACAGGGCCGAACTCGACCGGATGGTCCGGCGCGTGTGCTGCTAGCCGTGATCGCCAGTCATCCCGAGGCTGTTGAAGACGCCTTGCGCAAGGCCAGTTAAGAGTACCGGAAGCAATCTCATCAAAAGTCATCGAAACGGGCGGAAGCCACGGCCGATTCCTTTTGCAAATCGTAGCCGATGGCCACGTAGCCCTTCAGCCGCTTCTCAAACATGCGGGCGAGCATTGGAACTTGCGTGTCGGCGTAATCGTACACCTGGACGATTCGCTTTCCATCGTGCATCCGATGCAGCCGCCCGACGTATTGTTGCAGGGTTCCTCGCCACGATATGGGAGTGGTGAGAAACAAGGTGTCTAGCCTGGAATCGTCAAAGCCCTCGCCGATGTAGCTCCCGGTCGCCAGGATGACGCGGGGAACTGCCTCTGGAATGGACGCCGGTCTTTCAGCCATCGCCTGACGTTGCTTTTTGCCCATTCCTCCTTTCATTACGAGAACGTGTTCTATGCCAGATAGCTCCAGCGCCAATCGCTCCAAGTGCTCCTTGCGATGAGTGAGCACCAATGGCGTCCTGCCCCTCGTAACAGCATCAAGGACATCGGCGACAATCTGCCGGTTCCGGTCCGTGTCGGCTATGAGCGCCGCGATTACATCATGGATCGTGTAATCGTCTCCGCTGGCAGCCATCCGGAAATTGGTGTGGCGCGGCAGCACGAGATGTTGGAAGGGTGACCGGGCGGTCGCTTCGCGAGCGCTCATGCTGAACCGGATAGGCCCGCACTGCATGAAAACGATCGGGTGATGGCCATCCTTCCTCGTGGGCGTCGCGGTCAGGCCGGTAACGTACTTCGCTTTGACCTGTCGCATGACCTGTTCGAAGCTGAAAGCCGAAATGTGATGGCATTCGTCAATGATGACGTGGCCGTATTCGGCGACGAAGTCCTTGACTTCGCCCTTGCGATGGAGGCTCTGGAGCAGCGCCACATCGATGAAACCGGTGCGGGCGACCTTCCCGCCGGCAATCTGTCCGATCGACTTAGCGGGAAGATCCAAAAACATGGCCAGCCGCTCGCGCCACTGGTCCAGCAATTGCTGCCGGTGTAGCAGAACCAGCGTGCTGACCTTCCGCTCGGCAATCAATTTTGACGCCACAACGGTCTTGCCGAACGCGGTCGGCGCACAGAGCACACCATCGTCATGTTTCAAGACTTGGCGAACGGCGCCAACTTGCTCGTCACGAAGACTGCCATGGAATTTCACGTCGATTGACGTTCCGCTATGACGCTCGTCCCGAATCGAGATCTGGACGCCATGCTCCTTCAAAAGGTCGGTGACCTCCTGGAGACAGCCGCGCGGCAGACCAATGTGCTGGGCAAACTCCTCGCCGCAGAAAATGATCCGAGGCTTGTCCCAGGTCGGCAGCCGCATCGCTTGCGTCTTATAAAAGTCCGGGTTCTGAAAGGCGGCAAGTCGAATAATGCGGTCAAGCATCGGTTCGGGCAGGCCAGCCTTGGGAACGAAGACCATATTGCCCCGCACAATCTCGACGGCGCCTGGAAAAGGCCCCTCAATCCGCTTGGCGCGGCTTTTCTTCGACGGCGGAAGCGCCCACGGTTCATCCCCGTCTCCCTCCGGGTCTGCCATCCTCACCCCTATCACCTGACCGCGCCGGGTGGCGTCTTGGACCACCCACTCAGCTTGATCGGTGCCTACCCGCTGGACCGACGCCAGCAATTTCCACTGATCTGGGTAGGCGCAGAGACTGTCATCGACGAAGACACTGTTGCCGTCTTGCCGAGGGATCCACTGTAGCGGTAGCGCGATGAGATTACCGAATCCACCCTTCTGTTCCGCTGTTTACCGTGGCGGTCACTGTGGCGGCTGCCTGCCTGTTCGGCCTGGCGCCGGCGCTCGCGGCAACCCGCCTCGACCTGCACTCCGCTTTGCAGTCGCACCGCACGCTTGGCAACGGCCGGCGGCACGCTGCGGGCCGGCTGTTCGTCGTGGCACAGGTGTCCATCTCCTTACTGCTGGTGGCCAGCGCCGCGCTGCTGGTGCGCTCGTTCTGGAACTTGCAGCACCAGGATTTCGGCTACCGGCAAGAAGGCCTGCTGATGGTCCAAATGCTCACGGATTTCGAGACCTTGCGGGCGGCCAGGGAGATCGCCGTGCAGCCGGTGTACGAGCGGATGAACGCCATCCCAGGAGTCCGTTCGGCGGCGTTGGCGGGCCTCGGACCGTTTTCCGGAATTTCCAGCACTGCCGGGATCGCGCTCCCCGACCGGCCGCCCGCGCCGGACGAGGAAGCGCGGCTCGTGAGTGTGTCCCCGCGTTTTTTCGAGACCATGGGCATTCCGATGGTTGCGGGACGGCCGATCACCGAGGAGGATCGCGCCGGGACCGCCAAGGTCGCGGTGATCAGCGAGACCGCGGCCCGCGCGTTGTTTGGCGCTGCCAATCCGGTTGACCGCTATTTCGCCGCCGGCGCGAAGTTCGATGCGAATAAGGCGATTCGGATCGTCGGCGTGGCGCACGACATACGGTTCGCCCGTCCGCGCGATCCGTTCGAGATGGTGGTGTATCAGTCTCTGGCGCAATCCCCGATGCCGCTGACCTCGGTGGTGATGCGCACCGCGGGCGATCCGGCGTTGTTCGCGGGAGTGGCGCGGCAGGCGGTGAGCGAGTCGGTCCCCAGGCTGAAGATCGCGTCCGTCCGGCCGCTGGGTGAACTGGTGGGATCGCAGTTGGGCCAGGAGCGCATGATGGCGCTGCTCTCCGGCGCGTTCGGACTGCTGGCGCTGGTGCTGGCCAGCGTGGGCCTGTACGGTGTGATTGCCTACGGGGTGGAGCGCCGGACGCAGGAGATCGGAATCCGGCTGGCTCTGGGCGCGAGCCGCGCACAGGTTTCGGGACTGCTGCTGCGCGAGGTCGCGATGGTGCTCGGTGTGGGACTCCCGCTGGGCGCCGCGGCCACCCTGGCGCTGGGTCAATGGGTCAGGTCGATGCTGTTCGGGTTGACGCCCCACGATCCGGCGATGCTGGTCTCCGCCGCGGCGCTGCTGGCCGTGGTGGGGCTGGCCGCGGGATATCTGCCCGCACGCCGCGCCTCGCGCTTCGAGCCTACAACGGCCTTGCGACAAGAGTAAGGGCCTTTAAACTAAGGAAATTAATTGCGCCAACCGCTCCCCAACGGGGTGCACGCATAGTGCCCGAAATTTGCTGCCGGCCGAGCGTTTCAAGGGACTTGGTGATGGTCTCGATACACGGTCTTGTTGATGCCTTCTTCGCCGGGGTTGATGCCTTTCTCGTCGATCTCTTTGTAGACAAGGCGTGCCCTCCACCACGTTCTGGCGCCTGGCCATTTCCTGAAGCAGCGGGTAGCTGAAGGTCATGGGCTTGCCGTTGTGGTAGCCCTGGACGAGCACCAGGCACTCCGGGTCGCGGACCGGGAGCGAGCGCAGCACCACGGCGTCCAGCACGCGGAAGATCGCGGTGTTGGCGCCGATGCCGAGGGCCAGCGTCAGGACCGCAGCGGCGGCGAACCCGGGGCTCGCGCGCAACTGCCGCAGGGCATAGCGCAGGTCCCTGGCGAAGGTCTCGATCCAGGGCAGGGTACGCTGTTCGCGCCAAGCCTCCGCGATCTGCGAGACTCCGCCGAACTGCCGCCGCGCTTCGATGCGTGCCTCTGCGGGCGGCATGCCGCGGCGTTCGTACTCCGCGGCCAGCAGGTCGAGATGGCTCGCGATTTCGTCGTCTATGCGGGGCTCGGTGCGGCGGGCGAAGAGTCCCCGCAGGCGCTCCATCAGCATGCGCAAATTCGTCATGATTCACCCTCCAGCAGCCGGTTCACCATGGCCACCGTGCGCGACCAATTTTTGGCCTCCGCCGTCAACTGCTTGCGGCCTGCGCGCGTGATCGAATAAAACCGCGCCCGGCGATTGTTCTCGCTCGTGCCCCACTCGCTTTGGATCCAGCCTCGCTGCTCCAGCCGCAGCAGCGCTGGATAGATGGTGCCCTGGTTCAACTCCAGCGAGCCTTCGGCTACCTGCTCGATGCGGCGCGCGATGCCGTACCCGTGGAGGGCGCTCATGGCGTCGAGCGTCTTCAGGACCATCAGGTCCAACGTGCCGTAGGGTACTTCACTCCTGTTGCCCATCAACAAGAGTATCGGGCATCTTCTGTTGAAAGTCAACAGGAAAGGTTGGCAGGCCAACTCGCTATACACTGGAGGGGATGGTTCGTACCATGCTCGTCCTGACGCTCGCCGGCGGCTGCTATACCGCGGTGGCTGCGACTCCCCCGATGATGCCGATGCCCGCCAAAGTGGAAACCGCGCGTGGCCGCCTGGCCATCGACGGCGGCTTCAATGGCGCAGCCACGGGATACTCCGATGCCCGCCTGCAATCCGCACTGAAGCGTCTGACGGCGCGCGTGGCGCGGCAAACCGGAATCCCCATCGGACTGAGCACGGCCGCGAACAGTCCCACCCTCCGTGTGGAATGCGCCGCCGCCGGCCCCGCCTGGCCGACCCTCGGCGAGGACGAGACCTACACGCTGGATATCTCTCCGGACGGCGCCCGCTTGCAGGCGGCCACGGTGGCCGGAGCGCTCCACGGCATCGAGACTTTCGCGCAATTGATCGCGCCCGGCGCCGAGGGATTTTCCGCGCCCGCCATCCACATCGAGGACCGGCCGCGGTTCCCCTGGCGCGGCTTGATGATCGACGCTTCACGCCACTGGATGCCCGTCGAAGTGATCGAGCGGAACCTGGATGCCATGGCGGCCGTGAAGCTCAACGTCTTTCACTGGCACCTCTCCGACGACCAGGGCTTTCGCGTGGAGAGCAAGCTTTATCCACGCTTGCAGGAACTGGGGTCGGACGGCTACTACTACACGCAGGACCAGATCCGCCACGTGGTGGCCTACGCGCGCGACCGCGGCATCCGCGTGATCCCCGAGTTCGACATTCCGGGCCACACGCAGAGCTGGTTCCCCGGCTATCCCGAACTGGCCAGCGCGCCGGGACCGTACACCGTCGGCCGCACCTGGGGCGTCTACGACCCCGTTATGGACCCCTCCAACGAGCAGACCTACCAGTTTCTGGAGACCTTCATCGGCGAGATGGCGCAGCTCTTTCCCGATCCGTATTTCCACATCGGCGGCGACGAGGTCAACGGGCGCCAGTGGAATTCGTCCGACAAGATCAAAGCGTTCGCGAAGGAGCATCACCTGGAAGGCGCGCACGACCTCCAGGTCTATTTCAACCGGCGCATTTCGAAGGTGCTCCAGAATGATGGCAAAATCATGGTCGGCTGGGATGAGATTCTGCACCCCGACCTTCCCACCGAGACCGTGATTCAATCCTGGCGCGGAGCGAAGTCTCTGGCCGATGCCGCCAGCAAAGGCCACCGCGGCATCCTGTCGTCGGGCTATTATCTCGACCATCTCAGCCCCGCATCGCTGCACTATGCCAACGACCCGCTGGGCGGCCCCGCGGCCTCGCTCACACCTGAGCAGGCGGCCAACATCCTGGGCGGCGAGGCGTGCATGTGGGCCGAATTCGTGAACGCCGAAACCGTGGATTCGCGCATCTGGCCGCGCATGGCCGTGATTGCGGAACGCTTGTGGTCGCCCAAGGACGTGACTGGCGTCAACTCGATGTACTCGCGCATGGAGGCGGTGAGCCGCATGCTGGAATGGACCGGCGTGCAACACCGCGCCGGTTACGGGCCGATGCTCGACCGCATGGCCGGCAGCCAGCCCGTGGAGCCGCTGCGCATCCTGGCGGACGCTTCCGAGGCCCTGGGGCTCGGCCCCCGCTCGCGCGCCCGCACTCCGAAATACACCAGCCTCGTCCCGCTCAATCGCTTTGTGGACGCGGTGCGGCCGGAGAGCGAGAGCGTCCGCGCGCTGGAGATGGCCGCGGGAAAAGCCATCGCCAACCCCACCGGCGCGGCGGCCGAGCGGAAGCTCCTCGGCGAGAGCTTCAGCCGGTGGGCGGCCAACGACGAGCGCTTCCAGCCGATGGCGGAGAGCGACGTCCTTCTGGGCGAGCTGAAACCGCTGTCGAAGGATCTCGCGGCACTCGGTTCCATGGGGCTTCGCATACTGGATTACCTGGCGGCGGTGAAGCCCGCCCCCGCGGACTGGATCGCCGCGCAGGACCAGGAGCTGACCCGCATGGCACGGCCGAACGCGGAGGTCAAGCTGGCGGCCACGCGCCCCGTGAAGTTGCTGCTGGACGAGCTGGCGCGCAAATCGAAATGACCACTGTGGTGGTGCACGACAAACTCCGCATCGCACCCGAAGTGCAATCCGCGCTGGCGGACCATGCGCCCGTGGTGGCACTCGAAACCACCATCGTCACGCACGGCATGCCCTATCCGGAAAACGTCGCCACCGCGCGATCGCTCGAGGAGGGGGTCCGGCGCGGCGGCGCCACGCCCGCCACCTTCGCGGTGATCGGCGGCATCATCCGCGCCGGCGTGACGAGCGAAGAACTGGAGTGGCTGGGATCGGCCAAGGACGTCCTGAAGCTGAGCCGCAACGATCTGGCCTATGCGATCGCGTCGCGCGAGCACGGCTCCACCACGGTCGCCGCCACCATGATCTGCGCGCACCTGGCGGGCATCCGCGTTTTCGCGACCGGTGGTATCGGCGGCGTGCACCGCGGCGCGGAGGCCAGCTTCGACATCTCCGCCGACCTGGAGGAACTGGCCTCCACCCCCGTGGCGGTGGTCTGTGCCGGCGCCAAAGCGCTTCTGGACCTTCCCAAGACGCTGGAATACCTGGAGACGCGCGGCGTACCGGTGATCGGATACCGCACCGGCGAATTCCCCGCGTTCTGGAGCCGCTCGAGCGGCCTGCCCGTGCCCATTCGCCTGGAGAGCGCCGCGGAGATCGCGGACCTGCTGCGCGTGAAATGGGACCTGGGACTGCGCGGCGGCGCGGTGATCGCGAATCCCGTGGAAGCTGCCGACGAAATTCCGCCGACCGAAATAGCGGACCTCATCGCGGCGGCCGTCGAGGAAGCGGAGCGCAAGGGAGTGGCCGGCAAGGCCGTGACCCCGTACATCCTGGCGCGCCTGGTGGAGACCACCCACGGGCGCAGCCTGCGGACCAACATGGCGCTGGCGAAATCGAACGCGCGCCTGGCCGCGGAGATCGCGGTGGCATTGCGTGGGGCTGCGTTATGAAAATGCTGCTGCCAATACTTGTGGGGCAGCAATCTTGCCTGCAGCCCAGAGCAGCAGAGCCACAACCAAAGGCCGACCAGGGGGTCGGCCGCGGACCGGGGGGTCCGCCCAGGGGTCCGCCCCACCAGATCGTCGCTGGCTGCGAAGACTTGGGAGCGCTGTAATATTTTGTAACACAATAATAGTAGCTCACAGGCCCGGAATCCGCAGCCGCAACAGCTTCGCCTGCCTGGCGCTCACGGTGATCTCGGCCGCATCGGGCATCGCCAGCACGAAACTGCTCTTGAAGAACGGACGGATTTCTTTCACCCGCCGCAGATTCACCAGAGTGGAACGGCGCGCGCGGAAGAACCCTTGCACCAGCGCAGACTCCAACTCCGCGAGCTGATAGTTGACGACGTAGGATTCGCCAGCCGTCTTCGCCCGGACCAGGCCGCCTTCCGCGCTGAAGTACAGGATCTCATCCGGATTCAGCAAAACGAAGCGGTCGCGCTTGCACCCCACAATCTGCTCCAGCGCCGGTGCGCGCGTGCGTGCCACCTCGGCCACCAGGCGCTCCTCTTCACTGCGCAGCCGCTCGAACGCGCAGAGCTTGGCCGCGCGCTCCAGCACCATGGCCAGTTGCTCCTTTTCGACCGGCTTGAGAAGGTACGCCAGGGCGTTCGCCTCAAACGCCTCCAGCGCATGCCGGTCGAAGCCGGTGACAAAAACGATCAGCGGGTGCGGCATCTCGGGCGGAATCGAGCGGATTACCTGGAATCCATCCAGCCCCGGCATCTGAATATCCAGAAACACCAGATCGGGGCGCAGCTTCTCGATGCTCTCGAGCGCCTGCAGACCGTCGGACGCCTCGCCCACCACGCTGACTTCCGGGTGCTTCGACAGCATGCGCGTCAGCCGCGACCGCGCGGCGGCCTCATCGTCCACAATCAGGCCGGTCATCTCGCTGGGTGCAGCGGAGTGGTTCACACGACGGCCTCGCTCCGTGCAACGGAGTCGTGCCGCGGAATGAGAATGGTCACGCGGCCTCCCAGCGACTCCGCCAGTTGCACGTCCAGGCTGGCCCGGCCGCTGTAGAGCGTTCGCAGCCGGTCGGCGATGATCCTCAATCCGAGGCCGTTGCCCGCCGGGGGAGCCGCCGGGACATCCGCCGGAGTAGCGGCCTTCACCCCCACACCGTCGTCCTCCACCGCCAGCCGGACAAATTCGCCGTGGAGCGCCGCCGTAATGCTGATGTGTCCCTGGCCGACCTTGGGCGCGAGGCCGTGCTTGATCGCATTCTCCACGATGGGCTGCAGGATGAGCGACGGAATCGGCGCCTGCGAGACCGTCGGATCCATATCCATGCTGACCCGCAGCCGCGGGCCGAAGCGCACCTGCTCGATGCCCAGGTAGGTCCGCAGGAACTCCATCTCTTCCGCCACGCGCGAAAACTGCTGGTCGCTGTGCATCAGAACGTGGCGGAAAACCTTCGCCAGCAGCACCGTCATGGCCTCCGCTTTGTCCGGATCGGTCACAATCAGGTCCGCAATGGTGTTCAGGGAATTGAACAGGAAATGCGGGTTGATCTGCGCCCGCAGCGCCTTCAACTCGGCCTGCGCCGCCAGTTCGCGCAGCGTGGCTTCCCTGCTCTGCCGCTCCATCTTCTCGATTTCGTGCGCCAGCGCCTCCAGGCGGCTCCCAATCTGCCCCGCGGCAGTTTCCAGGAACTCGATCTCGCTGTTCAACAGGTTGCGATGGAAGCGGCCGGGCGCCACGGCCATTACGTGCGTCACCTCGCCGTGCACCCGTATGGGCACGAGCAAATCCACATCCAGGCCGGGCAGGATCCGCCGTCCGGGATCGTTGCAGCACAGCTCCCAGGAGCGGCCGGCGTTGGCCATGGCGTGCGCTTCAATGCCCGGTATCTCGCCCGGCCGCAGCACGCGTGCCGCGCTGATATCCAGCGCTTCACAGACGATGCTCTCGGCGGACGTGAACAGTTCGGCGCCGGCGTCAATCCGCGCCATCCGCTCCCAGAGACGCCGCAGCGTAGAGCGAAAATCGGGCTGCCGCAGAATCCAGGCGTCCACCAGATCCCCGATCAGCCGGGCCAGAACGTAGAACACCAGCAACAGCGATGCGATGAGGCCGCCCGCCAGCGCGGCCCGCGAAACTTCGGGAAACGCTCCCAGCCGCAGCGCCAATCCGGGCAACGTCCCGGACAGGAAGAACCACGTCCACACGCCGATCGAAACCGCCGCCACCACGCGCAGGCTGTGCTTGATCAGCAGATCGGAAGAGCGGAAGTTGGCGAAGAAAAACATGGCGCCCAGCACCGCCAGAAACGGAGACTGTTCGCGGGCGATCGCCAACACGCTTTCCAGCTCCGGTGAGACCCGCGCATTCTCGAGCAGCAGGATGGAGATCGTCGATCCCCATGCGCCCACCAGCGTCAGCGCCAGGTAGACGCGGTCGGAGGTGGCTCCGAGGCGCCCCCTGAGCAACAGAAACGCCCCCAACGTCATCAGGAAGGAAGCGTTCCAGGCCACGGCATGGTGGCTGAAGCGCATCACCAGCGGGCTCCGCAGGAACGGGCAGGCGAACAACAAGGCCGCGATCCAGGCAGCGTTGAACGTCGCCGCCGCCACCAGCCACCGGCCCACGCGGGTGTGCCAGCCTCCCGCGGCCGGATGCGACCAAAGCTGCAGAAAGCTGATCGGAAACATCGCTCCGCCGGTTAGTTCCACCGCCTGCACCAGCACGACCGAGAGAGCACGCATCGAGAAGCCGGCGAAAACCAGCAAGTTCGCGATTAACCCGAAGACATTCCAGAGCAACGCGCAGAAGGCCAGCAGAGGGGTGCCCGGGCTGCGGTATGCCGTCCTGCGGATCAACAGCACCAGCAGCACGGACAGCACGGTACCGGTGCCGAACCCGAGCAGCTCGGCAATCAGCAGGTAGCCGGGCATCGATTCTTGCATGTACCCCCCTCCCTTACCGTGCTTATCTTAATCTCTTATGCCACGTCATCTCTTTATGTCACTCCCTGGGCCTCCGCGGCAAGTTTCCCGGATGACCGTGGATTTTGCCGCCCGAACGTGGAGCGCCGGGTTTGAGCGCACCGCCCGGCCTTCGATGGCGAACTACGCTCAGCAGCCACTTTCCACGCTCGCGCGATTCTACTGGAGCGAACTTTCGCCCACCCCTTACGCTGGTCGCATGAACTGGGTAACTGCAGGGATTCTACTAGTGAGCGTCCTGTCGGCCCATGGCGCCCCTCGGGACAAGACGAAAACAACCGCTTCCGGCGGCAACGAGAGCGAGATCGCATTGGCGCGCGAAGCTCTGCGCCAAGCAACCGCTGCGCTGGGCGAAGATCATCCGGTAACCGCCATCATGCTTCGCAACCTGGCGCTGGCCATGCAGGAGGGAGGCTACCCCAACTACGCGGGACACTACGCCCAGCAGTCGCTCGAGACCCTGGAGCGGCATTTCGGCGCGCGCGACGTGAGCCTAGTGCCGGTTCTGAACGTGCTCACGGAAGCGGCCGTCTCGCAGGCACGGTATGCCGAGGCGCGCGAATTCGCCATGCGCGCGGTAGCCATCGGCCCCGCCGCCGATGCGCACTACGGCACGGCCCTGCACAACCTGGCGGCGGTGTTCCAGGCGGAGGGCAAATTCCAGGAAGCGGCCGCATTCTATCGCCAGGCGCTCGCCGTCCGCGAAAAGGTCCTGCCCGCCGGCCACCCCTACATAGGGATTACGCGCGCAGCCTTGGAGCGGGTTCAGCGCTCGGCCAAAGTGATCGCGCACCGCTAGGGGACAGGCCTCCTGGCCTGTCTGTTGTCTGCCGTGCCGTTGCGGGCGGCATGGCTGAGATGCACCGCAAGCGGTGGATTTGGGCCGGAGGCTTCCCTTTCGCTACGATATAAGTTCCTTATCTTCAGATACTTGGGATTGGCTCATAACTTGCCCATAACAGATCTGGAAGTATTGGAGGTTCTTATGAATCGGACAGTGCAGACAGTATCGATGAAATCCGCGATGCCGGTGCTTGCTCTTGGCGCGGTCCTGATGTTGCTCGGCCCTACCACCGCATTGGCCCAGCGCGGCGGCGGGGGACACGGCGGCGCCTCTGGACACAGTTTTTCCGGCCGTTCGTTCTCAGGCGGCAGTGGACGCAGCTATTCTGCCCCGTCCTATTCCGGCCGCAGTTATTCGGGCGGCGCGCGCAGTTACTCTGCCCCGGCCTATGCGGGCCGCAGTTACTCCGGCGGTGCGCGCAGTTACTCCGGCGGTGCGCGCAGTTATGCCGCACCTTACGCCGGCCGCAGTTACTACGGCGGCGGCAACTACCGTGGGGCAGGCGGTTACTACCCCGGCCGCTTCTACGCAGGTCAAGGGTATTACTACGGTGGACGCTTCTGGGCTCGTCCCTACTTTGGCGTCGGGATCGGCATCCCGTTCGGCTACGGCTACTCTACGGGTTACGGCTGCGGCTATTATGACGGATACGGTTACTGGCAGCCGGCTCCCTGCTATCCGAGCGTCTACTCCGGTTATTGATCTCACCTCTGCCCGACGGCTCGGCAAGTCCGCGAACGCGCGAGCGGCGAAAGCTGCCCGCGCGTTTCCCTTTTCCCCCAGCCGCCCATCTGGTGCTCAGCCGCCGAACGCCAGCCTCACTGCGTTGGACGTTTTTCCGCCGCTGGTCACCACCACGTCGACCGCGCCGCGGCCGCGCAACGCCGGCGGGATCGAGATGTTCACCTGGTCGAGCCCCGGATACGTGCTTTGCGACCCGGCAAAAATCACCGGGACGGTCACCCCGCCCACCGTGCACGTGGTGGATGACGCAGCACCGCGAATCCCCGTGCCGTACAGGCTGACGTACACGGTGGATTGATCGTCGATGGCGATGGGGACAGGGCTGCACGTTCCGCTGCTGCAATCGAAAACAGGCACCGCGGTTTGCGCGGTCTGCCCGTTTTGCACCCGGACCGCCAACGCCGCCGCGGTGTTGGTCGCGCCCAAGGAGAATAGTCCGGGCGCCGCGGCACTCACCGTCACCGCGCCGCTCACCGCCCCGATATTCACCGTCGCCGTGCCGGCTGCCACCTCGCCGGGGACCAGAAAGCTCACCTGTGACGGGCCGGCGTAGCTGAGCGCCAAGGGCTGCGTCGTTCCGCCGGCATCCGTGAGGGTCGCGGTGACGCCGGCCAGCCCCTGCACCGGAACCGGCGCCAGGCCGCTCACCACCATACCGAGCGCCTGTCCATACACCGAGGCCAGGCTGTTCCGCGCGATTTCCGGCTGACCGCCGGCCGAATTCGCCACCACCAGGCTGCCGTTGCCGAAATTGACCAGCAGCGCACTCGCCGCGCGAACCGTGGTGCTGTATGTGCCGTGGGTCAAAGGAGTGGTTTCAAGCTGTGCCGGCAGCCAACTGCCATCTGCCCCGACCGATGCCCCGCCCAGTGTAATGCCGGTGGTCGAATCGGCCGCCGGTGCGGCCAGGCGCATGCCCAACGCCGCACTGTAGGCGCTGCCGGGTGTAATCGTGACAGCAGCGTCCTGCGCCGTGTCCTTGTCGATCACCATCAGCCGCAGCGTACCGTCGGTATCCAGTGCGCCGTACGCCGTCAGGTTCACGCCGTTCGCCGACACGTCGAGCGGCACCGTGCGGCCGCGCGCAGCGGCGCGAAACATCAGCAGTGTATAGTACAGCGGCCGCGCGGTCACCTGCGAGCCGGACACGGCGATGGGGGTGTAGTTGCCCGATCCCCCTCCGTGGAAGTTCACCCCCGCGGAAGCGCGGCCGGCCAGCGTGAACATATAGTCGCCGCCCCACAGTGCGGAGGCGAAGACATCGCTCACCCCCTTCTCGCCGCCGTTGTAACAGGAGTTGGTCTCGGACATGCGCCATGGGAGCTTCTGGCTTTGCGCGATCTGCTGCAGCTCGGAGCCGTCGGTGTCTTCGGTGTTGCGCGCGGCGCTCCCCAGGATATGCGGAATCGACGCCACGTTGGAGGCGTTCGGATTCACCGAAGAGGGCGCCAGCGGGTAGAGATGCTGCGTGAGCAGCGCGATCCGCGATCCGAGCTGCTGCGCGAAGGTGCTGGTCCAGGTGGTGATCGAGCCTGCCGCTGCCGATCCGGTCAGCACCGCGGCCGGAGTCCGCGCCTGGATTGCGTTGGCGTAAGTGGTCCACTCCGCGATGTAGTCGCTGACCGTATAGGTGGACGGCCGCAGGCCGTTGCTGTGATAGAGGTCCGGTTCGTTGCCGATTTCCAGGCCGGAGAGGACGTCGCCGGCGGTCTGGTATACATAGGCGGCTTCGTCGGCGTCAGTGGCGGGATCTCCACCGCCGAGGTTCACCGAGAAGAGCACTCGCCATCCCACCGCGCGCGCAAAGGCGAAGGCGCGGTCGACATCGCTCGAGGTAATGATGCTCGACGAAGTGGACGGCGTGCGCTGCCCGCGCATCCAGCCCGTGAGTTTGTCCACCGAATTCCCGCCAAAACGGACCAGCCCGGGTCCAATCTGCGCCACCATGCGTTGGAACACGGCGTTCTCGGCGAGAAATCCGGTGGCGGACGTGAGCGAACCGGATTCGAAGCTGAGCCCGATGAAGTCGCCGGGGATGGCCAGGCCAGGCGTTTCCGGATGCGCCACGATGGCGACAGCCGTTTGGGCCCAGCAGGCAGGCGCGGCGACGAACGCACAAATCCAGGCGATACGTCCCATATATTCAGGTTAATCCACCGCCTGCAACGTCTATGACCGCTCCCTCGCTCGCCAAGGGCGAGTCGCTCGCCAAGGGCGAGTTACGGTCGCGCCTCTGCAGACGCCTTTCCGCGACTCAGCCGCTCACCGGCGCCTGTGCGACAATCTGAACCATGTGCGGAGCATCCGGCGGCGGGAGGGTGCATCTGGCGATCGCGGCCGTCGTGGTGGCTGCCGGCATCCTGACCGGGCGAGCGTACCCGCAGCCGGCTTTCCGAAATCGGCAGAATTCTCCGCACCACAGTGGTTTTCTCAGCGCTCTCCGCTGCCTCGGCGCTCTCAGGTCTTGACTCTCTCTTTGTTTTCTCCGCGCTTGTCTCCGTTCCTCCGCGACTCCGCGGTGAGTTCTGTTTTTCTATTGCCCCATCACCGCCCCAGCCTTTGCAGCAACTGCTGCGCCGACGCCTTCGCCTCCGGATCCTTCCCCTGCGCCGCAATTCTCAGATGCTCCTCGGCGCCGGCGTAGTCGTGCGCCCGCCCCAGAACCACTCCCAACTCGAACTGCGCGCGCCACAAATCGGGCTGCAGCCGCACGGCCGTCTCCAATTCCCGCTTCGCACCGTCCAGGTCGCCCCTGGTTGCCAGCAGGGCGCCCCACAACTGGTGCGCGCCCGCCATGCCCGCATCCGCCTCCACCGCCGCCTGCACCTGCTTTTCGGCATCGCCGGTTTCATTGATCGAGGCCAGCAGCCGCACATAATTCAGCCGTGCCTCGGCGAAATCCGGCTTCAACCAGAGACTCTGCCCGAAGTGATAACGCGCCTCGGCAATCTCGTTCCGCGTTGCCAGCACGCTCGCCAGGTTCGCCTGCATCTTCGCGTTGCCCGGCTGAATCCGCACCGCCTCGCGGAACTCTTTCTCCGCCGCCGCACCGTCGCCGTCTGCCAGCAGCAGCATCCCCAGGGAGTCGTGCCACTGCGGCAATTCCGGATCGAGCGCGATTCCCTTCCCCAACGCCGCCTTCGCCGCCGCGCTCCGGTTTTCCCGCCACAAGACCTGCCCCAGCATTCCCCATGCCCCGGCATCCTCCGCCGCCAGCGCGATCGCGCGCCGCAAGGTCGCCTCCGCTTTCGCCAGTTGCCCCGATTCCATCTGCGCGCTGCCCAGCTTTCGCAGGATGATGGCCGAGCCCGGCGCGTGCCGCGCGGCTTCTTCAAAGTAGGGCATGGCCTTGGCGAGTTGGCCCGCAGCGCTTAACCCCTCCGCCAGGTCCGCATAATACTCGGCGCGCTGCGGACGATACTTTTCCATCAGGCTCTCGAGAAGCGGCAATCCGTTCTTCAGATTGCTCCACTCCAGGACCTGCGCCAGCGCCAGGTAAAGCGACGCCTCCTCTTCCGTCGGCCCGGGTTTCGCCGGATAGTACGGAACCACTTCGCCGCGATATGCCGCCACCATCGATTCGCGCACCTCCGGCTTATCCGCCAGCAGGTCCTCCGCCGGCTGACGGCGCCGGATGAGGTGGTCCGTCATCACTACATGAACCGCATCGTCGGTCCTCCGCTTCGGCATGTGGCAGCTCACACAATTCGCGCCGCCCGTGTGCCCTGCCAGGGGCGCTGCCATCCGTTCGAATGCCGCCCCATGGCAATCGCGGCAAATGGCGTTGTAGCGAACCGTGGCCGCTTCTCCGCGCGGGATGTTGTGCGGATCGTGGCAGGTGGTGCATCTGAGCTTCCCTTGGCTCTCCAGGAAACACCGCGATTGGCGCATCCGGTAGGCCCCGTACGCAATCTCGAACCGGTCGCCCATTCCTCCCGCACGGTCGAAGGTCAGCCGGAAATCTCCCAGCGGCTGTCCCGCAAGGTAGGAAAAAGGTCCGCGGTCCAGCCGCCGGATCGCATGCGGCAGAGCGTCGGTGGTGGTCTCGAGATGGCACTGCATACAGACCTCAAGTTCCCGGTCGGGGCTCAAACGCTTCGGATTCACGATGGCCGCGCGAATCTCCTCGGGCTTCCCTGCCCTGGCGACCGTCTCGATGTGCCGCTCGCCCGGCCCGTGGCATCTCTGGCAATCGATCCCCTCGGGTATGGGCGGCAGGAACTCCGCGCCGGCGCCGGTTTCTTCGTGGCCCCGCGGAATCTTCGGGTAGGCGTTGTGGCAGAACATGCACTCGTAGGTCACCACGCGCGTCGACCCCGGAAAATCCGGCCGGTCGAATCCCGGCGACATCGCCCAGTAACCGCCTTTCTCCGCATACCACCCGAGCGGCAGTTGCTGCAGCGTATTCCGGTTAGTCAGGTGAAGATAGGCTCGCACGTGATTGCCCGAGCCCATGACGAAGTCCACCTGCTTCTCGTCGACGTTAATCTCCCTGCCGTCGAACCCCTTCTGCCAGCGGCGCTGATAATACCTGCCGCCCCGCTCGATCATCGCGAAGTAACAGTCGGAAGCCTCGTGATAGAACGTCTTCCCCGGAGTGAAATCCTCTATGGCGTTGGCGGGCAGCAGCCGGTAGAACGACCGCCCCATGCCGGTCCTCCGGAAACTCTTCGCCATGTCCGTGTGACATGGTTCGCACCGTGCCGGATCCACGTACTGGCTGCTGGCCTGCGTCACGAGACCGGCGGCGATCCCCAGCGCGGCCAATGCTGCCCTCCACATGTATGGATTCTCGCACGGCTTGTGGGGCAGGCTGGCAGCCTGCTGGCCGACTGGCAATCGGCCCCCGCTTCGAGCACCAAAGTTTCTGCCGCCAGAGACGCTCCGAAAGGATCGTCCCCCGCTCGTTCGACGCTTCTTCTGCCCTGAAAAATACGCCGGCGTAGGATCATCGCCGTGCTACCGTATCTGCATGCCGGTCCATGATGAATTCGGACACAAGAAACGTCACGGAGCCTTTCTCCGCGATCGCAGCGATTCCGCTGGACAACCCCGCTCCGATCTCTGGAGACAGGGGCTTCTCGACTACAATGAGCTGGATGTCGACCCCAGCGTGAAGTGGACTTCCATCGGACCCGGGCCGCTCAATATCGAATCGCAGGTGATGTGGAGCAATCCCCCTGACGCGCCCACCCCTGACCGGGCCTTTCAAGGCAAGGGTCCCGATTCCGGCGAAGTTACCGACATCGCGCTTGACCCGAGCGGTGCCACCGATCAGATCCTCTACATCGCGACCAACGACGGGGGAATCTGGAAAACCAGTGATGCAGGCGCGACCTGGCTCCCGACCATGGATCCGATGCCGTCGCTGTCCGTGGGCGCGGTCGCCGTCGACGACGCCAACCCGCAGATCGTCTATGCCGGCAGCGGAAACCCATTCGACGGAGGCCTTGCGTTCACCAAAGGCGTCGGCATCTTCCGCTCGAGCGATGGCGGTGTCACCTGGAGTGTTGTCGACGGCGGAGTGTTGGACACGATATTCGCCGGGATGCTGATTAATCGAATCGTCGTGCCGGCGCCGGATTTGTTGCTGGTTGCCACCGATCGCGGTCTTTACCGGTCCGTGGACGGCGGGCAGAATTTCGGTGCGAACGGGCCGACATTCGACGATCGTAATCCCGTAGTGCCCGGATTCATCACCTGCCTGTTACCCGATTCGGCCAATCCGGCAAACGCGTTTTACGCGGGCGTTCAGGGTGTTGGGGTGCTGAAGTCGGTGGATGCGGGAGTCAGCTTCCGCAACCTGTTCGATAACCCCGGCGCCCCCACCTCGCAACCTTTCGGAAATCTGGAGATCGCGCAATCGGAATCCGATCCGTCCAGGCTTCTGGTCAGTCTGCAATATACGCCGCCGGGTGGCGACGCCGTCTATCGCGGCCTGTTTCAGTCCAGGGACGGCGGGGCGAATTGGGATGCCAACCCGCTTTCCACCATCCCTCCGGCGGCCGATGATGGCTTCAATCAAACCGATTACGACCTGACTCTGGGCATCGATCCGCAGAATGACGCGCTGGTCTATGCGGGATTTCAGCAGCTCTGGAGATCCGCCGACGGAGGCGCGACGTTTGACCCCACGGCCTGTACCTGGGAACAGGTGCATTGGGACAATCACGCGTTGGCCTTCAGTCCCGCCGGGCATCGGACCGCGGCGCCGACTCCTGTTTACGTGGGAACCGACGGCGGCATCTCGAAGAGCACCGACGGAGGCGTCACCTGGACAGCCATCAACGGAGCCATTGCTTCCAATCTGTTTCTGGGCATCGGAATTGGTCGCGGGGCCGGAAATGTCTATACTTACGGGGGTTGCCAGGACACCGGAACCAGTGTGCATGGTCCGGCGGATGCCGGCACTACCGTCTGGCGCCTGGGAATCGATGGCGATGGCTACTCGGTCGCGGTCGACCCTTCCGATTCCCGCATTGTCTACGGGTTCGACGACAGCTCGTTCATTAAGTCTGTCGATGCGGGTGTTACTTTCCGCTCCAGCGGCGGCGCGCAGTACCGATCGGTTCCGATTGGCAACGGTCTGCCATCGTTCGACGACCCGCCCGCGCGCGCCATCGCGCTGGAACAAAACGGCACGGACCCGGCGGCGCGGATTGTGTATGTCGCATTCAATCAGTATCTGTATAAGAGTTCGGATGCGGGAGAGACGTTCGGAAAGAGCATATTCAGGACGGACAAGGACACGGACACAGTGATCACTGCCCTCGCCACCACCACCGCGGACGCCGGCCAAATATGGGTCGGCACTGCCTACGGCAGCGTTTATTTTTCGCCGGATGGCGGCGCGAGCTGGCGCCAGGAGCAACAGCCGGGTGCAGGCGCGGTAACCAGTATCGCCATCGATCCGAAGAACGCATCGCGCGTCGCAATTACCTGCAGCGGCCAGTCCGGAATCGATGCGACATACCGGACCCAACGAGTATTCCTGTCATCGGACAAAGGCCAGTCCTGGGACGATGTGAGTGGCACTGACGGGAAGGGTCCGGTGGGCAATCTTCCCGATCTTCCGGTGCATTCGGTGGTATTCGACTCGAGCGCGCAGCCGTCGGCCATCATCGTCGCTGGCGATGCGGGTGTGATGCGCTCGGTTGACGCCACGGTCACCGGCGGCATGGCTACGGCAACGTGGAAGATCTACGGTGCGGGACTGCCGAACGTCTCCTGCATGTCGCTGGCGATCGATAATACCGTAAACCCGCCGGTTCTCCGCGTGGGTACTTATGGACGGGGTTGCTTCGAAGTGACCCGGCCCCAAGGTCCGGCCCTGAGCGTCGAATCGGGTCCTGGCTTTGGTTTTGTGCCGCAGGGTGCAAGTAACAGGATTCCTTTTTACGTCTATAACTCCGGCGATGCGCCGCTCACGCTGACCGGAATCGCGAGATCCTCAGGCTCGGCCGATTTCGCCCTCGACCAGCCGGGCGCCTTCCCCGCGACCATCGCACCCGGCGGCACCCAGACTTTCCTCATGGCCTTCACGCCCACCGGTGTGGGAGATCTCACTGCCGAGTTCGATATAGCCAGTAACGACGCTCATTCTCCCTATCGTCTGGTAGTGTCGGGCAGAGGGGTGGCGCCTGGTGCGCCGCGCCTTGCGACCAATCCGAGCAGAGCGGCCCTTTTCGGCCCGGTCGTGAAGAACGATCGACGGGCACTTCTGCTGCAGATGTTCAACACCGGTTCGTCGGATCTTCACGTCTCCGCTATCAACGTCTTCGGCAGTTCCGACTTTAGCGCCGCTGCGCTACCGGCGTTTCCTCTCACGGTTGCTCCGGGAACGGAGGCCCACATCACGTTGCAGTATCAGCCGTCCGGAATCGGAGAGGGTCAGGCGACGGTCGAGATCGTCAGCGACGACCCGCGTGTGTCCTGCAGAATTCAGATGCAAGGAGCCGGCATCGCACCGTAGGACGGATTTTCGCGCCCGGAACGTGGGGCAGGCTTTCAGCCTGCAGCCGGCTTTTAGCCGGCTTTTGGCGTGCTGGCGACAATCTCAAGACAGAAAACAATGTCACTGTATTTTGCGAGCCCGGCTCTGATCGGAGCCGCGACCGTGAGAAGCTGTGAAAAAACCTGTTTGGGCCACGAATGCACACGGATTAACACGAATAAGTGCCTTGTTTTCATCCGTGTTCATTCGTTTTCATCCGTGTTCATCCGTGGCCCAATATTTCTTCACGAGTTCCGCGGAAGCTTCCTGAAAACCAGATAAAAAGACTCCAAATATCTGCTGCTTGGTTGTATAATCGATGGCAGCCAGGAAGGCATAACCGCGGTGAGCGGCGTCCCTACCGCAAGTAAACAAGCGAGATGAGCAAGAGGAAGGAGTCGGCAATGCGGGCTCTCATGTATACGCTATCGGCCATTCTCGTGGTGTTCACACTGTCGGGAATCGTGTGGGCACAGACAGCCAGCACTGGCACAGTGCTCGGGCTGGTTACCGATCCCACGGGCGCCGTCGTGCCCGGGGCAACCGTCGAGCTGGAAGACGCCGCAACCAAAGCGGTGCGTTCGGCGACGACGAATGCGGCGGGGCGTTACGTGTTTGTCGCCCTGCCGCCGGGAACTTACTCGATCCGTGCGGCGGCGCGCGGATTTCAGCAGGCGGCCGTACCGTCGGTAGTGGTCGAAGTTACTCAGTCGTATACGATCAACCTGGCATTGTCGATTGGTGAGTCGCGTCAGACCATCGAAGTTACCGGCACGCCAGGGGCGGAATTGCAAACCCTCGATTCGACGGTCGGTTCCACCATCGGCGGCGACACCCTGATGTCGCTTCCCTCCTTGCAGCGCAACGTGGCGAGCCTCCTCACCCTGTAGGCCACGTCAATGCCGCAACAAGGCGGCAACCAGAGCAGCTATTACGGCGGCCAGGTGGCGGGCGCGAAGAGCGACCAGAACTCGATTGTGCTCGACGGCGGCAACGTCACCAGCTCCGTTTCCGGGAACTCGGATTACTACACCAATTACACCGGCGGGCAGGAAGCCCCGATCCCCACCACCATCGAGAGCATCCAGGAATTCCGTGTGTCGACAACCAATCCCACCGCCAGCTTCACCGGATCTTCCGGAAGCGAGACGGTGCTGGTCACCAGGCGCGGCACCAGCCAGTTCCACGGCTCGGGCTACGAGTACCTTCAGAATTCCGACCTGAATGCCAACCGGTGGGATCTGAATCGCATCCCGCAGGCGCGGCCGGAAAGCCGCGATAACCGTTTCGGAGGCACGCTGGGCGGCTACATTCCAGGCCTGCCGGAGAAGGCCAAGACGTTCTTCTTCGTCAATTACGAAGGCCGGCGCGAGTTGAATACCGCCACCGTCAACCGAATCGTGCCAACCGATACCATGAAGCAAGGCATACTGCGCTTCCGCGATGCCGCGGGCAACATTATCTCCTACAACCTCGCAACCTCCGCACAGTGCGGCCCCAGTGGCAACTCCCTTTGCGACCCCCGCCAAATCGGGCTGAACCCGCTGATCAACCAGATGTGGAGCAAGTACGAGCCGGAAGGAAATACGGGATTGCCCGTGTCGAGCAACTTCGGCGTGATTCGGATGGACCACTCCTTCGGAGCCAATTGGCAATTCTCCGCCAGCTATCGCCACTACGTCGAGACGGCGGCCGTGGGCAACCGCCAGGTGGATATCGGCGGTCTGTTGCCCGGAGATTCCAAGGGTCAGATTGCGTCGACTTCCAGCATTCCGCGACAGCCGCGGTATTTCGTGGCGGGACTCACGGGTGTGGTCCTGCCGAATCTCACCAGCGAAACCAGCGTCAGTTACCTGCGCGATTGGTGGTACTGGAAGACCGCCGGTTCCTTCCCGCAGGTCCCCGGGACCGTCGGATCCTTGATGGTCGGCGGTGACAGCGATAATGAGCTTCAACCAGTCACGTATCGCACCGGCACCGCGCGCCAGCGGGCCTGGGACAGCCAAAGCCCCGGTGTCCGGGAGAATCTATCCTGGCAAAAAGGCAACCATCTGTTCCGCTTTGGCGCCACCTACGATCACACCAGCGTCGATTTCTGGCGGGATGACGGGCAGGGTTCCTTGACCGTGCCGGAATACAACATCAGCGTCACATCCGGGCTCAATATTCCGAGCGCTTACCGTCCGCCCACGTGCGCCGGAGCGCTCACTGCCAATTGCCTGCCTTCCAACCAGACCAGCAACTGGAACAGTGAATACGCTGAGACGCTAGGCTTGGTGGATCAGGCGGTCCTGCTGGGGACGCGCGGGAGCAATCTGTCCGCCAACCCCCCGGGCACCGTCCTCTCGACCAACGTGAATTGGAGTATTTACAGTTTTTACGCGACCGATTCCTGGCACATCCTGCCCACGCTGACCCTCAACTACGGCCTGAACTGGGGCGTCGACGTGCCGGCCCAGGAAGCCACCGGTAAGCAGATCATCGCCGTGCTGGCGTCCACCGGCCAGGTCCTGGATCCAGTCGCTTACCTGCAACAGCGGCAACAGGCGGCGCTCAATGGCCAGGTCTATAATCCCGTGATCGGAATGGATCCCATCGGTTCCCTCCATCGCGAGTATCCTTACAACATCGTCTATAAGGACGTTGCCCCCCGCATTGCTGTCGCCTGGAACCCGAAAATCGACGGCGGTGTATGGGGATGGCTCTTCGGCAACGGCAAGACCGTTTTTCGCGGCGGTTATGCGCGTTTGTACGATCGTTTGAATGGCGTGCAGAAAGTGATCAATCCGCTGCAAGCCCTGGGCTTCGGGCAGACGCTGACGTGCCTCGGCCCATCCACTTCGGGCCAGTGCCTGGGGTCCTCCGGCGTCAATCCGGCCACTGCGTTTCGCGCCGGAATCGATGGCGCCTCCATCCCCATCCCGCCGTTGTCGGCAACCGCTTCGGTCCCGTTGATTCCGGGTAACAGCAGCTTAGCTGCCGCCAATCAGCCCTTTTCGTCGGAAACCTATAATATCAGTCCCACGTACCAGCCCTCGCCCAATAACTCCTGGAACTTCACGATCCAGCGCGAAATGCGCGGCAACTCGGTTCTGGAGATCGGGTACATACGCCGCACTGCCTCTCAGCTCTACGCGCCGGTCGATTTGAACCAGCCGCCTTTCTTCATGACGGACGGCGGACAGACGTTTGCGCAGGCCTTCGACGCCGTCGCGGCGCAACTTCGCGCGGGCAGCGCTGTCACTGCGCAGCCGTTCTTTGAATCGGTGGTGGCCGGCAGCTCGGTTGTGCAAGGCCCCCAACACGAGTTGCACCGCCGGCGTCGTTTCCTCCTACAGCTCCAGCTTCCTTACGCAGCAGGTTCGCACTCTCTGGAATGCCATCCAACCTTCCTTCGCCGTGGGTCCCGCAACCGCCGCGGCCACCCAGATGACCACCTTCTTCTTCTACACCAACCGCGGCTGGTCCAACTACAACGCGGGCTTCCTCACTTATCGCACTCGCAATTGGAAGGGCCTGTCGCTGGATACCAATTTCACCTGGGCGCATTCGCTCGACGCCTCCGGTTTGAACCAGGACCAGGACACCGCCGGAACCAATGCCTTCAACCTGCGCTATGACTATGGCACTTCGATTTTCGACCGGAAGTACGTGTTCAACCTGCTCGGCTCGTACCAACTGCCTTTTGGTCATAGCGGGAACAAGGTCCTCAACCAAATCGCAGGTGGCTGGTCCATATCGCCGATCTTCAGCGCTTATAGCGGACTGCCGCTCAAAGTCACGGACGGCTCGGGCCAGGAGTTCGGGCAAGGGACCAGCAGCAGCGCGGGCGCGATTCCGTTGGTGAAGGTCACTCCGGGTAATAGCGTGCATTACGGCGTGGCCGGCAATAGCGTGACCCAGGTCGGCACATCCGCTAACCCGGGCGCGGGCGGCACCGGTCTGAATATCTTCGCGGATCCCAACGCTATTTACAGCTCCTTCCGTCCCATCCAGGTCAGCGTGGACACCACCAGCCAGGCCGGCATATTACGTGGCATGGCGCACTGGAACCTGGACCTGAGTGCCGCGCGTAAGTTCAAGTTCACGGAACGCGTCTCGACCACGTTCACCGCACAGTTCTTCAACATCTTCAACCACGTGATGTTTGTCGATCCTTCGGTGAGCTTGCAATCTCCGACTACCTTCGGGGTGATCGGCAGCCAGTTGAACGCGCCGCGAATCATTGAATTGGGTCTGCACCTCGACTTTTGAGTTCAGATCTTCGGTAAGCACTCCATTTTCAACGACATACACTAAGCCGCCCAAAAACTGCGCATCCCCGATTTTCCGGGTCACCGCCCTTCGGACTTTCTTTCAAAATCGCAGCCCCCAACGAATCAATCACTTGGTAAATATGCGCCCGCCTCGGCCCCCAATCCGCTCAAACCGGTCTGCTGGAATTAAATAGGGAGGAAGAATTGCGCTGCGTTCAATCCGTCTACCAACGCCGTGTCCAACGCCAACGCCGTCGGCCTTCCCACCGCGCCACCTTGCCGGCCCGTGTGATGGCCTTCTCAGAGCGGTTCCAGTTCTAAACGCAGCGATGTTATTGGTTGCGCGAACACCGCGTGCTTACGCGCGCGGCCCCGAACAGAGCCGGGCCCAGGGGGCACCCCATCAGGGAGCGGATGCGCAATTACTTGTGACGCTCTGTTGTAGAATACCCTGATGCCGGATACGGTAGCGATTCTCGGAGGCGGTGTCGCGGGGCTCAGCGCCGCGCACGAACTGATCGAGCGCGGTTTTCACGTGGACGTTTACGAGCGCAAGGCCGTAATGGGCGGCAAGGCGCGCAGCATTCCGGTCGCCGGCTCGGGAACCGGCGGCCGCCGCGATCTCCCCGGCGAGCACGGGTTCCGCTTTTTCCCCGGTTTCTACAAGCATGTCATCGACACTATGCGCCGCATCCCCGACGCGGCCGGCGGCAATGCCTTCGACAACCTTACCGTCGCCACCCGCATTCTGCTGGGGCGCTCGGGGAAGGCGGAAATCACCTGGGTGGCGCGCTCGCTCGAAAACCTGGAAGATCTGCGCGTCTTCCTCGGCGAATTGTTCACCCCCCTCGGCGTCCCGCCCGCCGAAATCGCTTTCTTCGTCAGCCGCCTGCTGGTGCTGGCCACCAGTTGCCCGGAACGGCGCCTGGCCGAATACGAAAACCTGAAATGGTGGGACTTCATCTCCGCCCAACAGATGTCCTCCCTGTACCAGACCTATTTGGGTCAAGGGCTCACCCGTTCGTTGGTCGCCATGCGCGCGCAAGAGGGCAGCACCCGCACGGTGGGCTACATCCTCCTGCAACTCCTCTACGATCTGATCTGTCCCGACCAGGTCTTCGATCGCCTCCTCAACGGTCCCACCAATGACGTCTGGCTGAGCCCGTGGGTGGATTACCTCGAGCGCCAGGGCGTCGTCTTCCACGCCGCTGTCCAGGTGACCGGCTTTGAATTGGAAAGCGGGCGCGTCCGCTCCGTGCAGGCGATCGAAAACGGCAACCCCGTCGAGATTGCGGCCGACTACTACATTGCGGCCATGCCGGTTGAAGTGATGAGCGCGCTGCTCACACCCACCCTGAAAGCCGCGGCGCCATCGCTCGCCAATCTCGACCGCCTCCAGACGCGCTGGATGAACGGCATTCAATTCTACTTGCGGAGAGACGTCCCGTTAGTCCATGGCCACACCATCTATCTCGATTCGCCGTGGGCTCTCACGTCCGTCTCCCAGCGCCAGTTCTGGACCGGCGTGGATCTGTCGGCCTTCGGCGACGGCCAGGTAGCGGGCATTCTCTCGGTCGATATCTCCGAGTGGGAAGCACCCGGCGTGCTCTATGCCAGGCCCGCCATGGAGTGCACTGCAAAGGAGATCCAGGAAGAGGTCTGGGCGCAGTTGAAGCAGCACCTCAACGTAGACGGCGGCATGCAACTCGATGATGCCGATCTGCTGACCTGGTTCCTCGACCCGGATGTCCAGTTTCCCAACCCCACGATGGCCACCAACCTGGAGCCGCTGTTGATCAACACGGCCGGCTCCCTGCAATACCGTCCCGAAGCCCAGGTCGAAATCCCGAACCTGTTCCTCGCCTCGGACTACGTCCGTACATACACCGACCTCGCTACCATGGAAGGCGCCAACGAAGCGGCCCGCCGGGCTGTCAATTGCCTCCTGCTCGCAGCCGGTTCCACGGCGCAGCCCGCGCAGATCTGGCCCCTCACCGAACCCGAATTCCTCAAGCCTCTTCAAGAGATCGATCGCATCCGGTTCGGCCTGGGCCAGCCCCACCATCTGCTGTGAGCTGCGGTACAATCTAGCCCGCAGCGATGACACCGGAACGCTGGCACCGAGTAACTGAGATCTTCCATTCCGCCCTGGAAGATACCTCTACCTGGCCGGCAGCGGCCAGCCGCCGGTGAAGATTACGCGCCTGGAACTGGCCAGCGGAAAGCGCCAGGTCTGGCGGACAATCAAGCCGGAGGACACGGTGGGGGTCACGAATATCTCGCCCATCTGCATTACGCCGGATGGAAGGATGTACGCCTATTCGTATTACCGCGTGCTTTCCGATCTGTACGTCGTGGACGGATGGAAGTGACGTGCGCCCTATTTTTTCGCGGGTGTGATATCGGTCACCGGAAGATCCCAGTGACCCAGCAAGATCTCGAACCGCCGCTGTTCCTCGCGTTTGTACGTCTCCTGGTTCGGCCAGAGCTGCTTGATCAAGCGCTCTTCGTCGGGGTTGGCTGAGGTCGCGACTGTCGAATTCTTGAACCGAATCGTAACGCGGTAGTCCCAGCGCCCATCTTCGGTCGTGTGGTTCGCAGGCTGCTCGATTTTCACCGAAAGCATGCGGCCGCTTTCCACGTTCTTCAGCAGCAGCGGGTAGTGGTTCCTCAGGAAGAGGTCCAGGAATTCCTGCTGGTGCCCCCATTGCACCTTGTAGTAATACTCCATGGAGTAGGGCTTGTCCGCTGCCTGCTGTGGCGGGGCGCCCTGGGCCAGCAGTGGCCTCGCACAAACGGAAACCAATAGCGTCAACAGTATGTTTCTCATCGATCCTCCAAGCATGCGTGAATTGGATTCTAGCAGCCTTTGGAGCGCAATCGTGAATCTACCCGAACGAGAACAAGAAGACCGGCCACAGCAAGAATGCTCACCGCTGCGCCGAGTTGCACGCTCACAGGCCGGAACTCGAATTTGACACGATGCTCACCTGCGGTGAGACGGATCGCCTGGAACGCACCGCCCCATCGCTCAATCTCGACCCGATGCCCGTCAACAGCCGCCCGCCAGCCGGGGAAGAACTGCTCTACCACGACAAACCGGCCACCTCGGTCGGATCGCAGCAGGAATTCCCGCCGTTCCGGAGTCCAGGCGATTGGCTCGACTGAACCACTACGGTCGTCTTCCCAGCGATAGGGCGGCCGGGCGTGCAAGTACTCGTAGACGTGGCAGAAGATGTTTTTTTTGCGGCCGATCAGCCTGAAGTTCGGGTTGGCGGCCAACACCGGGTCATGCTCAACCCCGTTTCTTACGAGGACATACCGCACGCCGAAGGTCTGGAGCATGGAGTCGTTTTGTACGTCCGTGTAGAACACGCGATTGGTCTGAAACGGAACCCAATGCTGAATCGCTTGCTTGTACTGCGCGGGAAGAAAAGGGTCAAATCCTTCCGGCGTTGCGAACCCAAACAAGCGATACTCACTCGGATGCAGCCCAGCTAAATCATCGGTTACCACACGGTAATGCCGGTTCTCCAGCATGGCACGATAACCGGCGTCGTCTATACCGCCTATGCCATACAGAGGCTGTTGCTTATCGACATCGCCTTGAACAGCATTAAACCAACGGCCAGAACCAAAGACCATGTAATCCGTTCCCACGGCGAACAACACCAGGGCGACCATGAGACTGCTGCGTCGTCCGATGGTCTGACGGGAGCACCAGAGGCAGAGCGCAAGGAGAACAAGGGCAATGCCTGTCTGCAACGTTGCCCGTGCGCCGGTTGCAAACAACCCGCCACGATGCCAAATCCAGACTTTACCAAGAGACCACACTGCGAGGGCTATAGCAGAACAAAGCAGCGCCCAATCCGGCATTACGCCATTTCCGCGGCTCTCAAAGAAATCGTTCAAGCCGATAGCCGTGATCAGAGCCGCCATGGCAGCAACGGCGGAATAAAAGTTAAAGGGCATCATGGTATAGTCGAGTGCCGGAACCCGTTCGACGGCATCGACCAGGGCTTTTGGCGGGTTAGCAAGCAGGAGAGCAACGGCCAACCCCAACACAGGCTGGACGTAGGCACCACCTTTGTGACGCCAAACGGCCCATGCGATCGCGAAGAGCGCCGGAAGTCCCACGTATAGATACATGCCACCGGGTTCAAAATCCGTGGCATGGCCGGGATTGAAATCAAACCAATTCGGCACGAAGAAGGAACGCAACAAGGCGCCCAATCCGTAATCCTCGTGTCCATACTTCGGTTCGAGCACCATCATGGATCTCGCTTCCATCGAAGGAAGGAGTTGGACGATGAACAATGGCACCGATGCGAGGAGCGCAACCGAGACGCCGGTTGCCGCCCGAATGTGGCGACGACTCCCGAGAGCGTAGACGACGAAGATCACACAGTTGACGATCCAAGCTGCGGGATAGCCTGCAAGAAAGGATAAAGCCGATGCAGCGGCGACCTTCCACAAAGGGCGCCAATCTCGCCGTTCCACTGACTCGTCAACTCCCCAGAATCCCAGCGGCATCCAGGTCATCGCTCCGAGAACGCCGGGGTGCGCTGTTTGCCACAGCATGTCGCCCGTGAAGGCGAATGCTGCTGCGCCCAAAATGCCGGCCAGCTTTCCGCCTCTCCCTCGCAACCACATGTAGCACAGCAGGAATGCGAACCATACGTGCAGGAATGTGAATATTTCATACGCCTTGAACGGAATTCTTGGCAGCCTCCAAACTGCGGCGTACATCAACCACGTAGGTGGATACAGAAACGCCGCATTCACATTGCCTATGAACGTGATCCCACAATAGATGGATGAATCCCACAGTGGGAATCGCCCTTCCTTAAGCGATTGGAAGGCGTACCTCTGGAGGGGATAGTGATAACCGGAGATGTCAGACCACAGGTGGACCCGCTTGAAAGGCGGCAGGTATTCGCAGAAGAAGGCATAGGTTGCGATCAGCGCCAGGGCGCCGACGAGCAGCCGTTCATTACGCATCAGGCGCCAGCAAGGGCACGTTCAGCTCGCCCTGAATGAATCCGCAGAGAGCGTCGCCGTCCCACCCGCCCATCCAGAAACTGAGGTTCCAGAGCTTTTTCTCATCGGCGCCGAGCGCGTTCGCCAGGACCGGGCCATTGATGTCGATGTTCCACCCGTCCGCCAGCAGCGCCAACTGGCGCGCGCGGCGGTCGAGCGGCACCGCGCCCGGAGGGGCCGTGAGATCCCACCACTCTTTGAGAATGTCGAGCTGGGCGATGCGCGTCGTCAGACCCTGGTATTCCCCCGGCTGGCGTTGCCGGTCGATGGTGTCGCGCAGTTCGATCAGATGGCGCTGCCGCTCACGCCGGTTGGCCAGCAGAGCGGCATCGTCCGGACTCGGCAAGCCGGTTGCCAGCGCGACCTTCCACGAACCGTCCATGAAGCCGCCTTGCAGTTGGCGGCGCTCTATCTGCGCCTTGGTTGCGTCCACGATGGGAAGGTTCGGCTTGTCAGGATCGCCGGAGAGATAATCGACGCGCTCGAGCAGCGGCGAGCCGGTGCCGGCCTGCTC
>OMOG01000778.1:45346-55055 GCA_900290305.1 Candidatus Sulfopaludibacter sp. SbA4
ACGCGCTCGAGCAGCGGCGAGCCGGTGCCGGCCTGCTCGATGCGCACGCGGAGAGGATCGATGACAAACAGGTCGTTGCGGACGATCACGCCGTTGCGCTCCACCACCTCGGCGTCCACAAAGCGGACGCGCGCGCCTTTGAGGTCGGGCCGCTGCGCACCGTTTTCCATGGCGTCGGTCACCTGAACGCCGATCAGCGGGCCGGGCGCGCCCGGAAGACCGTAGACGCGCTGATATGCGCCTTTCTCATCGGGCTGGAAGTGCAGCTTGTGATCCAAATCGGGTTCTCCAGGGAGGGCAAAGGTGTAGCCGCTGAGGCCGCGCGGGTCGTCGGGCGGATCGGGATCGGTCGCCATGCGCATCTGGTAGTAGCCTTCGAAGAGCAGTTTCAACATAAATGTCCTATACGGGCGGGGGTGTCCTATGTGTAGCCGACATCGGTCCAATGGGAGTGCCAATCCAGGGAGAGCCGCCGCATGTTTTCGCTGGTGTAGCGCAGGCGCTCCACAATGGCGGGCGGATGATCGTGCGGCTGGCGCAGGATGTTCAATTGTCCGAAATCGTCCGCGAGGCTGCGGAAATGGTCGTCGATCGAGTTCCACAGATAGCGAAAGTCGGAGAGGACGACGATCTCGCCAGGCAGCTCGAAACCCGGTCCGGCATTGCCGGGACGGTCCGCAAAGGCGGGAAGCTGGGTCAGAGTCTCGGCCAGCGGGCGCACGAACATGGTCATCAGGGGAAAGAAAATGGCGTTGGTGAATTCGAGCGAGCGCTGCGGATAACGGCCGCGGCTCCCGTACAGGTAGAGCAGCAGCACCAGCATCAGCTCATAGCAGCGATTGAACAGGACGGCGACTTGCAGGGTGTCGGGATGGGTGATCAGATTGACTTCACCGGGTGTGGTGATATCCATGTGGAGGGTGGTGAGCGGGTTGTCGACCACCGGCCGCGCCGCATCGAATCCGGCGTCGCGCATTTCGTTCAGGATGCGGGTGAAGCTGCAGTAGTGTGTGTGTTCGACGTAATCCGGGGGCGCCTGTATGCCTTCGCCCTGTTCGAGAATGATGTGGATGGCCTGGAGAGCGGAATCTTTGTCCGTGACATGAACGAGATCCACGTCGTACTGGTTGAGGTCGTCCATGTCGCCGGCGTAGGGGCTGCCGGGACCGCCGAAAATCTGCGCTTCGGGCGATCCGATGAAGAGGCCGGGAAGATCGCGGAAGGCGCGGCGCACCGATTCGTAGAGACCCTGCACGGAATCGAAATGGAAGTCGAAGGGTTCGAGCGGCGATCGCGGAACGGCCGGGGCCGACTGCCACAATGCACGGGCCTGCTCGCGATGGCGCCGCGCCTCGTCGACGGTCATCGCGCAGAAACCGGGCGGGAGCGGGTGGGGCTGCTCGAACTTCTGGAATCGCGCGATGGTGGCGGTGCTGAATCGCGTGAGAACGGAATCGATATCGGCCTTGCCGTAGCGGGTGACGGGCTGCGGGTAGTTAGGGCGGTTGAAAGAAGGCGGGGCGCCGATGGCCGAGCGAAGATTCATGACCAGCCCGAGGTGTTCCATTTCCTGCCGCGCGACCATCGTGATGAGCGAGCCCCAGCCGCGGGCCTGGTCGAGCTGGGCTTCGGTGAGGCCCTCGTCGGGATAGCGTTTGAGGGAGTAAGCAGCGAAGAGGTACTGGCACATCAGGTTGTGCTCGAGTTCGGAGGCGATGCCGAGGACCTGGATCAGTTCCTCGCGATTGTGAATGGCGTGGGTGCGAATTGTTGGCGGCGCGGGCGTATTCATTCAAGGAAATCATACATCAGTTGCCAAGTGGGCATGGGACCCGTTTGCTTTGGCTCCCCCGATTGTATTCGTGAGAAAATCGGCCTTCGAGTAATGTCGTGCGAAATGGGAAGGGAAACTTGGCGGGAGCGGCCGCGCGGCCCGGGGAGCGCCGCCGGCGGCAGCCAAGATTGGCTGCCCCACTGGAACGGTTGGCAGGCGGAAACGGCTGCCTCACCAAGACTGGGCAATCTGTCCAGCAAGGCAGGCCACAAAAAACGATGGCCTGCCCCACAAAGAGTCACCTAAGGCCCGGTTACTCCGCCGGCCGAGGCTTTCGGGCCTCCGGAAACGGCTGCGGGTGAGATCCGGATGAGCTGCTGCTAAGTCTTGCGCCGGTCCGTTGGCGGCCAATACGGGTTGCCTTGCCGGTCGCGCAGGTACCACGTCGAGTTGTCCTCACGCACTTCCCGAACCAATACGACGTACCCGCCGTTGAACCTGACCTTGGAGCCGATGATCTGCACTCTGCCGCCTTTGGTAATCGTGCAGCTAATCTCTTTCAGGAACGCGGATGGTCCCAGGTAGCTGTCGATGGTCTGCGTATCCAGGTTGACGGACAGATGAACGCCATTCAACGGGCTGTCCCGGGGAACCTCCCGGATGTCCGCCACGGTACCCATCTCATCGACGACGGTGGCCGGATCGTAGCGCGGTTCGTCCGCGGTTTTGGCGGTTTGGCCCAGAACGGCCAGGGACGCCGCCAGGACGGTGATGCTCGGCAGTACGGCTCGCAACCCCATATTCCTTCCTCCTTGGCGAATGCGGGTTCAGGATCTCGTACTCCTTAATTATTGAGCCGATGGCCCCGTATGTCCAGGGTGGAATGTGCCGCCAGCCGTTATACCCGGCGCCAGCTCGTTGAACAGCTCGAAGAAAGCCACCGCGATATGACGGCCGTAGCGGCGGGACATGGCTTGCCAGCATCCAGAAGTCTCTTCCCTGGTGGTGTCGTACATGGGGTCCTGATAGACGCCCGTGGTCATGTTGCCGATAGAGTGCCAGTCAATCTCTGTTCCTGTGCCCTTGCATCTCGAGCTTGTCGGGATCGGAGATGGCGAGGCCGCGGAACGGTACAGGTTTGCGTCCGGATCGACGAACCGGTTGCCTTTCACCGGGATCAACGGCATTTTCGTAACGTTCGGGTTGGCGGCGCCGCGGAAAGCCCCGGGGCCCGGGTCCCGCCACCAGTAGCGCGAGCGCGCCGGCGCCCTCGCCGAATCCGATTTCGCGCGCACCTCGTATGATCAAATGAACGTCGAGCGAATCGACAAAATCGAAAGGAAATCAAGAAAATGAGACTCTGGAAGACGCTGTCTGTAATCACCCTTGCGGCCGCATCGATCGCGCTTGCCGCGAAGAACCCGATTGTCGGCGGGCAGGAGATGTTTCCCACGAAGGACATCGTGGACAACGCCGTAAACTCGGCCGACCACACCACGCTGGTAGCGGCGGTGAAGGCCGCGGGACTGGTGGATACGCTGAAGGGACCGGGACCGTTCACGGTGTTCGCGCCCACCAACGAGGCATTCGCGAAGTTGCCTCCCGGCACGGTCGACACGCTGGTGAAGCCCGAGAACAAAGAGATGCTGACCAAGATTCTGACTTATCACGTGGCGGCCGGCAGGTGGAGCGCCGCGGACATCAAGAAGATGTGCAAGGCGGCTCCGGGTGGAAAGGCAGAGATCAAGACCGTCAGTGGCGGGAAACTGTGGGCCGAGGTGCACGGCGGCAAGATCATGCTGATCGACGAGAAGGGCGGAATGGCCACTGTTACGCAGGCCGATGTGTTCCAGTCCAACGGCGTGATTCACGTGATCGACACGGTAGTGATGCCGAATTAGGCGAGGAGTCAGAAGTCAGGAGACAGGAGTCACAATGGCCGCGGCGGGAATTTACTCTGGCCGCGGCCTTCGTGTCAGTGGATGAATTACCTGCCTGCGCGGCCGCCGCGGCCGGCCGGCTCGGTGACTGCGTAGCCTGGCGGGACCTGGAACATGGCGGCATCGGGGTTGGCCTGCACGATGTCAGTCAGCTCATACGTAGTGACTCCGAATCGCGGATCGGAGTTGACGGTCTTCACCATCATCTGAAGGTCCTTCGAGTACCAGCGCTCATTGACTACGTGGATATCGCTGTGTGGTTCACAAACTTTCGGGAACTTCCATCCGTTCCCATGGCAATACCGTCGAACCGTACAGGCAGGATGCCTGTGCCACAATTGTGCACCACACAGGCAGGAATGCCTGTGCCACAATCGTGAACCACACAGGCAGGAATCCGGCTTCGCGCGGACAAGTTGCCTGTGCCACAATTGAGGCGTGAACAGACTTCTCATTCTTGCGGTCGTCTTTGGGTCACTGCTGCTGGCAGGGGATCCGGATGTGAATGCGGATGTCTCCGTACGAGCTGCCCACACCAGCCGGCAGGGGCCGGTATACCAGATGCGCGGCAACGCCGAGTTGGAAACATCCGCGGTTTCGATTCGCGCCGACGAAATCGACTACAACCAGGACACCAACGAGATTGACGCGCGCGGCAGCGTGCACGTGAAGCTCAAGGGCAATCCTTCGTATCTCTTTGTGGACGGGGCCAGGCAAGAGCGCGAGCCAAACCGATACTTGCGGAGGCCTGCGTCCCAAGTGGTGGAGATTATTAAGTAGTGGAGATTATCAAGTAGCCGAGGCCTTGCGGATGGCGATGGCCTTCTGCATCAAGGTCCACACCTCAGGGTTCATAAAGGGCTTGGCCTGCTGCTGGAAGCCGGCGGGCCAGTTGGCCTGGTCGGCGTAGAGCCGGCGGACGCCCGCGGCGATCTCCTGGTCGCCGCCGGTGAACTCTTCCACCAGCTTGATCCAACGTTCCGCGAGCGCCTGCACGCGGGGGCCTGCGGGATCTTCTCCCAGAGCGGTTTCTACTTCAGCCATCAAGCCGGCCCACTGCTTCGAGACGCGCTCCTGCAGCTCCGGGCTCCACAGTTGACGGCGGGCCTCGACTTTTTGCCGGGCCTCGGGGGTGTGATACTTCAGCATCCAATCGGTGTTGTCTTGCATTTCGATCACCTCGATGATTTTTTTCAGGACCGCAGCGTCGGTCTGCCGGCCGGGCTTGACCGCGGATTCGGCTTCCCGAATCGCGCGGATGGCCCGGTCGAGGAGGCTCCGCCTCTGCTCGAGCACCTTTCGCTGCATTCGCAGGGCGGCGGACAGTTCGAGTTTCTCCCGTTCCAGCAGGGCCTTGATCTGCTTCAAAGAAAGGCCGAGGAATTTCAGCGCCACGATCTGCTCGAGCCGCTCCAGGTCGCGGACGCCATACAGGCGATAACCGGCATCCGTGCGCCTGGGCTTCAGCAGGTCGAGCCGATCGTAGTGATGCAGGGCGCGCACGGTGACGCTCGCCAGTTCGGCGAACTCCTGCGTACGATACATCCGGTTAGCGCTGCCGTTCCTCAAGGCTTCCTTCCAGAATCATCTTCGGGCCTGACGTAACGTCAGGGTCAAGCATTATTTTTTCACGATGAGGGACGAGCCGCGGGGTATCCGCCGCGGGTCGTTGGGCAGGCATTGGCTACGGGAAACTCAGTGTATGGTGACTGAGCCGACCGGCTGCCAATCGGAGTTCTCGTGCGCGGCGTCATTTCGCGCCGCCAGGAAGAACACCTGGTTTCCATTGAAGAGCGGAGTGAAGGTAATCGCTAGTGTCAGCGTCAGCGAATTACCGCCGGCGGTCACCGAACTCCCCGCGCCGTTGATCGTGCAGCGGCTGTTTGACGCAGTGCCATTCGAGGGTAAGGTCAGCCCGCCGGCAAAGGGGCCGCCCGCGTCGCCGGCATCGTCCACCAGGAAGACAGAGCCGGTCGTGGCACTGGAAGGAACAAACGCAAGGAAGCAAGCTTGCCGGCCATCGATCGCGTTGTTGATCAAAACGTTGATCACTCCGATGTCCGCAAACCCGTTGGAATCGAAAAAGTTGAACGTATAGGTCTGGCCGCTGCCGTCACTTCGCGATGGCGACATGCCAGTGACGGAGGTCCCGGCCGGTGTGGCGCCGGGCACATTCCAGGTGCCGAGGTCAAACCATCCCGAATTGTTGCCGGCAACATCCTGAGCGGAGAGATATAAGACCCGGTTCCCAGTGAAGGCCGCTTCAAACGTGATGACCAACGTCAACGTGAGGGTGTTCCCGGATCCGCTGACGGAGCTGCCCGTTCCGCTGATCGAACACTGGCTGTTGGCGACGGTACCGGAGCCTGGGAGAACCATTCCGGCATAGGGGCCGCCGGCATCACCCCCATCATCCACGAGGAAGACGGAACCGGAGGTGGCGCTGGCCGGCACGAAAGCGATGTAACACGCCTGCCGGCCGTCCAGAACCCGATTGACGAGGAGATCCACGACGTGGAGGTTTTGAAATCCGCTGGGGTCGGTAAAGGTGAGCACGAACGACTGGGTCAGCCCGCTCCCTCCGCCCGGGACGATGGAGACCGGACTCGGCGCCGGCAGCGTGGTGAAGGAGAATGTCACGGACGTAGTGGCGCCCGCCGAGTTCTTCGCCACGACGCGCCAGGAGTATTGGGTGTTCGACACTAGGGCTGGCGCTGCGAAACTCGTGGCAGTCGTGTTGGTCACGAAGGGCGGAGTGGACGATGTGCCGAGATACACATCATAAGAGTCGGCGCCGGTGACAGAAGTCCAGGTGAGGGTCGGGGTCGTGGATACCCCCGTTGCTCCATTGCCGGGCGAGACGAGGCTGGGCGCGGCCGGAATACTGGCCGAGACGGTCAGAAGGACCGGGATGGTCATCGCCATCCCGCCACCCTGGGCCGTGACTACGATCTGGCCGGTATAGGTTCCGCCCACCAGCGTTGGGCTGGCGGTGATACTGGCGGTAAGAACCCTAGGTGTGGGGCACAGTCCGCAGCCTCCCGCCGTAGTCACAGACAGCCAATTACCGCCATTACCGGTGGAGGAACTGGTCACAAAGTTGAAGTTAGTGCCCGTGCTGTTAATAGTCACGGCCTGCGAAGAGGGGTTGGCTCCGCCGAATGATTTCGAAAAAGTGAGTGTGCCCAGTTGGACAAAGACCGACGCGCCCACTGTCACACTCACGGGAACGGTGACGCGGCTACCAGCGGTCTGGAAGACCAAGTTGCCGGTGAAGGTTCCGGGAACCAGCCCTTGGCTGGGAAGCGAGCCTGCAATGACGCTGACAGTAACCGTCGTGGGCGTCGTCCCGCCGAGCGGCGAGACACTCAGCCAATTGCCTGCATCGGAAGTCGAAGGCGAGACGGTCCAGTTCAAGGCGCCGCCTCCGAACTTGTCAACCTGGATGGTCTGGGCCGGTGGATTGCCGCTGTTCGTCGCGATCGAGAAACTCACCTGACCGGGAAGGTTGTCGAAGAACGTTCCCCCGGAAGCACCCACGGTCAGAGTAACCGGTATCGTGACCGCCATGCCGCCGCCCTGGGCAGTAACGACGATCTCCCCCGTGTAAGTGCCGGCGGCCAGGGTCGGACTGGCATTCACAGTCGCTGTGATGGTCTGCGGCGTCGTACAAAGGCCGCAACCTGCGCCTGTAGCGATGGTGAGCCAATTACCGCCGGTGGCGGTGAACGAGGCGGACACGAAGTTGAAAGCGGTTCCCTTACTGGAGATTGTGAGGGTTTGGGGCAATGGATCGGAGCCGCCAAACGGCTTGGTGAAGTCGATTCCATTTACCTGGTTGAAGATGTTGTCGCCTACGATCACAGTCACCGGAATCGTCACCCGGTTCCCGGGGGTGTCCAACACCACTTCGCCGATGAAAGTTCCGGCGAGAAGGCCCCCGCCAGGCAGGTTTGCCACGGTCACACCCACGCTGAGAACGGAAGGCGCCGTCCCGCTCGATGCCGACAGCGTAAGCCAGTTTCCTCCATCGGATGTATTGCTTGTTGCCGTCCAACTCAGAGTTGCCGATCCGGCATTTCTGATCTCAAGATCCTGATTGGTGATTGTGGCGCCGCGGGTTTGAAGAGTAAAGGTCAATTGGCCCGGAAGATTGTCGAAATAGGTTGCGCCAGCAGCACTTACCGTCAGTGTTACCGGCACGGTAATCGCCATGCCGCCGCCTTGTGAGGTGACGACGATCTGACCTGTGTAAATTCCGACTGCCAGCGTGGGGCTCGATTTAATAGTAACGGTCAAGGTTTGTGGTGTCGGACATAGGCCGCATCCCCCTCCCGTACTTACGGACAGCCAATCTCCCCCGGTGGCGGTAGACGAAGCAACGACTAAATTGAAATTGGTCCCCGTGCTTGGGATCGTCAAAGTCTGGGGCAGTGGATCGGCCCCGCCGAACACCCTATTGAAGTTAATTGCATTAACCTGGCTGAAGACACTGTCGCCCACCACCACACTTACTGGAATGGTGACGGAGTCGCCAGCCGTTTGGAATACCAGCTCACCCACGAAAGTCCCGGGGAGCAGTCCTCCACCCGGAAGATTGGCTAGCGATACTCCTACCGTGACAACTGAAGGTGCGGTTCCACTGGAGGTGGACACGGTTAGCCAGTTTCCGCCATCTGCCGTGCTCTTGGTCAAGGTCCAATTCAGCGATCCCGCTCCGCCGTTGCGAACCTGCACGTCCTGGCTGGTGAAGCCTGCGCCGTTGGTTTTCAGGGCAAAGCTCATTTGCCCGGGAAGATTGTCTAAGAAAGTCGAGCCGGCCGGCGCCACGGTCAGGGTAACCGGCACGATAATGTCCTGCGTGCCGCCTTGGGCGGTGATCACGATCTGCCCCGTGTAGGTTCCGACGGCCAGCACCACGCTGGAGTTTACGGTGGACGTGACCGATTGCGGCGTGGGACAAAGTCCGCAACCCCCACCCGTCGAAGCCGCCAGCCAGGCGCCTCCGGTCGCGTTCGAAGAGCTCACTTCAAAGTTGAAATTGGTGCCCGTGCTGGCGACCATCAAGGTCTGGGGTAACGGGTCAGCGCCGCCGAACAGCTTGGTGAAGCTGATCGGATTGATCTGTCGAAAGACGCTGTCGCCCACCACGACGCTCACCGGAATGGTGGTGCTGGTTGAGTTGCCCTGGAAGACCAGTTGGCCTGTAAAGGTTCCGGGGACCAGCCCGCCGCTGGGAAGATTGGAAACGTTGACGGCCACGGTCACGGGGGAGGGCGCCGTTCCGCCCGCCGCGGAGATGGTCAACCAGTTCCCGCCGTCGGAGGTACTGGCGGTTGCTGTCCAGGTGAGCGAACCTGCCCCGCCGTTGCGAACCTGGATGTCCTGACTGGTAACGGAGGTCGCCATGGTTTTCACGGAGAAACTCAGTTGGCCGGGCAGGTTATCGAGGAACGCACTTGCGTTCGCGGCGACTGTCAAAGTAACATGCACCATGACCACATTCGCCCCGGATTGCGACGTGACCGTGATCTGGCCGTTGTAATTTCCCGGGGCCAATGCAACGTTTGCAGCTACCGTAGCGGTGACCGATTGCGGCGTCGGGCAGAGGCCGCAGCCTCCACCGGCCGAAACAGTAAGCCAACTGCCACCGCTGCTGGTAGTTGCGGCGAAGGTGAAATTGAAATTCGCGCCGGTGCTGGCAATCGTCAAAACCTGGGGAAGAGGATCGGCTCCTCCAAAAGGCTTGGTGAACGACATTGCCGGCAGAGAACGAAAAGTCTGACCTTTAAGTGGATGGCCGTAAAGTATTAAAAGGCCTATAACCGTAGAAAAAAGGAGCCTAAGGGCCGTAGAAGCTTTCAACAAAGGGGTACCCATGTGCCGAGAATTATCGTACTCTGGCAAACCGTTGTCAAACGGTAAAACCAACAGTGTCAAGGCAAAGTAGAAATGTCCCCATCCCGGCAAAGTAGAAACGTCCCCTTTCGGCTGG
>OMOG01000776.1 GCA_900290305.1 Candidatus Sulfopaludibacter sp. SbA4
TAAGTTGAGAGAGTCGTTGGACTTCTGGAGCGCATCGGCCTGGACGGAGAGCAGTTTGTTGGTCGCGTCGAGCTCGGCGGTCTGGGTTTTCACCTGGGTGAGCGCTGTGTCGCGGTCTTTGATGGTGCCCCGGAGCTGTAGCGTGGTGCTGTTCAGGGCGGCGTTGTTGCGGCGCAGAGCGGCTTCGCTGGCCTGGAGTTTGGTCGACTTGTCGTTGGCCTCGTTTCTACTTTGCTCAAGTTCCTGGTTTTTCTGCGCTAGATCGTCGGTCTTCTGTTGGAGACCCTCTTTAGCGGTCTCCAGCCTCGCGTAAGCTTGCTGGAGCTCGTCTTTGGACTCCGTCAGTTTGCGGTAAGCAGTTCGGCGCGAGATCCAGAGCACGCCCGCCACAGCCATCAGGATTACCGCGGCGAGCAGCAGCGCCAGCACCTGCTGAAACCGCCGCCGCTGCCGCGCGTTCTCGCAATCCTCGCGCTCCTGGCTAAGGCCAATGAAGTCGCGTACAGTGTCGAGGCTCTGGCCGGGAAGGCTGGGATAGCGCGCGGCCCAGGCATGATTGTGGTGCGGCTCGCGCGCCCAGTTGGCCGCGTCCTTCAACTGCACGCCGCGCCACAGAGTGTCCTCCCCTTTTTGCTGCCGCGCTGCATCCTGCTGCGCGTCGCGGAAGATATACTGGTCGCGCGATTCCTGCTCGATCCAGGAGAGCAGCGTCGGCCACTTCCAGCTCACGCTCTCGTGCGTCAAATCCACCATAGTGGCATCGTTGAGTTCGCCCTCGGGCTGCAGCGAGAGAATGCCGGTATCGGGGTGGGCGAACGGCTCAATAACTGCGCGGAGCTCCTCCAAACTGGCGCCGGTGATCTCGCGCAGAGTCTTCGCCGGCGTGCGCCGCCGACGGGTCAAACCCGCCAGGTCCTTTACGGTGATGGCTTGAAACACCAGGCGAGCCAGCCTATGGGGACGCCCCTTCTTCTTGTCCGGGGTGAGATTCCCGAATACCTCGTCGGCGTGCTCCTGGAGCGCCGAATCGACGCCGCCGGCATAGTCTTCCGGCAGCAGCACTATCTCCGATTCGCCGGCCCGCATGGTGCGCCGTTCGGCGCGCAGCCAGGTGCGCATCAGCGCGTGCTGCAAAACCGGAAGCAGATTTCCCGGCTTCGAAGCTTCGTTGAGCAGCCGCTGTACCAGCGGTTCGGCCACGCTTGCCCCGCGCACCGCCGCTGGCCCGATGATGGCTTCGCGCAACTGTTGCCGCGTGAGTTGCGGCACCAGGTACTGGCCGCCGTTCAACGCTTCGGGCAGCCCGCTGAATTCGATGGTGCGGCCCAGGTATTCGCTGCGCATCGTAAGCAGCAGGTAGATGGGGTCGCCGGGAGCCTGGCAGGCTTCCAGCAGCTCGCGCACGTACAGCGCCGCCTCGTGGCGAGCCGCCGGAGTGGGTTGATCGTCCAGAAATCCGAAGATCTCTTCGAACTGATCGCAGAAGAGGAGCACATTGGAGTGTTGGCACCAGCCCAGACGGCGGATCTCCTGGGTCAGTCCCAGGCTGCTGAGGAAGAGTGAGGACTCCAGCGCCGCAGCTCCCTCCGCATTCCCCGCCGCGCGCGAAACCGCCGCCGCCAGACCGTGCATGGGACGAAGCCCCGGCTGGAAGCGGACGGTCGTCCATTTGCGATAGCGCGCTCCCACCGCGCCGCGCATCAGCTCCGGAAACAGCCCGGCGGCCACCAGCGACGACTTGCCCACTCCCGACTCGCCCACCAGCGCCAGAAAGCGCCCGCGTTCCAGGCAGCCCAGCATCTCGGCTACCTGTTCCTCCCTCCCGAAATACAGATTGGCGTGTTCCGGCCGAAACGGACGCAATCCGAGGTAGGGGTTGCCGGTAGCCTCCATCAGGCTGGGATCGAAGGCGATCATGGCTTCGGCTTCTCCATCTTACAAATAGGGGTCGAGCGCACGCGGCTCAAACGCGGCGTCCCCGTACTGCTCGATGACGGCGAACAGGTTCTTGGGGTAGCACGACTTATATTGCAACTTGGGATCGGTCAGATACAGCACTTTGGCGCGAAACGACTTTCCGCCGGCCGCGCGCTTGCCGACGGCCTTCTGAAACACCAGCAGGTTATTCCAGAAGTAATCCAGCGCATCGCCCTCGCCCCAGTAGAAGATAAAGGCCTCCGATTCGACCACGTCGTCGAGCGCGGCGGTGGAAACTGGAGGAAGCAGCACGGAGTACTTTCGCTTTTGCTCCTCGAGGTAATTCTTGATCTCCACCACCTTGCGCGCGCACGCCGGATTGCTGTGAGCCGGGTGGTCGCCCTGGCCGCAAATCATGTACAGCGTGGGCGGGCCCTTGGGCGCCGCCGCCTCGGCGCGCTGGCGGTCGAGGATGGCGTGCACGTCTTGAATAAAATCTTGCAGGTGGCTTTCGCGCCATTCATATCCGGGCTGAAGGCGCGAGTACTTGCGAATCTCGTCGGCAAAGCGCGCGGATTCCTCCTCGCGCGCCATTTCGGCGGGCACCCAGAGCAGGCGGCGAACCGAGTGCTTGTGGGCGATCGCGTCCTCGAGTTCTACCAGCGCCGCGCCGGGACGCCGATTGTAGCCCTGGGCCAGCGGCGGAAAGTCCGAGCCGATGAGCGCGACCATCAACTCGGCGCCGCGCAGCGAATCCTCGATTACCGGCTCGGCGCCGCTCCAGCGGGCGGGCAACGGATCGCGCGGGACGACGGCATAGCCGTAATCCTGTAACTCCTTGGTGAGGCGCTGATGCGCCGCCTGTAGAGATTCTTCCGGCGATGGCGCCGAAAGGTAGACCTTCGGCGCCGGGCTGCCCGGAGGCTGAGGCGCCATCTTCCGGCCATACTCGGCCAGTTTGCGGCAAAGTTCCTTCCACACCCGATTGCGATCCGGCTCGGCCAGGCCATCCAGCGGTTGGCTCGGATCGCCCGCGCCGCACTGGTAGTCTTTGAGCTCGGTATATTCGAAGGTGCTGTCGCCGATCGGTACCCAGAACAATCCCAGGCGCTGCTGCTTATGGTATTGGATGATCAGCGGCAGTTCGGTCTTGGCGATGTAGTCCGAATGCAGCAGCCGCTGCGATACCAGCACGATGACCGCCTGGCTTTGAGCGATGCAATTGCGGATTTTATGGTCCCACGCCTCTCCGGGCGCGATGTCGTGGTGATCGTAAGAGACCTCAAAGCCATTGGCTTTCGCGGTGGGTTCCAGGAAACACAGGAGTTCCGCAAAGCGCACACTGTCGAGATGGCTATAGCTGACAAAAACCCGGAAAGCCATGGGAGCATCTTTCTTACGAAAACGTATTTTTTCGCGAGTTTCCTTTCGCCGATTGTATCGAAACTTCGTGTGGACTGCCACCGTCGAATCCATTACCGGGAAATCTCGATGCCGCCGGACTTTGAGAAGATCCAGCCCGGATGCACCAGTCCACGGACCCGAAAACGAACGAATTAGCTGTCCAGTCATTTCCTGGACATCACACTCGCTAGCGGAACTGGAGCACTGCTTCAACACCGCAGGTCTCGAAAGTCGTGCTCGCCACCAGGCCTCCAGTGCTGGGCTGTGTCAATCAACGAGTTAGCGCAACTTAAGACGTGCTTCGGCCCGCGGACGGCGGCGGCCGGGTTCGTCGGCATGACCTGGCCCACGACCAGGCCAATTTTGTCGGGCAGGCGCTAGACACATCCGCCAAACCCTTTGTTGTCTGTTATTTACGCCAAGTGCCCCCAAAAACCCGTTTCCCCGATTTCGCGAGTCACAGCCCTTCTGCCCTTTTTTTCAAAATCGCAATCCCAATCGAATCAGTACTTTGCCGAAAATACACCGGACTCGCCCGCGAATTCGCCCCAATCGGTGTGCTGCAATTAAATTGGGAGGAAGAATTGCGCCTCGCATCACCAACGCGCCGCCAGACAGACCGTGTGACGGGTGGCGTCCCAAAAATGCCCCACACGGACACCCTGCTGCACGCGTCACCCGGCTCCAGCGGCCAACCCAGCCAAAACCGGGTGACAGTTGGCTCGAAAAAAACCCTCAAAAACTGTCACCCGATTTTCGCGCTCCTCTGTAACCAACAGGAAACAAATAGTTTACCTGGCATCAAAAGAATGCGTGCGGAAACGCCTCCAAAACCGTCACCACTGTCACCCGTGGCATGTCTTCCCGCAATGCGCAGCCGTGACCAACGCGCAGCCAGCCGCTATACAATGGACCCTATGCCACGAGCTTCTATTCGATACGCAACGGTTGTCTCCTTCACCCTCCTCTGCTCTTCCCTCTTCGCCCAGCAGGCCGGAGGACGCGGGGGTGGCGGCGGCGCGCAAGCCGGCGGCCCTCCCCCCACCATCGAGCAGCGCACCGCCGGCATGCAGAAGCTGGACGGCCTTTTCCCGCTCTACTGGGATGAGCGCACCGGCAACCTGTTCCTCGAAATCCCGCGCTTCGATAGCGACTTCCTCTACGCCACCGGACTGGCGGCCGGCCTCGGATCGAACGATATCGGGCTCGACCGCGGGCGCGAGGGCGGCGGGCGGCTGGTCTCCTTCCAGCGCGTCGGCCCGCGGGTCTTGATGGTGCAGCCCAACGAATCGTTCCGTTCCTCCAGCGCCAATCCCGCGGAGCAGCGCTCCGTGGCCGATTCGTTCGCCAAGTCGATTCTCTGGGGCTTCACCGTGGCCGCCGAGAGCAACGGCCGTGTGCTGGTGGATGCCACCGATTTCGTGCTCCGCGATGGTGACGGCGCCGGCAACGCGCTCCAGCCCGGCCCTTACCGCGTCGATCGCACGCGCAGCGCCGTCTACCTGCCGCGCACCAAGGCGTTCCCCAAGAACACCGAGGTCGAAGTCACCCTGACCTTCGCCAACGAAGCTACCGGCGGCCGCGGCGGCGGAGCAGGCGGCCCGTCCCAGGGACCGCCGGCCATCGTGGTCCCCACTCCAGTAGTGGCCGGTGCAGCCGCGGCCGGCGCCGGACGTGGCGGCCGCGGCGGCTTCGGCGGCGGCCTCTTCTCGGGAACCGTGGCCAGCGTCACCCCCACCGCCGAGGCCGTGACCCTGCGCGAACATTATTCGCTGGTCGAGCTTCCCGGCCCCGGCTTTGAGCCGCGCTATGACGACCCGCGCGCCGGCTACGGCGGCCTCAGCTTCGTCGATTACAGCGTGCCCATCGGCGAGCCCATGGTGCAGCGCTACATCCGCCGCCACCGCCTGGAGAAGAAGGATCCCAATGCGGCTATCAGCGAGCCCGTGAAGCCCATCGAATACTGGGTCGATCCCGGCGCCCCCGAGGACGTCAAGCGGGCGCTCATCGAAGGAGCGAGCTGGTGGAACCAGGCGTTCGAAGCCGCCGGCTTCCGCAACGCCTTCAAGGTCGCGGTCCTCCCCGATGGCGTCGATCCCATGGACATCCGCTACAACATGATCAACTGGGTGCATCGTTCCACCCGCGGATGGAGCACCGGCGGCTCCGTCGCCGATCCGCGCACCGGCGAAATCATCAAAGGCACCGTCACGCTCGGCTCCCTCCGCGACCGTCAGGACTACCTCATCTTCGAAGGGCTGCTCTCCCCGTACACCACCGGCAACGAAAAGCCCGACCTGCTGTACCAGACCGCCCTGGCGCGCATCCGCCAGCTCGCGGCGCACGAAGTGGGCCACACCCTCGGCCTGGGCCACAACTACTACGACAGTACCCAGGGCTGGATCTCGGTGATGGACTATCCGCACCCTCAGGAGAAACTCAAGGACGACGGCGCCATCGACCTCACCGAGGCCTACCCGGCGCGGATCGGCGAATGGGACAAAGTGGCCATCAACTACGGCTACCGCGTGCTGCCCCACGGCGACGAGCCCGCCGCGCTCTCCAAGATCCTGGACGACGCCTGGGCCAAGGATCTGATCTACATGACGAACCAGGATACCGAGAGCCACCCGCGCGTGGATCAGTGGTCGAACGGCGTGAACCAGGCAGATGAGCTGAACCGCATCATGAAGATCCGGCGCGCCGCCCTCAACCGCATCGGCGAGCGCACCATCCGCAACGGCGCCCCCATGGCTACAATCGAAGAGCCGCTGGTCCCCATCTTTATGTATCACCGCTACTCGGTGGAATCCGCCGCGTCCATGGTGGCGGGCATCGATTACATCTACGGCATGCGCGGCGATGGGCGCACGCCCGTGAAGTGGGAGACGGCCGCCAACCAGCGCAAGGCCCTGGATGCGCTGGCCAGTACGTTGAAGCCCTCGGAGCTGGCGGTGCCCAAGAAGGTTCTCGATGCGATTCCGCCGCGCCCGCCGGGGTTCGGCCGCCATCGCGAGCTGTTCCCGCGCACCACCGGCGATGGATTCGATCCGCTCAGTCCGGCGACGGTCGCCGCCGACGTGACCGTCGGACGCGCCCGTGGCTTCACCCTACGAAGCGGAGATCCGGCGCGCCGAGGAGCGCGTTCTCGTGGATCGCATGATGTGGCTGGCCACTGGGGCGCCCAACGGGCAGGTCCGTGCCGTCGCATTTTTCAAGCTGGGGAAGCTGGCCGCGCGCCTGCGGGCCGAAACCGTCGCGGGTGAAGGCGAGCAGGCGCAGCATACCCTGCTGGCCGCCGACATCAAGCGTTTCCTGGAGCGGCCCGCCGATCCGATGCGCGTGATGCCGGCTCCCGACGCCCCGCCCGGAGCGCCCATCGGAGGCGACCCGGGCATGGATTGGCTGGCCCCCGTCCCGCTGTGCAGTTGGAGCGAGGCGCATCCCGACTCGTGGGTGTCGTTCGCGTGGCCGATGATGTGAGGAGCAGGTGGCCACCTTGGTATGCTTGAATTGCTATGGCACGCCCGACTGGAAAAACAAAGACCGCGCCTTCCGGCAGAAAACCGGCTCCGAAGTCTCGAATGCCGGAGATCGCCAGAATCGCGCAACGCCTCGGGCGTATGATTCCCGAAGAAGAGTTGCGTAGAATCCCGAAGGATCTCTCGGACCAAATCGACCATTACGTGTATGGAACGCCGAAACGGTGAAGCTCGTCTTTGCGGACACGCTGTATTGGATCGGGATTTTTTTGCCCGGCGACTCCTGGTCTGAGGCTGCCCGTGCTGTGGTGACGAGCATCGCCATGCCTCGCCCGGCCAGAAAAACAAAGAAGCCGGCTCCGAAATCGGCGGCCCGCCGGAGAAATGACTTCTCAGGAGCGTCGCCGCGCAATGCCGGGCGACCTACGCTACAATTGGGGATAGAGAAGTAGGCAACCATGACGATTCCCGCCACGTATGAGAACGGCGTCTTCAAGCCGCTGGAGGGTGTGCAGCTCACCGAAGGCACGAGAGTCGAAGTCCATGTGCCCGCGGAAGCCTCACCAAAGAAGCCCAAGTCCGTCCGGGATTCGCCGATCTTCGGCATGTGGGCCGACCGCGACGATATCCCTGACGGCGTAACGTACGAAGACCGCATCCGCCGGCCACGCTACTGAACCAGCAGGGGGGAAGCATAACAGCGGCGGACTACCTCGACAGCCTCGCCGGTGCGTGGTCCATCTCCGCGATCACCTGCCTCGAACTCCTTGCCGGCGCCCGCACGCAGCGCGAAACCACCGATCTCGATCTTGTACTGAGCGGATACCGCGCGATCCCGCCGAACGAGGACATCGCTCGCCGGGCGTACTACCTCATGAAGACCTACGCGCGCTCGCATGGATTGCAGACGCTCGACTCCTTGATCGCCGCGACCGCCCTCGAGGAAGGGCTCACGCTTGCGACCAAGAATCGCAAGCACTTCCAGATGATTGGCGATCTGAAGCTGGAAGTGCCCAGCTATTGAGTCCTGCCCGGTCCTGTCCCGTCCGGCCATCCTGTGTCCCTGGAGGATGACGCCGAGGAAGTGAAGTCCTGGGATTTGCCCGCGCATGCAAATTGCCCGTATAATGTAGGCAGATTGCCACGGAGGTTTTGCGAATGGCCGAGTTGAACAAAGCCGCTGAACCAATGCCGCCCGAAGCCTTTTACTCCCGAATGGGCTGGAAGCTCGGCGTGTCTCGGATTCGATCCGGCGAGGATTTGGCTTCCCTGGTTGACAAGCGGCTTCCCACTGCCGCGATCCAGTCGTTGGTGCGCGGAGGGCTGTCCGATGCCGAGGTGTATCAATTGATCGTCCCACGGAGGACCCTGGCGCACAGGGTGGCTAAGCACCAGGCGCTTTCCAAGGAGGAATCGGACAAGGCGGTGCGCGTAGTCCGGATCACGACCATGGCCGAGCGGGCGTTCGGCGATCCGGGAAAAGCCTGGCGGTGGCTGCGGAGACCGAAGCGCCGCTTCGACGGCAAAACACCGATTGAGATGCTGGCGACGGAGGCCGGCGCACGCCTCGTCGAAGAGATGATCCTCCAGTTCGAATACGGCATCTTGGCGTGATCCTGTGGCGAATCAGTGTCCATCCGGAACTGGATGGCACCGGCGGATTATTGGCACCCGGCCGATGGCACACACAAGGATCACGGGTCGTCTATTGCGCACCGAATCCGGCCACCTCGCTGGTCGAAGTGCTGGTCCACATCGAGATCGAATCAGACGACCTCCCGGATCCGCTTCAATATCGGGAAATCGAAGCGCCGGATGACGTTTCCACGGAAAACGTCGATTTAGATGCTCTGGGCCGGAACTGGCAGACGGATCTGGAAGCGACGCGACGTGCCGGTGATGAATGGCTCCGGTCCGGCCGGACCGCCCTGTTCCGGGTCCCTTCCGTGATCGTGCCGGAGACCTGGAACGTGCTGATCAACCCGCGGCATCGAGAGGGCGCCCAGGTCCGAATCCTTCGCGTCCACCGCCACGGCATTGACCCGCGGCTGCTGCGGTAATGGCGCGCCCGGAGAGACTCGAACTCTTCCTTACCATTTTCGGTACGCGTGACTTCGACCGATCAAATCCGCCCCAGCACCCGTCCGAATTCTTTTCACTTTCCCAGACGGTCCCATGNNGTGTCAACGTGAGAAAATTGAACCGGGGCTTCGGGTGCTGTACAAGTACGGCAGGGGCAGCCGCAAGGAAGCGAGCGATCCACATCAATACCGCCGCCACTGGCAGACGGGGCAGTGTCGCACACGGCAGAAACGGGCCTCTCGCAATAGGAGAGTGAGCACGTTCGAATCATCTTTTTCGGGCACCCAGGCGAATCCCAGGACCTGAGAGCATTCCTCGATACGGTCCGCCAACGCTTCAATGCAGGGGGGTCGGCACAAGATCGGGCACAGGGAACGGCTGGCCCCACAGGAATCAGCTTCTTCGGTGGCCACGGGACCCAGTTGTGCCGGCTGAGTGCAATGCAAACTGTTTCCAAACCAGGTGATCGAAAAAGCCGCGATGCACGCGGCTTCGGGGGCTTCCTTGTCAAACTACCGAAATTAAACGAGATCGGTGGCTGGAGTACGTGCCGGCGGCAACCGCCGGCCAGGTATTTCGACGTGGGTGTCTTGTATTCCACACCGCTTCGCGTGTATTCTAATCTCTTTCGGGGGCCACATGCCGATGTACCGGGAGTTGTCCGCGAGGGCGAAAGTATTTTCAAACCTAAGCCGCACCCGCAGATTGGCCACGCTCGTGGCCGTGGCTCTCCTCTCCGCGGGAGCGCTTGCCGGCCAGACCGGCAGCGTTTCCGGGGTGCCCATGCCGGCGGTCACCCCCGTCGAGCTCAGAATCGATCTGCGGAACTTGCCCCAGGTGAATAACAACCTTCCGACCGGGCCGAGGCCGCAACTTGATGAGTTCCCAGAACCGCCGCGCCGAAAGCCCACCGGCGCAGTCGCTCAGGCAGCCATCAACACCCCACTGGCTGCGATGCCCAGCCCGGCTCAGAACTTTGCAGGTTTGAGTTTCAATACGAGCGTTACAGGTGGGCAGGCCGGGGCGGGCTGGCCACCGGACACAAATGGCGATGTCGGTCCCAACCACTACATAGAGGCGGTCAACGAAGCCATTGGCATCTACAGCAAGACCGGCACGCTGATCACGGCGTTCACCGAGAATAGTTTGTTCAGCGGAAGCGGGGCGGGTTCCTGCGACGGCAACTCCTACGGCGACACGGTAGCGCTCCACGATCAATTGGCGGATCGCTGGTTTCTGACCTGGTTTGCTTTTCCGGTCAACGGCAGCGGAAACCCGGTGTCGCCGTTTTACGAGTGCATTGCGGTCTCGAAATCCAGCGATCCGGTCGCTGGCGGGTGGTGGCTGTATGGCTTACGGATGGACCCCGGCGGCACGGGGCTGCCTCCGGTGGGGACCCTCAACGACTATCCCAAGTTCGGCATCTGGAACGACGGCTGCATCTACATGTCGTCGAACGAGTTCACCATGCCCTCGGGCAACTTTGCGGGAACCATAGCGGCGTCACTCAACCGCAGCGATCTGGAGTCTGGCGCAGCGCTGCGGTGGACGCTGTTCTATCTGAATAATACGAGCGACCCCTTCACGATGATCCCCAGCAACTTGCTCGGCGTTGCGGCGGGCTCCATGCCTCCGGCCGGAACGCCCAATTACTTTGTGTCGGAATCCGAAACTGCGTTTGCGTTCGAGGTGCGCAAGCTTACGCCGGGAGCAAACTGCCAGGGCGGCACATTGAGCACTCCGGTGGTGGTGAGCGAGGCATCCTATGGCTCTACTTCTGGCGACATCATTCCACAGCCCAATACGTCCAACCGCATCGATAGCCTTATCGACCGCCTCATGCAAAGGGTGCAATATCGCAAAGTGGGCAGCACGGAATCGCTGTGGGTCGTGCACTCGGTCCCTTCGGCCAGCGGGACCGTCGCCCCTCAGTGGGCGCAGCTCGATGTCACGGGCGGCACCATCGCCACGGCACCCGTTCAGCAGCAAATCTATACACCGGATAATACTCTCTACCGCTGGATGGGCAGCATCGCCGCCGACAGCCAGGGCAACGCCGCCCTCGGCTACAGCACCTCCAACGGCGCCGTTCCGAACTTCCCGAGCATCGCCTACTCCGGCCGGCTGGTGGGAGATACGCTCAACCAGTTGCCGCAATCCGAACTGCAACTCATAGCCGGCGCCGGCTCGCAGACAAACACTTGCGGCGGCGCCGCCTGTCAACGCTGGGGCGATTACACGTCCATGAGCGTCGACCCCACCGACGATTGCACCTTCTGGTATGCCAACGAATACTTCGACAGCCAGGCCAGCGGCTCCGCCGGTATCTGGCACACCCGCATCGGCTCGTTCAAATACCCCACTTGCGCGCCTATCGCAACCGTGACCAATGTGACGTCCTCGACGGCCAACGGGACTTATGGCGCCGGTACGTTAATCTCCATTCAGGTGAGCTTCAGTGGAACGGTTACGGTCACCGGTACTCCGCAACTCGCGCTGAACTCCGGCGGCATCGCCAGCTACGCCTCCGGAACCGGCACCTCCGTCTTGACCTTCACATACCTCGTCGGTGCGGGGCAGAGTAGCGCGCATCTTGACTACAGCTCGACCGGAGCTCTGACTCTCAATGGGGGAACCATCAATAATACAGGCGGTATTGCGGCAACCCTGACCTTGGCATCCCCTGGCGCGGCGGGGTCTCTCGGCGCCAACACGAATATCGTGATCTCGACGGTCGTGCCGGATCTGACGATTACCAAGACACACACCGGGAACTTTACGCAAGGGCTGACCGGCACCTATACCATTACAGTCAGCAACGTGGGGACGGGGCCGACCAGCGGCACGGTGACGGTGACCGAAACACTGCCGCCGGCGGGCCTGACAGCCACGTCGATGCTCGGCACCAACTGGACCTGCACTCAGCCCGCGGGAACTTGTACGCGCAGCAGCGTCCTGGCCTCGGGTGGCAGCTACGAAACCATCACACTGACGGTGAGCGTGGCGAGCAATGCCCCCGCCAGCGTGACCAACACGGCCGTGGTATCGGGCGGCGGCGAGACCAACACCAGTAACGACACGGCGACCGACCCCACGACCATCGTTGCCGCGGGCGGGAATCTGGCGCTCAACCAGGCGGCGACCCAAAGCAGTACCTATGCCCCGTACTCCACAGCGGGCAAGGCGGTGGATGGCAACACCGACGGAGTTCTCAGCGATGGTTCGGTCGCGGTCACCAATGCAGACGCGAACGCGTGGTGGGAGGTGGATCTGGGAGCCTCCGCAACGGTGAATTCGGTGGTGGTTTGGAACCGGACGGACTGTTGCGGCAACCGTTTGGGAGACTACTGGGTTTTTGTTTCCAACACGCCATTCAGTCCCAGCGATACGCCAACCACGCTCCAGAACCGGGCCGGCACCTGGAGCAGCCACCAGACGGTGGCGCCCAATCCAAGCACCAACATTGCCGTACCTGGCGCGCCGGGGCGGTATGTACGCGTGCAACTCAGCGGCACGGACTTTCTGCAACTGGCTGAAGTTCAGGTGATCGGCTTTTGAGGGGGCCAGAGGGGGCCAGACGAGATTTGGGCCACTCCTCGATCGGCGTTACGATGAACACCTGCGGCCATGTGCTTGACGAGATGAAGCGTGAAACCGCGCGGCAGACGGACGCCGTTTTCAATCCCGTGGCTGTCAAAATGGCTGTCAAGCCGGGATTCGGCAAGATCAACTGAAGCGTAAGTGCTTTGCTTTCTGGCGCGCCCGGAGAGACTCGAACTCCCGACCTACTGGTTCGAAGCCAATGCCCCACGTGGAATCAACATTTTGCTGCATCACTGAGGATTTCTAAGGATATTGAATTTCAAGCACTTCCCGGTATCCGCTAGAGATCGTTAGAAGCGCTTCTAAGCATGGCGTGGGCATACTATTGGGCATACCTGGAGCCACCGGGACCGGCTTAGCCGGACCTCGGTCCCGAGGCATAGCGCTCCAATGCGTCCTCAATGAGCCATCGAGTGCTCGTGCTGAATTTGGCAGCCAGAACACTTCCGGACGTCCGCATGAGATCATTCACGACGTCTTCTAGCGCCGTTTGCAGACGCCCAGCGGTTATGCGGTGGGGAAGTACAGTAATCTGGGTAGTGCCGTTCGCTTGGATGCGGTCCAACTGCGGTTCAAACAGGGCTGAACCTTGGTTTTGCTGATTGCGAGAGGGCATCCCCGGATAGAGCTGCCCGTCCGGAATCACCAAAGCGGCATTAAGCAAACAGCTCCCGTAATAATGAGCCCTTTCGTAGAAGAGCGCCCCAGCACAAAGGAATGCGACGAGGTCCCAACAGAAGTGCACTGGTACGAAATAGTCACCCGTGTTGGTTCGAATGCAAGCACGGCTAACAAATCCGAGAGTACCTTTGGCCGTTACACCGAACCGATGTTCCAGAAGATCGCCAGCCCCACGGGGAAATATGCTCATTGCCTGATTGCGAATCACTGGTCCTTCCCCCTGGCGATAGCCGAAAACCTGCTCGATACACTGTGTGAACTGGTGCTCAATCGCCAAAGTCAGCCGTCGAGCGGCGCGGCTGCCATCAGGTGCTAGTAGAAACCGGTACCAATGTGGGCTCTGTCGATTTTCACCGGATTCGTTTACGCGAAGTTGGGAACTTCGGGTCTGTCAGCTCGGTAAAGAACGACGCGGCTTGCGATTTGGCGTCAACCCGTTTCTCGAACTAGTCAGCCTCAGTCTTCTGCGCCCCGACACGCACGTATATTCGGGGCTCGTCACCCTTCGAGTGCATATATGGCGGCTGGAAGCCTTCTGAAAGCCTCAAGATCGCTATTTCCTTAGTGGGATCTTCGTCGAACGCCACAACCCGGATCTGAAAATCCGGACGCGGTTGAATTCGAGAGAGAAGCGTGCTCCCTAGCTTAGTCTTGATCTCCACGCCTTTCGGGTCAAAACCTGTCAACCTACGTGGTTGATCGCCTTTTCCTTCCACGCCGAAAATGATCAGCCCTCCAAAGGTATTTGCAAACGCTACCGCTGCCTCGGGCCAATTGTCCTTCTCGGAGACATCAGCTTTGTAATCGAGTGTCGGCCCTTCGCGAAGGCCTGCTTTTACTGTTGCCCGAACGTCATGAAGGATCATCTCGTCCGTGTACGCCCGCTGATCTTCGATATCATCCAGGTACAAATCGGCCATAATCACCCGCGCAGCATTGTAGCGCATAGCGAAGGGACCTTGATTGTTAAGATGGGAATGGCCGCCTAGGTCCTGTCTGATCCACCGGGCCGAAGGCTGGGGACCCTGCCCAGTGGCGGCTAATCTACCCCAGGGAACCGCTGAGGGAGCGATGGACATCAACGACGCCGAACATTCTGACGAGGGACAGGGAGCGAATGGCTTTGAGATCCCGGACGACGTTCAGCAACGGTTCGAGACGGCTCAATTTAAGGCCGATGTGGAAAAGCTTCGGAAGGATCTGCGGGACGCAATCGGGGAAACTCCGATTGGCTTCGAACTCCTCGGACTTTTCAGGGAATTTGCTGTTGCGCTTGCGCTTCTCGCTGAAAGAGCGAATCCACCCGCTTCGTTCCGGCATCCGGACAGACATCTCGCCTTCCGGGAGGCGTGGTTACCCACGTGGGTAACCCATGAGACCCTTAGGGCATGGTCAGATTACGCTCCGAAAGAGTTGAGCCAAAAACTCTCGAATGATTGGAAGTTCCGCAGGAAATTCTGGATCAAGCTTGATAATTCCATTCGTACGGCACTTCGAAGGGGGAACTTAACAGCAAGCGTAGACGCTACTGCAAAGAAGGGCGCGGCGCTGGAGTCGCTGCAAACGGGTGGAACCGGCTACGGCACCTCACCGAAAGTGGAAAACGCCCCATCTATCCAAGAGAAACCGCAAGCTCGTCGGGGATATCGGGCGGAAGTTCGACGTTGGATGGAATCAGAGGAACTACTAACCATACCAGATGCCGCAAAGCGGCTGGGCGTTGGACCGGATACCTTGAAATCGATCATGAGCAACAAGGGCAAAAAGCGCTATAGCGACGACACTTTGAGCGCCGTTCTGAAAAAGATCGGCCATCGAGAACCAGGGGCGTAGCCCTCGAAGTGCTCACTCACCATTGGTCACCGAACAAACTCACCATTGCTCACCGCTCCAGATCTCATTCATTCTAATCGCTTCAAAAAGCACCTAGAATTTCACTTTCGGGCTCACCGGCTCACCTCTTAACGTGGGGACGTGAGCACTTCCAAACTCAGCGAACGCGAGAGCGTAGCAAACAACCAATTAGAAGGCCTTCTCGATGAACACGCAGTAGCCAAGTACTACGGCGTTAGCGTGGCAACCGTTCGGCGTTGGCGCTGGCTTCGTACTGGGCCAAAATTCCACAAAATCGGAGCTTTGTGCCGCTACCGACTGGCAGATCTCGAAGTATATCTCCGTAGCACGCCTACGGGCGGCGAGGCTGGCTGTGAATCAGAAGCTTCCAACGTTGGACAAGGCTCAACACCGGAGACGCTATAAGGCCATGGAGAAAACGCAAGAACGAAGCCGCGCGTCCGAAGATAACGCGAAATGGCCCCATCAGCGGACGGTTCCCGCCTGCGAGAAGTGACTTATGGATGCCGAATCTATCGTGCGGGCGTTGGGCGGGCGTCGGGGGATGGCACGCTGCCCCGCGCATCAGGATGGTTCACCTTCACTCAGCGTGACCGCCCGAGGCGGCAAAGTACTCGTCCACTGCCACGCTGGCTGCACTCAAGCTGATGTAATCGCGGCGCTTCGTTCGCGTGGCCTGTGGCCGGAGCGAGAACGCCGCACGTGGACACCCGCAGAGCGGGCGCGGTCGGCAGCGGAGCGCCGCCACCTCGAACACGATTTGCCGTTGGCGCGGTGCTGGCGACGCAGTGCGTTGTGTTTCGCCGAAGCGGAGCTTGAGTTGCTCAAGGCCGCACTGTTCGATCCGAACGCGGACCCGGTACTGCATGAGGCGATCCTGAACGATTCGATTTACAAACAGGAGCGGATGCTGAACTGGTTCGGACACCTGGACGGAGCCGAACTGGCTGCGGAGTACCGCTGGTGGACGCAGCATCACCCGCAGTTGACGGGTGGCATGATCCACGCAGCCCACGAACGCGAGATGGCCGAGAAGACAGCGCTGATGCGTTACATGGGTATCGTGGAAACGGACGTGATGGTATGAGCAGCCAGGATGCCGAATTCGACAGATTCGTGGAAGAGGAGGCAGCCAAGCTCCGCGCCCAACAACCGAAGAACGGCAACACATGGGACGGGTTCCGCTACCAGCGACCAACTGATGCTGCCAACGAATCGGACGCGCCACCACCGCCACCGCCGGAGCCGGAAGCATACGAATCACCCGAGTCATTAACACCAGGTGCCCCAACAACAGGATCGGTAAAGGACCTGAAGACCATTGACGGTCTGGCGATCTTCAAGGCGGAGCATGAAGTCCTCCCCCTCGTGATCGAGAATCTTCTGTTCAACGGCGTGACACTCTTCGGAGGCCGACCGAAGGTCGGGAAAAGTTGGCTGACACTCATCATCGCGCTGGCCGTAGCCATGGACCACGCGCTGTGGGGTAAGCTCGCAATCAAAAGAAGCGGCCGAGTCCTGTATTGCGCATTGGAAGAACCGCCGAGCCGGACCACCGCCAGGATGAAGAAGCTCATCCCCCAGCCAATCGCACAGCTCGGCAACATCGAGTTCGTCTACCGCCTAACTGCCCTGCTGGCTGGCGGTGCCGCTGAGTTGGACAGATACTTGACCAGGAACCCGGCCTCACTGGTCATCATCGACACCCTGTCTGCCGTAGTACAGGCCAGCGGTAAGAGGGATGTGTTCCGGTCCGATTACAACGAGGTCGCAATCCTTCGCCAATTGGCGGAAAGGCACAAGACGGCCATCCTGGTGGTAACACACCTTCGCAAGATGGCGGCGGAATCGGTTGTAGATGCCATCGCAGGCACCACGGGGCTTACGGCTGCCTGTGATGCCATCTGGGGGCTGCGACGCCAGTCTAACGGCGATGTGTTGCTGGAGGTGACTGGCCGCGAAATGGAAGAGAAGACCTACGCACTGCACTTCGAGACCGATCCGGCTACGTTTGGATGGAACTTCATCGGTGAAGGTGAGGACCTGAAACTGTCCTCCGAGCGGAAGGAGATTCTGGACCTGCTCCGCGAAGACGGCCCCATGGAGCCGAAGCAGATTGCTACCCAGTTGGCGAAGAACCCCAACACCACACGGGTGCTGCTCCGCAAGATGGCCGTGGACGGGGACGTTGTCAAGATCGACAAGAAATACCGGGTGGTCGGAAAGCAATGAGACCAGGTGACCGTAGCTGTTGTAAACGCCATAAACAGCGTAAACAATGTAGCCCCGGCTGCTATATGTGTTGCGTAAACGCTCATGCCAGCGGGCTATATATTCTCTCTCTCGTTTACGTTGTTTACGGTAATAAGAGTCAGCACGACGTTCACGGGTGGGACGCATCAGTGGTTTCCCCTATGCCGGACAAACTGTCCGCGGGGGGGCGAGATGGGAAAGAAGGCCCGCCGGTGACGCGGGGAAAGGAGTGAGGCATGGCGAACGACACAGAAAACACTCCTGACACCGCTGAGCAAAAACGCAAACCGGGCAGCCCACGCGTTGCAGCGAACGCCGGGGAGGCTCTGGAACTGCGACGTCGAGGCCTAAGCCTGAAAGAAATTGCCCTGGCACTCGGAATTAGCAAGAGCACGGCCAAGCGGCTAGTGACCAATACCGACGTAATGCCGTGCCAAAATCGCGGAAACCCGTGCCAGAACTCGTGCTGGGTCCAATCCGATGGTATCGCCCGGCCCGGCCCAACGGAGCCCTCTGGAGAGCCTGAAACCCCGAAAGCTAACGCCACAGAGGGTGATCTGCTCCGCCCCGCCGGAACCGAGATTGTTGAACCGGACGCTACTGGGGATGATTCGGAAGACCAACCGCCCACTGGAATTCGGCCTGTCGTGCTCAGACGAAGGCCAAAACCGGTCCCTGACGATAGGTGGCCGCCGCCGATTAACGGACGGCCTCCCGCTCATTGCGCAAAATGTGGCGGAAATCTTTGGCGACTTAGTTTGGCGGGCACCTGCGTCTGCGAGGCTTGCTATCCGGTCCGGGTCTATTAAAAGCCCGCGACCCGTCGCCGAGTCCAACGTTGGAATCGATAATGGGAATTCCGGGGCCATGCTGAACGCCGATGCGCCAGTGACTTCAGTAGCAGAAAACGGGTAACATCAAATTGTGAGACGGCAAAACAACGCCACTGTCCGCACACTGCGGCTCTATTACCGGTGTATGGGCACGTGCGAGTTTTGCGGCAAGAGACCAGCGACACCGGGATACTGGGACTGCGCCCGTTGTGCGATTGAACCACAGGTGAAGCAACCGCGGTGCTCTGTCTGTGGCAAGGCGAAGGACAGGCTCGATAGAAAACAGTGTCTCGCCTGTCGCAGGAAGGGGAGAGATCGGATCAAAAAGTGGCGACTCCGGGCACGACAATCCAGCGTTGGACTTTGCCCGGCCTAAACGTGGCAAACGTAACTTGGCCTATTGAACTGTCCAAGTCCCCATTGCCTGCCAGTCCGTGTTGTTTCCTCCGGCCGCATCCCGGCCCGCAATGTACAAGACTTGGTTTCCGGTTAGATTTGCGGTGAATGTGATGTTCAGCGTCAAGGTCAGGGTGTTACCCGACAACACTGCCGATGAGAGCGCGCCAATGACGCACTGGCTGTTCTGAATCGGCCCTCCCGCCCCGTTCAACACCATTCTTCCAGCGAACGGGCCTCCCGCATCCCCGGCGTCGTCCACCAGGAGCAATGTGTTACTCGACGCCACATACGCCAAGTAGCACGCCTGCCGCCCGTCGATGAAGTTGTTGACAAGTAGGTTAACGATGCCAATATCTCCGGCTCCTTTTACATCCGTCAAGGTGAGCGCGAACGATTGCGGCGTCCCGGAGGAACTCGACCCACGCGCGAGACTCAAGCTCCCTACAGAAATCGTTCCCGAAGGCGTGAACGGCACCTGCCATACCCCGAAGGCCTGCCAAGCGGAGTTGTTCTGAGCTGTATCGCGGGCGGCTAAGTAGAATATTCTGTTTCCGCCAAAACCCGGTTGGAAGGTGAGACTTAAGGTCAGAGAAAGCGTGGTCCCGCTCCCCATGGCCGAAACGAGGCTAACCGCGCATTGGCTGTTCTGAATGGTACCGGAACTTCCCAGCACGAGAGAACCGGCATACGGCCCACCGGCATCGCCGGTGTCATCGACTAGTACCAGTGCATTGGACGACAAGACATAGGCTAGGTAACAGGCGCGATGACCATCGAGGAAATTGTTCACTAATACGTTCACAACAGACAGACTCTGCCATCCAGATGGGTGCGAAAACTGGAAGGTAAATGTCTGAGCGGTGCCCGTTCCGGAAGCCGGTTGGCTACCCACGGCGATGGGGGACGGGTTAGGATTAGCGATGAAGTTTGCCTGAACGTTGCGCGGCCCGCTCATCTTGAGAGACTGTGGGTTGGTCGAGCCGGACAAGTCGCCGCTCCAACTGGCAAACAGGTAGCCCGGATTGGCAGTCGCGGTCAACTGGACGGATGTGCTGTCGTTGTAGCCTCCGGTAGCTGTTGGTGGATTCACGGAAATGATGCCACCCCCCGGTGGTGAGACTGAAGTTGTGAGGGAATATTGTGGAACATTGAACGTCGCGGTGTACGTCGTGCCCACTGATGGGACCGTGATGACGTGCGTCTGTGCTCCTCCGTCGCTCCAGCTCACGAACACCGTGTTGGTGCCTTGGGGTGAAGGAGCACTGATTGTATGGCTCTCGCTGGTATTGAAATAGAAAGTCTGTGGCGAAGTATAGGTAGCGCCATCCACTACAATTCTCAACCCTGCCGGGGATGTGGTCACCGTAATTGGCGTGCTACCCACGAGGTGGTCCACCCTCCTGACCCGGAAGTTCGAATCGATGATGTAAAGATTGCCAACACTGTCAACCGCGATTCCCCCGGGTTCCAAGGGAACGCTCGTTGCGGGTACACCATCGCCTGAGTAGCCCGCTGCTGACCCATCACCTGCCACCGTAGCCGTGACTCCGCCCAAGAACCTAAGGACGGTATGAGTTCCGGTGTCCGATACGTACAGGTTCCCGAACGCATCTGCCGCGATACCGCCGATTCCGGACGGTTCGCTGAGACTCAAGGCTACCGACGTGATGATCCCGTTCGACACCTTGCGCACGCGGCAATCGCTGGGGTAGGAACAGTATCCACCATCCAGAATATAAATATCACCGGACGCATCTACCGCCACCCCTGCCGCGTTCAGGCCTGCGCTGGTGGCAGGTCCACCATCACCTGAGTACCCGGAAGTGCCATTTCCCGCAACAGTCGTAATCACCCCCCCGGAAAGCGTGAAAACATTCCCATCTGCAACATAGAGGGTACCGGAGGCGTCTACAGCCAAGTAGCCCGCTCTCCCCGCTAAGGCAGTGGTGGTCACCCCACTCGCGATCTGGAAGATGTTACGGTGCAGAATCGTGTAGCCAGCATCGTTTAGCTCGTCCCAACTATCCGAAACGTAAACATTACCGGCGCGATCTGCCGCCACGCTCAAGGGATTCCCTGTATAGATAGTGGTGATGACGCCGCCAGAGACTTTGCGGACCGATTTGGAATCGACAATATAGAGATCGTCTTGGGCTCCTCCTAGGGAAATGAATGTCGGGGTCAGTTGAGCGTCAATCGCCTTTACGCCGTCGGGCGAGTAGTTCGTCCCGTTGCCCGCAAACGTACTGATAACGCCCTGCGATACCTTACGCACCACTAAGTTGCCGCCATCGTTGATATATAAATTGCCGCTGGAATCGACTGCGAGCGATCCTGGAGACCTGAGCGAAGCATCTGTTGCAGACCCCTGATCACCCGTGTACCCCGCGATCCCGTTGCTGTCGGCAACTGTGGTGATGACGCCGCCAGAGACCTTGCGGATGCGATTGTCGCTACCAGTCGAAATATAGATGTTGCCGGCCCCGTCTAAGGCAATTCCGCCGGGATTGTCAAGTGAGGCGCTCGTAGCTGGGCCGCCGTCGCCCGAGTAGCCGATGGACCCATTACCCGCCACGATAGTGGCGACGCCGCCCGAAAGCTTTCGTACCATGCCGTTAGTGGCGATGTAGAGAGCTCCGGAAGCATCGACTGCCATGGGACCGGCATATGGGGCAACGGTTGTAATGATCCCTCCCGCAACTTTGCGGGTCACCCCGTTGCCGTCCGCGATGTAAAGATTGCCCTGTGTATCCACCGCCATGAAGGAAGGACCGTGAAATGAGGCGTTGATGGCCAGACCTCCGTCCCCGGAATAGCCCCAACCGCCACCATTTCCAGCAACAGTGGTAATCACGCCATTAGAAACCTTCCGAACTCGGTTGCCCAGAATTTCAGCGATGTAGACGTTACCCGTAGCATCTACCGCTACGCCGTCGGGTACCTCAAGGCAGGCAAGTGTGGCTGGGCCCCCGTCGCCAGTATCGCCAGTGTACCCACCACAACTATTGCCAGCGAAGGTCGTCAGCACTCCACCAGGGCTCACTTTGAAGACCCGGTTTTGCACGTTCGAAGCGATGTACAGATTACCCGCCTTATCGGCGGCGATGTCCATTGCTATTCCAAGGGATACCTCAATCGCTGAACTGCCATCGCGTGGTCCACCGCCAGCTACGGTGTTGATGGTCTGGGCAGTGGCAGTCCTGGCAGGGACGAAAAGCAAGAGAAAAAACAGCAGAGCGGAGACTTGAGGCCGCATGGGCTTCTACCCCCGCGTCATTGTAGCTCATTGCCCGACTGGTGACGCGCTGCGAATTCCAACGTTGGACGCGTCGGCGGCTGCGCTGGGATCGAGAACGGCAGCAAATGCGCCTGCAATGCCGTTTGCCGAGGCGCTGGGGCGTTCCAAAACTCCCCGTTTGGGCTTCTGGTGGTTTGGTCGGTGGCGGCCCGCCAGACGGCCCCAAAACCCGGTGTTAATTGAAACGAAAGGGGCCAAAAGGCTCAAATCCATGAGCGTTACTGCTTGTACTTCCCTCCCGTAGGGAGGGACTCACCCGAAATCTCGATGGTCGCCTGGGTCGTGCTATCGGCTTAACAATCTGAAGGCTAAAGCACTTATAGCGCTCGCCTACCTCAGAAATGTAACGGGAGATGTAACGCCCAACCTCGCGCAGCCACGAAAAGAGCGGACAGAAGATTAAATCTCCTTTTAAATGAATTAGATACAGACAATTGTGAGACTTTTCCAGGGTCAGCCCTTGGCCGGAGGAAACGTAAGCGGCTAAGCAGCTTTGAATCTGTTAGATATAGTCAGATTACGTCGAGCAGGCCAGTGTCGCGGCAACCCAGGGGGAACTGCCTTTCTGTGGCGAGTTAAGCCGCTCAAAATGAGGGAGATCCACTACCCACCGGGAAATTGACAAAATCGAATGCACGATGCTCTTTTTTCCGCCGCGCGGCGGGCCGGAGAAAAACGGAGGGAGCGGCGGCGCGGAGGGTGACCCCAACCCCGCAAAACCGGCGACCGATACTGCCTGGAATCTCAGACATCCGACACCAGATCCCGAATGCGGACCCCGAATGTGTCCGCGACGGTCTTGAGCGTTTTCACCGTCAGATTCTTCTCGCCGCGTTCCATGGCTCCGACGTAGGACCGGTGAAACCCGCTGCGATCAGCGAACACATCTTGGCTCCAGCCCTTCTCCCTGCGGAGAATGCCGATTCTCTTTCCCACCACCTTAAGAATGTCTTGCACTACCAGCAGTTTGCGAGTAGTCTATCTTTGGGCATACCACCTCTGAATGCCCTCCCTATAGGGAGAGTTCCAAAAGGCCTGGGAGCAGGCAAGATGAACATGGCAGATTGCCGGGATACTGAAAGATCGTGGGGATGCTTTGACGTTAGGTGCGATGGTTGTGCTGGCGGGCCAGGGCGATTCGCTTGGTGGCCTTGGGAGAAAGGAGTCTGACCGTTTAGTGGGAAAGGTGGTCTCGGTTTGAAGGGCTTCAATGTAAGACAGCGCTGGTGCATTTGGCTCACCGGAGTAGCCCTGCTAGCCTCAGTTCTGTTTCCCCCGTGGTGGTGGCGGACAGACCCCCGCAATCCGTTCGATACCTTGTGGCATAAAGACAGCGAGCACAATTCCTCGGACTTCCAAATCGACCAGGGCAAACGCCGAAGCTGGCTCTTTGATCCCCCTGAGGCTCCCGCCAGCGTCTATTCATTTCAACGCGGAATTGTTGTCCCAGAATTGAGTGCGCAAATCGCTGTCATGCTCATCTTGGGAGCAGGTCTCCTTTGGGTGCTTAAGAATGATCGCGCCTGATTCAATTCGGGCCATCGGAACCGGTGCCGGTGTCCTCGATCCGGCGGAATCCAACGTTGGACATGGCCGTTCCCTCGGTCCTGGAGATTGCCAGTGAGTACGCGACTCGCAGATCCGGGCCGTGCGCCTAGGAGGTGGCGTGCAGGTCTGAATCGGCTCTGTGTCATTCTGGCCCTGGCTTGGTTCGTGTGGGCTGGAGTCTACAAGAGCCTATGGATCGTCGCTGCCATAAGCGCCAGGGATCGCCACGATCTGCTGACTCAGCCAGGATTCCGGAAAGCACCGGAGAGGGACCAAATATCGATCTTGTCGGTAGTCTACCCGAAATTCAAAACGGCTGGCATCGACGCCCAACGTGTGTTTTTACTGGTGCTTCAGGACCCGGAACTGTCTTCGCTCGAAGCAGCTAAGCGTGTGTTTCGAATGATGCTGCCAGAGACGGTAACAACGGACGAACTATACGAGACCTTTAAGAATCGGCTTGAACGCTACGAGCCAGATGCTGTCGTGATTGCCCAACAAGTCGCCAACCGATACGGAAAGCTCGGACGCAAGTTGACATACCAGGAATTCGCCAGCTTCTATCTCAGTATGCACCCAGGCCTCTTCACCTTTAGCGATTTCCCTGAGCCGAAGATCAAAGAAACCTTGCAGCGCCTGGACGCGACATTGGGCGGCCCCCCGGCCCTTCCGACAGTGCCTTCACCGATGGGGCCGGACCCCAGTCACGCTGCATTGGTAGAGCCCCCCGAGGTGCATTTGTCCGCTCTGGAGATCATCACACTACCGCAACCCTTCCAGCGGTGGTTCTGGTGGCGAGTTTGGCGAGTCTTCCGGTCAAGGCGCGGATTGGCAGTCTCGATAGGTCTCCCCTTACTGGTGTATGGCGGACTGTTAATCCTGTCGTTTGCTGTCACATGGGTAATGGCGGGCTTTGTCGATTCGAGTTCAAGGCGCTGACCCCAAAGAACAGGGAGAACGTGTGCGCCACTTCCGAGGACATTCCCTCAAGCATAGCTAGGTTATTATCCCTTTGGCAAGCATGTCTTTCACGAGGCAGGTGATCGCTGAACCAGAAAGACTGAACACAGCCAGAGCTTCTGGAAGATCCAGAATATCTTCCGGATGCATTAGTGGATTTCTATGGTTGGCCCGCAGGTGATCAACCAAGCCTATGGCCGCTTGATCAGCTCCTATCTTGGTCAGCAGGTGAACGTAAGCGCCGAGATCTCTCCTAGGGTGGGGCTCTTTCTTGGCATCAAGGTACTGGAGTACGGTCGCCTCCATTGCTCTCAAGCAGTGGAAGCCGCACGCCGTCAAAAGGTCAAAGGCTAAACATCGCGATGCTGCGATCCAGTCTTGTTGAGCGAGAACGCAAAGGTGCCTCCATAAAGGGCTCTTCCGGCTATTTAGTGGCTGTTGGAGCAAGGTCCAGTCCGCCGCAGTGGAAGTA
>OMOG01000774.1 GCA_900290305.1 Candidatus Sulfopaludibacter sp. SbA4
GCGAAGATGTGCGGCACCCCATATTCGTCGCGCAGGATCTCGACTTTCTCGGCGCCCCAAAGCACGGTCGACAATGCCACGATGAGAGCGAATCTTTTCATGGACGGCTCCTTACCTTCACAAGGTAGCGCACGGCGCAGCCGTGGGACAGACCATCGCCTTGCGTGGTCTGTCGCTGCGCTGGTTGGATGCGGCCACGAGCCTTACCGATGTGGGAGCCATTCGGGGTAACCGGCTGGAAGCATTGAAAGGCGACCGCGGTGGCCAGCACAGCATTCGGATCAACGACCGCTGGCGGATCTGCTCTTCCTGGCGCGAAGGGAACGCGTATGATGTCGAGATCGTGGATTATCACTGACGAAGGGAGAAAACTATGGCGCAGAGAAAGAAACTGCCGCCCATTCATCCGGGCGAACTGCTTCGGGATGAGCTCAATGAGATCGGGGTCAGCCTGAACGAACTGGCGCGCGCCCTTCGAGTTCCCATGAACCGGATCAGCGCCATCGTCAACGGTAAGAGGGCCATCACCGTCGACACCGCGATGCGCCTGGCCCGGTATTTCGGAACATCGCCGCAGTACTGGTTGAATCTTCAGACTGCGTACGATCTGGAGGTCGCCGACCAAGAGATACGGTCCCGGATCGAGAAGGAGGTCCTGCCACGGACTGCGGCCTGAAATCAGGCCGCGCCCAATTCAACCAACCAGACATCGCCGGGCCGCCATCCCATTTCGACGAGTTGGTCCCGCGCCACGGCGAGACCAAGACGATTGCCGGATCAGCCCCGGGCGATTCCGCTTCTTACCGATTGGGATAGCCGCGAGTTACAAAGCCATTAGGCGTTACTGACTTAATATAGCTAAACAGTGATACTACTCATTACTCACTGAGCCGAAATTATTGTAGATTAAATAACACGCATTTTTTACAATGGCTTGCAGAAGCTCCAGTTGAGCCTTAGGGGCACGCCTTCGTGCCCGGACTCGACCTCGGCCGCTTTGTGGTAATGGTAAACTACGGCTTCAGTTTCCGCGGCTGCGCCGGCATCCAGACTGGGGCCGCACTACCGTTGTTGACCGGGTAGTCCAGGCGGATATGGTCAAGGCCTACAGGCCTGCAAAGGAGTCGCAATGAAAAAGAGGAAACGGCCAGCGCATGATCGAGGGTGCCAGGCAAGCGCTCGCCTTCGCTCAAGGCAAGCCAAACCACGGTTGTGAAGTGCACGTCCCCGATGACATTGATGTCAAGGCGATCCGGGAGAAGATCGCCCTCTCTCAAGCCGAGTTCGCCAGGTTATTCGGTCTGAGCAAACGGACCTTGGAACATTGGGAGCACGGCCGGCGAGTCCCCAGTGGCCCTGCCCGGGCCTTCCTCACGGTCATCGCACGCGAGCCGGACGCGGTTCGACGTGCGTTGCTTCACGCATCATAAGACGGTGGCACTGGGACCAGCAGCGACGCATTGCTCACAATGACGGGAGGATAGCGTCCTCACGCCCGGGTTCAACGTCCTGGATGATGGGCTACAACTGGCCGGTTTTCAGGTAACCCCGACTGGCCGGTTTTGGGTGACCCCCGAGGACCCGAACAAACCAAGGAGCTTAACCCAGGCACACAACAATTCGCACAGACACCCCCGCGCACGTCACCGCACCAACGGGCGCGTACGAACAAACCCCGCCCCGCGGCCTTTCCCTTTCCCCCGAAACGGCATCATAATAGGACTACCGCCCAAGGAGGGAACCCTATGACGACGCAAGCATCCATCGCGGTCAACCCGCTCCGAGCCCTGGCCCAATACGGCCAGTCCGTGTGGCTCGATTACATCCGCCGCAGCCTCATCACCTCGGGCGAGCTCGACCGCCTCATCCGCGAAGACGGACTCCGCGGCGTGACTTCCAATCCCGCCATCTTCGAGAAGGCCATCGCCGGCAGCACCGACTATCAGGACATCCTCGAAGACCCCGCTTCCCGCAGCCTCGATGCCAAGCAGATCTACGAGCGAATCGCGGTGCGCGATATCCAGGATGCCGCCCGAATTCTCAACTCCGTGTATGAGTCCACCAATACGCGCGATGGCTACGTCAGCCTCGAGGTCTCTCCTACCCTCGCCCACGACACCGCCGGCACTCTCGCCGAAGCCCGCCGCCTCTGGAGCTGGGTGTCCCGCCCCAATGTCATGATCAAGGTGCCGGGCACCCCGGAAGGCATCCCCGCCATCCGCCAGCTCATCAGCGAGGGCATCAACGTCAACGTCACCCTCCTCTTCTCGCAGGCCGTGTATGAGCAGGTCGCCGAAGCCTACATAGCGGGCCTCGAAGCGCGCGCCGCCGCCGGCCACGATATCAGCCGCGTCGCCAGCGTCGCCAGCTTCTTCGTCAGCCGCATCGATTCCGTAATCGATGCCCATCCAGCCGCCAAGCAGGCTGGGATCGCCGGCAAGGTCGCCATCGCCAACGCCCGGCTCACCTACCATTGCTACAACCAGATCGTTGGTAGCGCGCGCTGGACTGCGCTCGCCGCCAAAGGCGCCCAGACGCAGCGCCTGCTGTGGGCCAGCACCAGCACCAAGAACCCCAGTTACCGCGACGTCATGTACGTCGAAGAGTTGATCGGCCCCGACACCGTCGATACCATCCCGCCCGCCACCCTCAACGCCTTTCGCGACCACGGCAACTCGCGCCCCAGCCTCGTCGAAGACCTGGAATCCGCGCAGGACACCATGGAGACCCTCGCCAAGATCGGCATCTCCATGAAAGAGGTCACCGGCAAATTGACCGAGGACGGCGTGCAGCAATTCGCCACGGCTTTCGAAGCGCTCCTCCAGGCCACCGGCAAGGCCTCCGCCAAAATCAACCGCCAGACCGCCAAACTTCCCGCCCCGCTCGCCGCCGCGGTGCAGACCGCGCTCGCCGATTGGAAGGCCCCCGATCGTACAGGAGGAATCGACAAAGCCCGCCGCCTGTGGCGCGGCGACGCCTCGCTCTGGTCCGGCGAGGACGAGGCCAAGTGGGTCGGCTGGCTGGGAATTGTGGACGACCAGATCGCCCACATCCAGCACCTCAAGGACATCGCCGCGGAAGTGCGTTCGGCCGGCTTCAAGCACGCTCTGCTGCTGGGCATGGGAGGCTCCAGCCTCTGCCCCGAAGTCATGCGCATGACCTACGGCACGGTTCCCGGATTCCCCGAGCTGCACGTGCTCGATTCCACCGACCCCGCGCAGATCCGCGCCATCGAGGAAAAGATCGATCTCGCCTCGACGCTCTTCATCGTCTCCAGCAAGTCCGGCGGCACGCTCGAGCCCAACATCTTCAAGCAGTATTTCTTCGAGCGTTCCGGCCGCGCCTCCGACCGCTTCATCGCCATCACCGACCCCGGCTCCAAGATGCAGCACGTCGCCGAGACCGATCACTTCCGCCACATCTTCTTCGGCCTGCCCTCCATCGGCGGCCGCTATTCGGCGCTTTCGGATTTCGGCATGGTCCCCGCCGCCGTCATGGGCGTCGACGTTCCGCGCTTCCTCGAGCTCACCTCCGAGATGGTCCACGCCTGCGCCCCCACCGTCCCCGTCGAAGACAACCCCGGCGTGCAATTGGGCGCCATCCTCGGCGTGCTCGGCAATCTGGGCCGCGACAAGGTGACCCTGATCTCCTCCCCCGGCATTCACGATCTGGGCGCCTGGCTCGAGCAGTTGATCGCCGAATCCACCGGCAAGATCGGCAACGAGGGCAATCGCAAGGGCCTCATACCCGTCGATCGCGAAGCGCTCGGCAGCCCCGAAGTCTACGGCAACGATCGCGTCTTCGCCTACCTCCGCCTGGAGTCCGCGCCGGATGCCGCCCAGGATAAAGCCGTCGACGCGCTCGAGAGCGCCGGCCAGCCTGTGGTTCGCATCTCCGTTGGCGATGTCTACAACCTGGGCGAGGAGTTTTTCCGCTGGGAGATTGCCACTGCAGTGGCGGGATCCATCCTCGGCATCAACCCCTTCAACCAGCCCGATGTGGAAGCCAGCAAAATCGCCACGCGCAAGCTCACTGAGCAGTACGAGCAGACCGGCCACCTTCCCGCCGAAGCCCCCATCCTCGAAGCCGGCGGCATCCAGCTCTTCGCCGACGCGAAGAACGCCGCCGATCTGCGCTCACTCGCGGGCGCCGATCAAACGCCCGCCGGATATCTGAAGGCGCATCTCGGCCGCCTGGCCGCGGGCGACTACTTCGCGCTCCTCGGCTACATCCAAATGAACGAAGCGCATGAGAGTGTGCTGCAGACCATCCGCCACGCCGTGCGCGACACCCGCCACGTGGCCACCTGTCTCGGCTTCGGCCCCCGCTTCCTCCACTCCACCGGCCAGGCTTACAAAGGCGGCCCGGACAGCGGTGTCTTCCTCCAGATCACCTGCGACGATGCCGCCGATCTCCCCGTGCCCGGCCAGAAGTACACCTTCGGCGTGGTCAAGGCCGCGCAGGCCCGCGGCGATTTCCAGGTCCTCGCCGAGCGCGGCCGGCGCGCCCTCCGCGTCCACCTCGGCCCCGATGTGAACGCCGGCCTCCAACAACTGGCGTCTCTCGTGAAAGGAGCGCTCTGATGCAAACCCCAATTCCGAGCCGCGACCGTCGGAGCCGCGACCGTCAGGGAGCGGTCGTTCGGCTCCCACACCGTACGCCCCCGAAAGGAGCGCTCTGACATGCAACTCGGCATGATCGGCCTCGGCCGCATGGGAGCCAACATCGTCCGCCGCCTCATGCGCGCGGGACACACCTGCGTGGTCCTCGACCGCGACTATGCCGCCGTCAACGAACTCGCCGCGGAAGGTGCCACGGGAGCCTCCGCCCCCGACGATTTCGTCCGCAACCTGGCCACGCCGCGCGCCATCTGGATGATGGTCCCCGCCGCTGCCGTCGATGGCCTGCTCGCCGATCTCGCGCCGCGCCTGCAATCGGGCGACATCCTCATCGATGGCGGCAATTCCTGCTACATCGACGATATCCGCCGCGCCAAGGAGCTGGAACCCCGCGGCATCCGCTACCTCGACGTGGGGACCAGCGGAGGCGTCTGGGGCCTGGAGCGCGGCTACTGCCAGATGATCGGCGGCCCGCGCGAAACTTTCGAGCATCTCGAGCCCATTTTCAAGACGCTGGCCCCTGGCCGAGGCAACGCTCCTCGCACACCCGGCCGTGAGAAGGCGCCCGGCACCGCCGAAGACGGCTATCTCCACTGTGGCCCCTCGGGCGCCGGTCACTTCGTGAAGATGGTGCACAACGGCATCGAGTACGGTCTCATGGCGGCCTATGCCGAGGGCCTCAACATTCTCAAGCACGCCAACATCGGCAGCCGCGAGCGCCCCGCCGACGCGGAAACCGCGCCCCTCCGCAACCCCGAGCGCTACCAATACGACTTCAACCTCGCCGACGTCGCCGAGGTCTGGCGCCGCGGCAGTGTCGTCGCCTCGTGGCTGCTCGACCTCACCGCCGGCGCTCTTTTCGAGCAGCCCGACCTCGCGAAATTCTCCGGTCGCGTCTCCGATTCCGGCGAAGGCCGCTGGACCATCACCGCCGCCATTGACGAGTCCGTGCCTACACCGGTCCTGAGCGCCGCGCTCTACCAGCGCTTCAGCTCGCGCGGCGAAGAAGAATTCGCCGACAAGCTTCTCTCCGCCATGCGCTTCCAATTCGGAGGCCACGTCGAGCGTTCCTCCGGAGGCTAACGGAGCCGCGACCGTTAGGGAGCGGTTGTCACCCATTTAGGTGTACAATTGTCATTGATTTAGGTATCGCATGAGCAAACCGTCGGACTTGATCCAGGGAACCCTCGATCTGCTGATCCTGAAGACCCTCGCGCTGGAGCCCATGCACGGCTGGGCCATCGCCAAACGCATCCAGCAGGTCAGCCAGGAAGTGCTGCAGGTGACCCAGGGCGCCTTGTACCCCGCGCTGCACCGTCTGGAGCAGCAGGGATGGCTCCGGGCCGAATGGCGCGCCAGCGAAACCGGGCGAGAAGCCAAGTTCTACCGCCTGACCAAGGCCGGCCGCGTACAACTCGACAAAGAACTGGAGCAGTGGCGGCGGCTTTCGCATGCGGTCGTACAGGTGGTCGGCGAGGCGTGAGGTGGATCGCTGGTGCAACTTGCTGCGGATGCGCTTGCGTTCCTGGATGAGGCGCAAGCGGGTCGAAACCGAGCTCGACCGGGAATTGCGCTACCACCTGGAGCGCCAGGTGGAAGAGAATCTCGCCGCCGGCATTTCGGCTGGTGAAGCGCGGCTGGCGGCATTGCGCATGTTCGGCGGAGTCAGCCAGGTTCAGGAGGAGTGCAGGGAGATGCGCCGTACCCAATACGTTGAGAATCTCTGGCAGGATCTGCGCTACGCGGTCCGCATGTTGGGCAAGAGCCCTGTGTTTACCGTGGTAGTCGTGCTCACGCTGGCGCTGAGCATCGGGGCCAACAGCGCCATCTTCAGCGTGATCGATGGCGTGCTTCTCAAGCCGCTGCCCTACCCGCGGGCGGAGCGCCTGGCCCGCGTCTTCTATCGCAGCAAGAACTTCGCGAAGTTCCCCGTGAACCCGTGGGACTTTCTGGACTTCCGCGCGCGCAACCGCTCGTTCGAAAGCTTCGCCATCTATACGCGCTCGGATATCCAACTCTCCGGTGTAGGCGAGCCTGTCAAGCTCTCGGCCTTTCGCATCAGCGCCGGCTATTTCACCGTGCTCGGAGTCGCCCCGGCGCGCGGCCGCGAGTTCGATTTCGTGGAAGAGCGGCCCGGCAACGGCAACGTCGTCATCCTCAGCGATCGCCTTTGGCGCAGGCAGTTCGGCGCGGCGACGGATATTCTCGGCCGCAAGATCGTGCTCGATGCGAAGCCGTACACGGTAGTCGGCGTCATGCCGCCGGGCGTCGACCACCCGGGCAACGCCTACAACTCGGTGGCCTACGGCGACACCGTGGATGCCTGGTATCCCTTCGAGTTCGAGGGCAATCCCGGGCAGCGGGGCCCGCATTACCTGGAAGGCATCGGGCGCCTGAAGCCCGGAGTCACAGTGACGCAGGCCGCGGCCGATTTCAATACCATCATGGCCGACCTGGCGACTCACTATCCCGGAGACCAGGGATGGACCATCTACATGGTCCCGCTGTACCAGGAGATCGTCGGGCCGGTGCACCGCCTGCTGCTGGTGCTGTTGGGAGCGGTCGGCCTGGTGTTGCTGATTGCCTGCGTCAACACTGCCAACCTCCTGCTGGCGCGCGCCACGGCACGGCAACGCGAGATCGCGGTTCGCGCGGCTTTGGGTGCCGGGCGCTGGCGGCTGGTCCGTCAGATGTTGGCCGAGAGCCTGCTAATGGCGATCTTGGGAGGTGGATTGGGCGCGCTGCTGGCCTCCGCCGGGGTGCGCGCGCTGGTCGCCTTTCTACCCGCGGGCTTTCCGCGGCTGGCCGCAATCCACGTGAATGGCCTGGTATTCGGGTTCACCGCGCTCATCACGCTCGCCACCGGCCTGTTCTTCGGATTGGTTCCCGCCCTCCAGTCCTCGCGCACCGACCTGCAACAGGGCCTGCGCGAAGGCGGAAGAGGCGCGACGGGCACGGGACGGCAGACCCGCCTCCGCTCGGCGCTGGTGGTCGGAGAAGTGAGCCTGGCTTGCGTGCTGTTGGCCGGCGCGGGAGTGATGCTGCGCAGCTTCCTCAACCTGCTGCACACCGACGCGGGCTTTCAGCCGCTGCATGTTTTGACCGCCCGCGTCTCGCTCCCCGACACTACGTATAAGACCAAGGACGCCATCGCGCGCTTCTATAAAACGTTGCTCGACGGCTTGAGTACTCTGCCGGGAGTGCAGGCGGCGGGCGCCGGCACCGATCTCCCCTGGACCGGTTACGACGACAATCTCGGCGGCTTCACCATCGAAGGCAAACAGGAGCCTCCCAACGAGTCGTTTCACGCGCGCTATCATGCCGCGACGCCCGATTATTTCCGGGCCATCGGCATCCCCCTGGTGCGCGGCCGCTACTTCACCGATCGGGATATCAAAGGAGCGCCGCGCGCCTTGATCGTCAACCAGGCAATGGCCCGGCGCTATTGGCCGAACGAAGATCCGGTAGGTTGGCGAATCGATTTCTTCGACGACAAGCCCAAAGACTCGGACTGGTACACCATCGTGGGAGTAGTCGGAGACGTCAAGGATAAGCCGCAAAATAGCGCGGCGGAGCCGGCCTTCTGGTGGCCCATTCCGCAGCAGCCGTGGGGATTCGGGGACATGTCGGTCGTTCTGCGGTCGGCCTCCGACCCGGTACGGTTGACCGGCCACTTGCGGGAAGCGGTCCGCGGCCTGGATCCGAGCCTCGCGGTGGCCGATGTCCGGCTGCTCGACCAGGTGGCCGCCGAGTCGTTCTCCACGCCGCGCATCTCGCTGTTTCTGGTGGGGCTGTTTGCCGCGCTGGCGCTGTCGCTCGCGGCCATCGGCATTTACGGCGTGATCTCGTACTCCGTCAGCCAGCGCATGCACGAGTTCGGCATGCGCGTGGCTCTCGGCGCCAGTTCGTGGGATGTGATCCGGCTGGTGATGGGTCAGAGTGTCGCGCTCACCGCGATCGGAGTAACGCTCGGACTGGGGACCACGCTGGCGCTCGCGGGCATCCTGGACAGCATGTTGTACGGAGTGAGCGCCAAAGATCCGCTCACCTTGATCTGCGTCGCGGCGACGGCGGTGGCCACCGCGGCGATGGCCTGCTATCCTTCGGCCCGCCGCGCCACCAGCGCCGATCCGGTGGCGGCCCTGCGCGCGGAGTGATTCGATCTTCCCTTTGCCCGCGAGCGGCGGTATAATGTGGCCTAAGGGGCCAGATGGGACGAGCCATCCAGCCCCTGGTTAGGCTAACGGGCCTTACGGATCGTTAGCTTAAGCCTAACCGTCACAACTAGTGTGACGATTTTCAGCCACATAGTGAGCATGAGGCCTCACCTCCTCCTGCTTCGTAGATTGGGAAGCCCGGGACTCACCCCGGGCTTTTCCCTTGAAGCCCAAGTGCTTCGCCGGAAAACAACCCGCCCTTCTTCCCGATCCACTCGGTCGAGGAACTGCGCTTTGCGGCAGCAGTACCGCCGAAAGTATAGTGCCGCGCGGGCCCAAATCCTCTACAGAATCGTTACCGGGGTTTGATGGCCTGATCGAAGGAGATGTGGTTCTCGTCGAGGATGCTGCCCATGGCGCGCTGTAACGCCGCGCGCGCTTTCACGTAGGAGCTCTTGGCCGCAACCTCGGTGGATTTCGCCTGCGCCAGCAGGCTTTCGTACTGGATGACGAAGAAGGCCGTCGACGCGCCGACTTCGAACTTGGCCTGCTCGGCCTCCAGCGATTCCTGCTGGAGCTTGCGCGCCTCTTCGGCGGCCTCGAAAGACGAGCGGGCGCGGCGCATGGCGATCAGCGCGTCCTCCACT
>OMOG01000773.1:0-225 GCA_900290305.1 Candidatus Sulfopaludibacter sp. SbA4
AGGATACGCGGCACCGCCATCGTGACAGCGTCCAAGGCAAGCACCGCGTGCCTCTCCGCCGACATGCGCACGCGCTCTACTAACTCCACGGCCTCGTCGAGCGGGAGCCCTTGGCCTTCGCTGTGGTGCGGGATCTTCGGCAGGCCCGCGCCCACGAGTTCCACCCGGCGGCGGTCGAGGAGCGTCCCATCACGCGCCACCGTCACCAGCACCGCCCAACCGCCA
>OMOG01000773.1:235-1000 GCA_900290305.1 Candidatus Sulfopaludibacter sp. SbA4
CGCGCCACCGTCACCAGCACCGCCCAACCGCCATGATCCGATACCCCGATGATGCCACCGTTCTTCGACATGATGTTCCCTCACGCCTAACTTTGCCCTTTCGGGGCTTGGGAGCTGGGTCACCCGATCAGAAAACGCGTAAAATGCTATCACATTCTTGCTGACAAGTATGCGACGACAGTCGCTGCGATTAACGCCAAGCCCAATCCAACAAGCCAGGCCGGTTGTCGAGTTTGGTCATGGCACTCGGGAATTGTGATGAGAGCGAGTCGCAAAAATTGCGCACAAATTCCGTGAGTTCCTGAAATAAGCCGGGCACTACACCGAATACGATCAGGATGGAACCGGACACGACGCCGACCATAACCTGATTGAGGGTGACCACACGATGATGATAGCCCGTGTGTTGGCCGGGCGGCAAGGGAGCGGATTCACGGCGCTTCCAGAACAGTGCCTGCCCGCCCTCGGGCAGAAAATGGCGTATACCGGAAACTGGCAGGTAGAGAGTTGGCAACTGTCCAGTTGACGGAACGCCAAAACCGGAGACTTGACGGGCCGGATCGAGAGCGGCGGGAATCCTGTCGATCAATCTCCTTCTCACCAGGAATCCGGCGGCCTGAACGGCGTTCCGGGTCGTGCGGAGCGGCGCGCAAATCTTCGCGGCCACCAGGAAATGAATACACACAAAAGACTCAAAAACCGCGGACGCGGGCGAGGCCGCCGCCAGGCGGTAGAATTGTCTTCGAGCCATGAAGACATTCACGA
>OMOG01000773.1:1010-63622 GCA_900290305.1 Candidatus Sulfopaludibacter sp. SbA4
GCCGGCGATGGCGTCGGAATCGAGGTCATCCCGCAGGCCAAGCGCGTCCTGGAACGGATCGGCCAAAAACATGATGTAAGCTTTGCGTTTCAGGATTTCGAATGGGGCGCGGAGCACTTCTTCCGCTAGGGCCGCATGATGCCCGCCGGAGCCATCGACCTGCTGCAGCCCTGCGACGCCATTCTGCTGGGCGCGGTGGGGCATCCCGAGATTGCGGACCACACCACGCTGAACGGCCTGCTGCTGCCCATCCGCCGCACCTTCGACCAGTATGCCAATGTGCGGCCGGCGTACCTCTATCCGGGGGTCGAGTCGCCGCTGGCGAAGGCGCGCGGCGACGACAGAGTGTCATTTGAAGAGTAAAGTGACCCGCGGGGCACGATCATCCCGAAGGTTCCGTACCAGAAGATCTCGTTGACGCTGCCGTTGTCAAAACCGGGGCTGGAAGGGGCCGAAGCTGCATGACCGGCCTGCGGCGCGAAGCAAGGCTGCCAGCGCGTGTCGAAGAAACCATGAGCCATACGCGATCAGGCGTTCATGCGCCGCAGCACTTTTTGTATTTCTTGCCGCTTCCACACGGACATGGTTCGTTCCTGCCCGTCTTCGGCATGGCCTTTCTGTAAGGCGGGTGAGTGCCGGCAGCCGAGACCTGGGAAGAGGGGGCGGCTGGAGTCAGGCTGGAATACGCCGAGACCGGGGCAGTGGTTTTCACGGGGTTCGGGCTATCCTCCTGAAAGCAGGCCCACCATCCCATCTCGGCCACGGTGTCTTCCACCAGGCGTCGATTCGGATTGTCCGCGAGCCTCGCGAGAATGCGATCCTTGCCCATCGCTAAATCGCGTTTGACATCGTCGAAACCGATGTAGGACGGGTCGACCAAGCCCTCTTCATACGCACGCTCGATATCATCGAGCAGTTCCGCGGGGTAAAGTTCGGAGCTATACGAGACCAGCGCGTCCCACACGTGTGACCAGTTCCGTACCAGCTTGCCGCGAAACAGGCCAGCGAAGTAGTCCACGATCTCATCCCGGCTCTTTTGTCGAGCGGCCACCAGCGTCACGAGGCTGCCCAGAGCGGCGCCCCGGACCCATTCGTCGATGGCCTCATTCTCGATTAAGGACTGAATACCCGCCAATTCGCCGTCACACACCGACGCCAGGACCGGGCAGAGGCCTTCCGTGATGAAGTCGCCCCAGAGAGAATCCAGCAGGCCGCCCGGAAGCGACGCAAAGCGGACCATAAGCGGGTAGGCGCGGGTTTCGCGGAACTGCGCCAGCAAAAACATGGCATACAAATGCGCCATGTAATCGCCCTCGGCGTCGAGCTGTGGCGCCCGGTTCACAGCATCCTCCAGGATGCACAGAAGCTCCGGCGTAATCTCTTCCCGCTGGGCCACTGCCGCTTCGACGGCGGCACGTTCGAACTTTCCGGTGGCTCTTTCGAACTGATGCAGGATCCCGGCTATGTCCATTGACGTTTTCGATCTGCCGCGATTCTCCTCTCCATTCTCCTACGGCATAAACGCAGTATGCCAAAATATTTGAGTCGATGGCTGAGAAATACACGTGGACGTTTAAGGCCCGGCTTCGTTCCAGGGCATTCGGATGGCGGGGTTCGGACCTCGCCTGCCGGCGCTTGAAGGAAGCTGTCGCGGAGACCAAGAAGGCCGCTAGAAAAGATCCCCGTGGCAGCCGGTGACGGTGTCGTGAGTCTGATGGAGAGGATCTGGCCAGCCTTCCAAGACGTCGATACTTCGTCCGGCGCTCTCGGCAGCGCGGTGTACTGGGCGCAGGATGAATTGTTGCCGATCGCGATCGGGGCTCCCGCGGACCGAAAGACTCGGGACAAATGGCTGGACCGCCTCTGGCAGGCAATCGAGGATGATGGCGTCGATTACCTTTTCGTGGTTGGAGACCGATGGGGCAAGCTATGCGATTCCCCTGAAGTTGCCTCTTCCTGGGCGGACCGGCTCCTCGGCTTGCTCCGGACCGCCTGGTCCGATCCACGGCCGGGGAACTATGTTCGTGGAACCAGCGTCTGCCTCTCCAGCCTGCTGGCGGCGGGCCGCCACCAGGAACTGCTTGAGGTGCTGGCGCTTCAGCGATTTCCATTCTGGCATGACCGCAAGTTCGGCATGCAGGCGTTGGCATCCGAAGGCCGCATGGATGAAGCGCTGGCTTATGCGGAAGCTTCCCGTGGCCTGAATCAGCCGGATACGGCCATCGATGCGGCATGCGAGAAGATTCTGCTGGATCTCGGACGAGTGGATGAGGCGTATGATAAGTACGCCTTGACTGCAAATGGCTCATCAACAGGTCTTGGCACGTTCCGGGCGATCGTAAAGAAATATCCGGGCCGCGACCCGAAGAAGATCCTTTTGGATCTAGCCAGATCGAGTGGCGAGTCCGGCCGGTGGTTTGCCGCGGCGAAAGACGCCGGCTTCCTCGATCTCGCCCTGGAATTTGCCAACACGGGCCGCACCGATCCGCGCACGCTCAGCCGCGCATCGCGCGACTTGCTCAAGAGAGACGCCCGGTTTTGTCTGGAGGCGGGACGGCTCGCAATCCAGCGAATCCTCGAGGGGTACGGCTACGAACTGACTGGCATGGATGTCATCGATGCCTACAATCACTTCATGGCTGCGGCGCAGACCCTCGGGATCGCTGCGCAGGCCCGCGCCGACGTGCTGGCCATTGCGACGAAACACCCCGGAGCGGCCAGCGATATTCTCATCCGCCAGTGCCCGGTAGATTCTCAGGCATGTGAGGCGCCGGGGAAGGCAATCGAAACGGAGCCACGGACATGGACAACACGAAGCCCCACGAGACATTGAGCAGGCCCATCGCCGAGAGCGTCATTGCCAAAATGAGGCGGCATAAGCGGGGGATAGCCGCCGGCATCAAACATCTCATCGCGGGCCGCGCCATGGCGGAAGAGCTGCAAAAGACAGTCGTAAGCCAGAAAGAGCTTGCGGGCTTCGACCCGGCTCACGCTGCCTACGTCTACACCCAGAACCAGGTGTCGGTCATGTCGGAACAGCTCACGGCCTTGAAGGAGATGGCGCCGTTCGTGGACATCCTCTCCAGGGCCGAGGACCTCTACATGACGAGTTCACCGCCGATGAGCCCGTTGACCACATCCTACTTCACCTGCTGGGCGTTTTTCGATGCTTGTGCGGGGCCGGCCAACGAGACCATCGGCACCACCATTCTGGAGGCCGGCGCGGCCTTCGGCATGCGCCCCGAGCTGTTGCGCCGGGTCCGGATGATGCAGGATTCGCGAATGGGCTTCTACATCCATCGCGGCAGAGAAGGCCACGTGAGCATTCTCGAGGATCTCGTCACCGCTGCCGTTTACCGGGCAATGGTTCCGGCAGGCTACAGCGGCAGGAAGAACGAAAACTGGTATGTCCGGTTACTTCGGCCGCCAATCCCCGGGGGCAAGGAACATGTCGTCTTCACGACGCCATACATCGTTGTTCATCCGGACTTCGCCGAATGGTTGGCGTACTTCCGCCGTACGTTCCCCACCACGGCGGGCTTCGACGACTACGAGCGCCACATGAAATACGGGCCAACCAGGGAATACTGGAACGATTACGTTTTCGAGGCCTACGTGAACTACCAGACCGACGCGATCTTTCTCGCGGGCCTTCCCGACATTCCCGAGAGCCGCCCTCATTCCCGGATATCCGAGGCGAACGGCTGGAGGGGCCCTGATTTTTAATCCAACGTTAGGCCGGAGCGACAAGAGGGGGAGGTGGCAATATACGTGGAGCGGAGGCTGCCAGGCGGTAGAATTGTCTTCGAGCCATGAAGACATTTACGATCGCGGTCATCGCCGGCGATGGCGTCGGAATCGAGGTCATCCCGCAGGCCAAGCGCGTAGGCGACCAGTTGCTGGCAGTTCACTCTGTATCACACGCGCCTCAAAGTTCCGCCACTAAGGCAAAGACAGCTCCTCGATTTCGTGTGGCAAACGACTTGCATAGCCTTGGCCCATGACAACTCTGCCCAAGCTCCTGATCTTCGCCGCTGTCCCCATCTTTGCCCAGACCGGCGAGACTATCGACCCGGCGCGGACCCTCTTCGAAACTGGCGCCAAGCAAGAGACTGCCGGGAACCTGGATGGCGCTAAGACCGCTTTCCTAGTCCTAGCTTCGGTCTATCACGGTGATCCGTACGCCGAGAGAGCGAAATCCGAGCTCGCGGCGATCTGTCTCTTCAACGAGGCGGAGTTCGAGGTTCGAGGTGGCAAGCTGAAGGACGGATATTCGACCTACCGGCAAGTGATGCGAATCTTTGAGGCGAGCCCCTTGGCTAAACTGGCAGACGACCGGGCCAAATCGCTCGGCATCCCTCCAGACCCAAGACGGTGAACTTGGACGGGATGGTGCCTGATGCGGATTGATCTGCCTTCCACCGCTGGTGCATTGGGACGGCCTTCTGGAGTCGTAGGCGGCTGGGGTATTTACCGGTAACGCCGTTTCGCAACAACTGTCGATAGAATTGGGTCATGGCGTCGCAGAAAGCGGACCTCCATGTCCAGATCGTACGGTTCGTCATGGATCACCAACCTCCGATTGTCGCGTGTGAGCTTGTTGACTCTATCGGTCGCCGGCACACGTTCATCGACAAAGTATGGGTGTTCAGCGAACAGACGCTGGATGCTCAAAGCGAGTATCCCCAGGCTGGAGTGATCCGCTGCGCCGTGCTGGAAATTTGGCGTGAAAGCGGAGGGCGAGAGCTGGTCAGGATCAACACGGCTGACCCTTTCCAGATCGAGTCTACCGAAGGGCTCTCGGAGTTCATCGTGCTGCGGGATCAGGTCTCAGCGTCATCAAGCCCCGTCAAAGTACGGTTTAACGCCGTCTATCGGCCACAACCACGGTATTTGTCTTGGACTCTTCTGCATTCCGTCGCGGTGTCGGGAACCGTTGTTGGTTTGCAGAACCGAGCCGAGCAACAGGCACGGTGTACTAATCTCTGCCGCACCATGTTGCGATGCCTCGTAACGTGCGAAGAGAATCGCGCGACGCGCCTTCTCGACGTAACTCTCGAACATGTCCACAGTCTACTACCCCGCAGCAACCACTCCTTTAGGGACCAGACCTCAAGTTTGAGGCAAGCCAGCCCCAGTCGTGAAGACGAAGCATTCATGCCACACAATCTGCGTCAGTTGTCGTGAAGTATAAATAAACCGGCCCAAATCTGCTTGTACCAAGATTTCAGCGTAAGCGATTTAAAATCAAGCAGCTTGGCCGGTTTATTTCCACATATCCGGTCCAATCTGTGCACGCGCCCATTAAGTAACTGATTCAATTCCAGTTAGTCGTACGCGGGCATCAGGATTGGCCGGATATGTGGGGCTACCGGAAACATCGGGGCCGAGCCGAACCTCACGGTCCATTTTTTCGGTACGGCGTTTTTCCTGCCCCCTCACGCTTTCGCGCCGGTCGGAACGTCCGTAAACTCTTGGCGACTGGGTACTGGTCGGCGGGCTATATACTCCGGTCGGTGACGAGGTTGGGTAGCGCTGCGAGGAGCAAGAAGAGCACGATTCTACGTATGCGTCGCCTGCGTCTTCATTGCGGCCTGCGGATGCCGCAGCCACGCTAACGTGAGCGAAGCCGCGAGAAGGAAGGCGGTCAGCCGGGCCAGCGCCGGCAGATGCAGGATCCAGATGTTGGTGAAGGTTGCGCCGGCCATTACCGCCGAAATCTGCAGCGCGGCCCAAAAACGAATTTTGGGAATCAGCAGGCCAATGGCGCCGCTTACTTCGAGAATCCCTGTAACGTAGCGGAGCCATTGTCCCGCGCCAATTTGAGCGAATTCCGCCACCATGCCAGGTTGGCTGGCCACTTTCACGCCGCCAGCGGCAAGAAATGCGAGAACCAGGAAAATCGTGAGGAGCCAGGTGAGGGCGCTGCTAAGGATCCGGAAACTCATGGGGGGGTTAGACGGCGCCGCGGCTCGGTTTGTTCCTGGATCGGTAGTCGCCAGGACGGCCGCGTGGGGTACATAGCCGAAATCCGGATTTCGCATCTTTGTCCGATTTCCCCCAAGAATCCGGACCGATCAGCAGAATCTCATCCGAGCTACAAATCGAGGCCGTGGCAAGACGCTGACCTGCGAGTAGCGGCTCGCTCCGGCCTTGTTTCTGATACGCTCCCGGCAAGTGGCGATACCGGAAAGAATCCGCCTGAGGCGGCTTCCAGGGCCGCTCGTGCGCCTCTTCACTTGGTCATAGTGGACGAAAGACGGGGTTACCGCCTGCGTCACGAATTTCGGCTTCTAGCGCACTACCCGGAACAGGCGGTTCCAGCGGACGCGGCCGCGTCGCTGGGGGGTGAGGGTGTCGGAGGCCGGACGGTCGATGGAGTTGTAGATGAGGATGGGCCTACCGAGGACAGTAGCAGCGTCGACGAAGCCTAAATAGCGGCTGTCGAGGGAATCATCGCGACTGTCGCCCATCACGAAATATTTCCCGGCGGGAACGACTACCTCACCGTTGACCACGTGCGAAGCGAGCATTTCTTGGGCAGACGGCTGGAGAGGGATGTTGGGCTGGCTGGGAAAGTTGTCGCGATACGCGTCGACGTAAGTGGTCTTGTGAATGGCGTACGGTTCGGTGACTGGCGCGCCGTTGCGGTAGAGAACCTTGTTGGTGATGTGCAGGCGGTCGCCGGGGATGCCAACGACGCGTTTGACGTAGTCTTCGTGCGGATTGATCGGGTACGGAAAGACGATGACATCTCCGCGCACGACGGTAGGTTTCGGCCAACGCTGTACCAGTACGGAGTCACCGATGAGGAGCGTGTCTTCCATGGCAGCAGAGGGGATCGAGAAGGCTTGGAGAAAAAACCAGGGGAAAACGAAAAAGACCGAGACGGCGATCCAGGGCTGCGGTCGGCCGGGTTTGCCTTGGGCGCGGGCGAGCGACCGGGCAGCCAAGAAAAACAAAGCGGCCAGAAGCAGGGTCAAAAACGCGGACGCGATCAGGCGTGCCCTATCAGCCGACGTCAGGGTAGTGCGCACACCGAGGAACAGCACCAGGACAATTTCGGAGAGCTGGAAGATCGCAAAACCGCGGGCGCACCAAACGTTGCGACGGAGGATGCCGATGCCGGCCATGAGAGGGATGAGCGCCAGGGCCAGGGCGACGACCATCTGGCCAGAGAGTGCAGCGAAAATCAGGTAGGCGGCATTCAGCAATGCGACAGCCGCGGCGAGCCATACCAGCTTGGGAAGAGGCGGCCGAGTAAGTGTGGGCTCCATGCGTCCTTCAGTGTAGCTTCCAGCACGTGAGCACGGGCGCGCGCCGACGCTGGCGTTTCATTCCTTAGCCTCTATTGTGGACTACGCCAGTCCAGTTTCCGATATCGCCGTTTATACAGCACTAGCGTTTCGCGGGCGTCATCGGAAGGCGGCGAGCATGAGTACTGCACCCAGGCTGCGCATATGCTCCTCGCATTTCGTGAAACCGTAGGATAGCCGCGCTGGAGGCGTTGCTGGGCGGGGCCGGGCTATCATCAGCGCCCGTGGTGGCGATGCCCCAAGCGGACACCTGGCCAGACGCCGAAACTCGTTATTCCATGAGACCGCGGCCGCCCCTCGGCTCCGGTTTGCCGGCGCTGATGCGCCTTTCGAGCGCCGTGATGCGGGCTGCCTGGAGTTCCGGCTGGACGCTCATCGCAATAGCGAGCGCCTTCTGGTAGTACTGCGTGGCTTGGTCGACTTGGCCGTTGGCGTCGAGCATCTGGCCCAGCACCTGGTTCACAGCGGCGGAGTCCGGCGCGAGCGCTTTGGCCTGCTGCGCCAAGGCCAGAGCGCCAGCGGCATCTCTTTGGCGCAGAAGCGCCCGGGCTTTCGCATCGAGACTGAGCGCCCCGGCGAGAGGGATATCGAAATGGCCGTCGTAGACGAAAACGCCGTAGTCGATGACAGCAGTCGGCTTAATGCTCTGGAACTTGTGGTACGGATTGAGGGGGCCCACGCCGGTTTCAAAGCCGGAAAGAGCGGTGCCGCTGATCAGAACTGGCCCATCAATGGCGGGTGGCGTGTCCTGGGTAGGGACCTCGCCGGTGTAGAGCGGCGTGCAATGGATGCCGTAGGAGGCCATACCCACCGGGACCTCGTTGAAATAGGCGAACCAGCAGTCCTTGACGCCGCGTGCGTCGAGATAGCGCTTAACGGACTTGAGCTGCTGGCCAAACTCGGCGCTGGAGTCGCTGAGGTACTTGTAAGTATTGGCTGGACCGCCGAAGGCTTCGTTGCTATACGAAACGTAAGCGGGGAAAGCGTGGAGAACCGACACGGCCTGAAAGACCAGCAGAACAACCGCGGCCAAAAGCCAGGGACGGTTCCGCTCAGCCAAAGCCCAGGCTGCGCCGGCAATGGGGATCGTGAGGAAGACATACACGGGCAGGATGTGGCGAATGCCGATGTTCATACCTCCAGTCATGGAGGACGCCAGAAAGACCGCGGCGGGAATCACCATGTAGAGAACCTCGCGCGAAAGCCGGAGTCTGCGCGCGACGACCGCCCATGCGCCGATGGCCAGAAGGATGAGAAACGTGAGGCTCGACTTGATGAGCATGCTGACGGGGAAATAGAACCAGACCGCGTGATGGCGGACGACGCCCCAGACATAGCTGGTGAACATCGTTGCCTGATAAAGGATATAGGCAAAGGCGTAGGTATAGGGCGCCGGCAACAGGTGGCGCTTATCGATCTCAGTAAGCACTCTGGTGTTCAAGGCGCTGGGTACGCGCTGGATTTGCGCGCCCATGGGGGGCATGAACGGCACGGCGTCGGCCTGGGCGTAACGGAAGCCGTAGGAAGCCCAAAGCATGATTATGGAAACTGCGCCAATGATCCCGAGGGCGATGGTCAAGCGCCGGGCGTGGCGTGCGATCGGGATGGCCGGAACATCGGGCGCGAGCTTCTTGGGCCAAACGACCTCGAGGACGGCCAGGAGAAACATCGTCGGAAGCAGCAGGATGGCGCTGTGCTTGGCGGTAAGCGCGAGGCCTACGAGGAGGCTGGTCCCGATGAGGCGCCACACGTTCGGGGATTTCACGTAGCGGTAGAAGGCGTAAACTGCCGCGAACATGAAGAAGGCGTTGCCCGAGTCCAGAGTAGCCACAGCGGAATGGCCCATCAGGTTCGGATCGAAAGCGATGAGGCCGAGGGCGAGGAACCCGGCGCCGAGGCCGAACATCTCCCGCGCGGCGGCAAAGACGAGGATCGCCAACAGGAGCGTGAAGACCGAATCGGCCATGCGGGCGCGGAAGAGAATCTTCTCCGCGTCGTTCTGGAAGACGAGCTGTTTGCCAGCCTCAAACCCCAACGGCTCGTAAGGGAGCCTTGGGATGGGCGGCTCCGGCAAGTTCATGCCGAGCAACGGCAGTGTTATTAGGCGTGTAATCAAGGGTGGATTTAGGGTCACATAGCCATGCTTCCATTGCAGGTAACCGGCGTAGATATGGAAGGCCTCGTCGTAGTTGGGCGAGTTGGCGCGGGCCATCAGGAACATTTGCAGGAAGATGACGAGGAGAAAGGCGGCGACGACGCCTACAACGACAGGCCTGCTCTTCGATATCCTCATAGCGCCTCCAGAGAACGCGTGCGTGGCCGCCGAGGCCGGGAAGGTCCAGCGGACCCTGCTATTCGAAGCGAAAGTGTAGCACGGGGCCTCATTGGTAGCGTGGCGGTTCTTGTCTCATGCAAGATGCGCCTGAACGGGTTCACGGGAAGCTGGGATTGAGCTTCAGAAATGGACGATTCTCAGGCAACGAGCTTGGTGCAAATCCGGGGCTCGTGACCGCCAACGGAGTGGTGCAATTCGTCGGGCAGCGGCGAGGATGGATCATGCCAGGGGTGGTCCACTTTATCGAAAAGTGGCGTTATCGGAAACTGGCAGGTAGAGAGTTGGGGGCAAGTTGACGCATAACGCCAAAACCGGAGACTTGACGGTCCCGAGCGTGGGCGTCGGGAATCCGTCGATCAATCCCCTTCTCACCCGGAATCCGGCGGCCTGAACGGCGTACCGGGTCGCGCGGAGCGACGGGCAAATCTTCGCGGCCACCGAGAAACAAATACACATTCGTACAAAAGGCTGGAATACGGCGACGCGGCGAGGCCGCTGACAGGCGGTAGAATTGTCTTCGAGCCATGAAGACATTCACGATCGCGGTCATCGCCGGCGATGGCGTCGGAATCGAGGTCATCCCGCAGGCCAAGCGCGTCCTGGAACGGATCGGCAAGAAACATGACATAAGCTTTGCGTTTCAGGATTTCGAATGGGGCGCGGAGCACTTCTTCCGCTGGGGCCGCATGATGCCCGCTGGAGCCATCGACCTGCTGCAGCCCTGCGACGCCATCCTGCTGGGCGCGGTGGGTCATCCCGAGATTGCCGACCACACCACCTTGAACGGCCTGCTGCTGCCCATCCGCCGCGCCTTCGACCAGTATGCCAACGTGCGGCCGGCGTACCTCTATCCGGGGGTCGTGTCGCCGCTGGCGAAGCCGCGCGGCGGCGATATCGATTTCGTGGTGGTGCGCGAGAACACGGAGGGCGAGTACGCGCAGGTGGGCGGATTCGTGTACCAGCTTCAGCCGGAAGAGGTCGCCATCCAAACCTCGGTCTTCACGCGGCGCGGCGTCGAGCGCATCGTGCGCTTCGCGTTTGAGCTGGCGGTGAGCCGCGAGAAGAAGAAGAAGGTCACGTCGATCACGAAATCCAACGCGCAGGGCTACAGCATGGTGCTGTGGGACCGCACGTTCGACGAGGTGGCGCGGCAATTTCCGGGCATCGAAACGGAATCGCTGCTGGTGGACGCGGCGGCCATGAATTTCATCCGGCGCCCGGAGAGCTTCGACGTGGTGGTGGGGTCGAACCTGTTCTGCGACATCCTGAGCGACATTTCGGCGATCATCATCGGGAGCATGGGACTGGCGGCCAGCGCCAATCTGGATCCGCTGCGGCGGTATCCCTCGATGTTCGAGCCGGTGCACGGATCGGCGCCGGATATCGCGGGGAAGGGCGTGGTCAACCCGCTGGCGACCATCCTGAGCGCGGGCATGATGCTCGACCATCTGCAGATGGGCGAGGCGGCGCGCGAGGTGGAAGCCGCGGTGGCCGCGGTGCTGGCGGAGGGCCAGGTGCGGACGCCCGACCTGGGCGGAAAGAGCAGCACCGAGGAAGTGACCAGCGCGGTGCTGGAGAAACTGGGCTAGTGGGGGAGGCGCCGAAGCGCGAGAGCACCGGCCGGCATGCGTTTCTGGTGGGGGCGGGGATCCTGCTCAGCCGGATCGTGGGGCTGGTGCGGCAGTACGTGTTCTCCCATTATTTCGGGCTGCGCTCGGACGCGGCGGACGCGTTCAACCAAGCCTTCCGGATTCCCAATTTCCTGCAGACGCTGTTCGGCGAGGGCGTTCTCTCGGCGTCGTTCATTCCGGTCTACGCCCGCCTGCTGGCCCAAGGCGACGAAGAGGAAGCCGGGCGTGTAGCCGGCGCCGTGGCGGCCATCCTGGCGTCGGTGACGTCCGTGATCGTGCTCGCGGGCGTGCTCGCCACGCCCTTGTTCGTCGACGTGATCGCGTGGGGCTTTCACGGGGCCAAGCGGGAACTGACGATTCACATCGTGCGGATTCTGTTTCCGGGCGCCGGGCTGCTGGTGATGTCGGCCTGGTGCCTGGGCATTCTGAACAGCCATCGTAAATTTTTCCTCTCCTACACGGCGCCGGTGGCCTGGAACGTAGCGATGATCGCAACCCTGGTGGGTTTCGGCGGGCGGGTCGAGGAATCCTCGCTGGCGTTGACGCTGGCGTGGGGATCGGTGGCGGGCAGCGCCCTGCAGTTCGGCGTGCAGTTGCCGGTGGTGCTCAGGCTGGCCCGTGGTTTGCGGCTGCGAATGGCGACCGAACTGCCGGACGTGCGCGAGATTGTCCGCAACTTCATCCCGGTGTTCATCAGCCGCGGCGTGGTGCAGATCAGCGCCTTTGTGGATGGGATGCTGGCCAGCCCGCTGCCCACGGGCGCGGTCACCGGCCTGCAGAATGCCCAGACGCTCTACACGCTGCCGGTCAGCTTGTTCGGGATGGCGGTCTCGGCCGCGGAGCTGCCCGCCATGTCGAGCGCCTTGGGCGATGAGGCGCAGGTGGCCGGCTACTTGCGGCAGCGGCTGAACGCGGGACTGCGGAATATCGCGTTCTTCATCGTGCCTTCCGCGATGGCATTCCTCGCGCTGGGCGACGTGATCGCGGCGGGACTGTTTCAATCCGGCAAGTTCGAGGCCACGGATGCGGTATACGTTTGGGGAATCGTGGCGGGGTCTGCCGTGGGCCTGCTGGCTTCCACGCTGGGCCGCCTCTACTCTTCCACCTACTACGCCCTCCGCGACACACGCACGCCCCTGCGGTTCGCGGTGATCCGGGTGGCGCTGACTACGGCACTGGGCTACGTGTGCGCGATCCCCCTGCCGTTGTGGCTGGGGATCAATCCGCGATGGGGCGTGGCGGGGTTGACGGCTTCGGCGGGGGTCGCCGGCTGGGTGGAGTTCGCGCTGCTGCGGCGGAGCTTGAACCGGCGGATTGGCGCCACGGGGCTGCCGGCGGCGTTGCTCGCGAAGCTATGGGGCTCGGCGGCGGTGGCGGCGGGAGTGGCGTGGGCGGTGAAGCTGGCGGTGGGGCAGCACAATCCGAAACTGACGGCGGCCGCGGTGCTGGCGCCGTACGGCCTGGTGTACTTCGGGATCACATACCTGCTGCGTGTGGAGGAGTGCGCGGGAGCGCTGGGGCGGTTGGCACGTCTGCGGCGGTAGTTAGTTAGCTGGGCTTCGAGTATCGAGGCGAGCGTCTCTGGCGGCAGGAACCTCCGTGATCGGGGAGCGCCGGCTGAAGCCGGCGGCAGCCACGATTGGCTGCCCCACTGTTGAGCCGGCTGCGGGATCAAAAACCTGCTCCACAAGCACGTCAATCCAGCAGTTCGACGCGGTACTCTTCGATGACCGGGTTGGCGAGCACTTCGTGCGCGATGGTCTCGACGTCCTGGCGGGCCTGCTCGCGAGTTACCCCGCCGGCGATGGCGATGTCGAAGAACTTGCCCTGGCGCACATCCGCGATGGTGTGATAGCCGAGGCCGTTGAGAGCCGAGCGGACCGTCTGGCCCTGGGGGTCCAGCACCGTGGACTTCAAGGAAACGAAGACGCGAGCTTTCATGGGAACCTCGATTATCGCACGGGAGAAACCCCGGAACTCGACGCGGAGCCGCAGAGGCGCTGAGACCAGCGCGGAGGGTGTGGAGAACAGTCAGCCGAGGTGAGCATCCGGCCCCTGTACTCCGCTTCCTCCGTGTGCTCAGATCTTGACGTTCTCTTGGTCTTCTCCGCGTTTTCCTCCGCGGCTCCGCGCCTCCGCGTCAAGGACTGCGTGCCGCTACACCAACTCGCCCTTCTCCAGGTAATGGACCTTGCTGGCAAACTGCGCAGCATGCGGATCGTGCGTCACCAGCACGACCGTTTTTCCGAAATCCCGGTTCAGTTGGGCCAGCAGCACCAGCACTTCCTGCCCCGAAGCGGCGTCCAGATTGCCCGTCGGCTCGTCGGCCAGAATCAATGCCGGGTCGGTGACGATGGCGCGCGCGATGGCCACGCGCTGCTCCTGGCCGCCGGAAAGCTGCCGCGGCAAATGATGCAGCCGGTCGCCCAATCCGACCAGCTTGAGCGCGGTGGTAGCGTGCTCGATGCGTTCCGGCTTCTTGAGATTCGTCAGCTTCAACGGCAGCTCCACGTTTTCGAGCGCCGTGAGAACCGGAATCAGGTTGAACTGCTGGAAGATGAAGCCGACGTGCTCGTTGCGCCAGTGCGCGATCTCGCGATCGTTCAGCTCGCGCAAGTTGTGCCCCAGCACGCGGATCTCTCCGCTGGTGGGCTTATCCATGGCCGCGATCAGGTGCAGCAGCGTGGATTTGCCGGAGCCGGACGGCCCCATCAGGGCAACGAACTCGCCCTTGTGGATCTCCAGGCTTACCTCGTTGAGGGCGATCACGTGGAATTGGTCGCGCAAAAACTCTTTGGTCAGACTGATGGTTTCGATAACCGTTTCGCTCATGATTTCCGGCGCACCTTATCTCCGTCCTTCAACCCGGCCGGCGGAGCCACGACCAGGTCTTCTCCGCCGATCAGACCCTGCTCGATGCGGACGCCCTGGCCGCTCACCGCGCCGGTCTTGACCGCGCGCCGCAGCGCCTTGCCGTCGAGGAACACGAATACGGCGCCGTCCTTCACGGCCGAGCTCGGCACGATCACCACCGGCTTGGCGGGCACCGCGGCATTGGTGTCGGGCTTCTGGTCCGAAACGAAGGCCACGCTGGAGTTCATCTCCGGCCGCAGATACTCGTCCGGCTTGAGGATCTTCACCTTGATCTGCACGGTGGCCTTCTGGCGGTTGGCTTCGGGCGAAATCTCCTTGATGAAACCGTCGTACTTGCGGTCCGGAAACGCGTCGGTGGTGACCATGCCGTGCTGGCCGGCGTGCAGCTTGGCGAAATCGTTCTGGCTGATGTCGAGCTCCACCTGCAGATCGTTGAGGTCGGCGAGCGAGACCACGTAGCCTTTGGCGCCGCGATCGCCCACGAAACTGGTGGTGACGAATTCGCCTTTTTCCACGGCGCGCTCCAGAATGGTGCCGGTAACCGGCGCGCGAATCACGGTGTTGGCGAGATTGGTCTCGGCGTAGTCCAGCATGCCCCTGGCCTGTTGCACCTGCCCGCGCAGGGAATCGATCTCCTCCTGGCGCGGGCCGAGCTTCACCAGCTCGTAAGCCTTCTGCAGCGAGTTGACCTTGTGCACGGCGGAATCGTACCGGGACTGCGCGTCATCGAGCGTCTGCTTCGCGACCAGGCCTTCGCCCACCTGGCTGCGAGCGCGGTCGAGGCTGACCTTGGCGTTGTCCAGGTCGGCCTTCGCCGAATCCAGATTGGCCAGCGCCTGCGCGATCTCTTCGGGGCGGGAGCCGTGCAGAGCCTCGTCGAGCTTGGCTTGCAGGGTGGCGATCTGCCCCTTGGCCTGCTCGAGCTGCGCCTGGTACTCGTCGTCCTCCAGGCGCACCATGACCTCGCCTTCCTTCACGCGGTCGCCCTTGTCGACACCGATCCACTTCACCTTGCCGACCACTTTGGCGGCCACTTCGATCTTGTGCGCGGCCACGATGTATCCCGTGGCATTCAGCACTACGCCCTGCGGCGCGCTCGAAGCGCTGATCGATTGGACACGCTGGATCTCCACTTCGGGAGCGGCGTTCAGCTTGTCCGATGCGAGGCGCCACGCGCCCAGCAGCAGGAACACCGCTATGCCGGCGACGATCCAGCGGGTGGCCCATTTGGCGGGCTCGCTGGCGCGGCGTTTAGATCGATCGATCCGTAGATTTCTGAGTTCGGCGTCCATCATATTTCTCGCAGAGCCGTGAGAATCTCCTTGCGCGAAGCATTGCGCGCCGGAAACAGCCCGCCCAGGCTTCCCAGCACCACGGCGAAAGCGATACCGCCGAGCATGATCTGCGGGGAAACATGAAAATTGAATGTCGTTTCGGAAAAATTCGCCGTGCCGATTCCGGTGGTGATGCCATTGAGCGGCAGCACCAGCAGACAGCCCAGCACCCCGCCGAGCGCGGAGAGCAGCACCGATTCGATGAAAAAGCTCCACAGGATGCTGAAGCGCGAGAAGCCCAACACGCGGAGGGTTCCGATCTCGCGCGACCGGCGCGCCACCGCGGCGTACATGGTGTTCATGGCGGCGAAACTGCTCCCGATGGCCATGATGATCGAGACGAAAATGCCGATGTATTCGATCGGCGCGGCGGATATGGTCTGCGCTTCAAAGTACTCTTTTTCCGAAAGTGCATTCATGCTGAGCCGCTGATCGTTGTTGATGTCGTTGATCAGCGCCTTGGCGGTGACGGCATCCGGGGCCTGGACGAGCGCGGAGCTGAGCGCCTCGAGGCGCTGCAGGTCCGAGGCGACCTGGTTCAAGTCGCCCCAAACTTCGCTTCCCTGCGCGCCGCTCCCGGCATCCATCACCCCGACCACATCCCAATCGCCGCGTCCGAAACGAATCTTCTTTCCGAGGGCCGTCTCGGGGTAGCGCGCGGCGATCTGCCGGCCGACCACTACTTCGCGCTTTCCCTGGTCGAACCAGCGGCCGCTGACGATGTGCACCGCCGAACGCATTTCGATTCCAGCGGGTTCGAGTCCGCGCACCGTCACGTTGGTGCCTTCCTCATTCGCCCCTCCGCCCAGGTTGATGACACCGACTATTTCGAGCGACGCCAGCGGTTGCCCGTCGCGGCCCTGCGCAATGCCCGTCTTGAATTTCAGGTCCTGGAACTGCGCCCGCGCGAACTGGCTGACGATTTCGGAATCCGAGCCCTTGCGCAGCACCAGGATGTGAAGCGGGTCGCCGGACGAAGCCAGCGTCACGCGCAGGCCGTTCAACAAGGCGAGGATGGCCAGCAGCACCGCCACCGTAAGCGCGATGCCCAGCGCGGTCATGATGGTGGTGGTTTTACGAACCACCAGATTTCGCAGATTGTAAGCGAGAGGGATGGCCATGACAATTAATCCGTGCTGCGGAGAGCTTCGACGATGGAGGTGCGCGACGCGTTCAGGGCCGGCACCAGCGAGCTGACGAAGCCGATCGCGCCGGCGGCTAGAAGACAGGCAGCCGCGACCGCGGGCTGAAAGGCAGGCACGCGCGGCAGAAACATGCCCGCAGGGCTCTTGCCCACACCGCTGGTCAGCATCATGGAGAGCAGGAAGCCGATCAGTCCGCCCGCCAGAGAAATGCCCACCGATTCGCCGACGATCAGGCTCAGGATCGTGGCCGGTGTAAACCCCAGGGTCTTGAGCACGCCCACTTCGCGCACGCGCTCGCGCACCGACATGGCCATGGTGTTGGCCGAAACCAGCAGGATGGTGAACATCACGGCGGCCGATATGCCAATCAGGAACATTTTGACGTTGCCCAACAGCGAGGCAAAGCCCAAAAGATAGGCCTGTTCGGATTCGGTCTTGGTCTCGGCCGCGGAGTTGCGAAACTGGCTGTCGATGGCCTCCGCCACGCGGGTGGCGGAAGCCGGGCTGTCGAGCATGAGGGCGAAGGTGCCGGCCCGTCCTTTTCGCGCCTCGGGAAGACTTTGTTCCAGGTACTCGCGGCTGATGTACATGGCTTCGCTGGGGCGCGGACTGTCGAAGATGCCGCGCACGACGAATTCGTAATCCCCGGGGTAGATGTCGCCGACCAGGTGGATGCGGTCGCCCAGCTTGAAGCCGTACTTGTTGGCGAGATCGCGTCCGACGACACAGGCGGTGCGCTCCCGCTCGAACGCCTGGCGCTGGTCCGCGGGGATCTTGAATTCCGGGTAGATGGCGAACAGCTTCGCTGAATCGACCGCAAAGTGCGCGAAGAAATGCCGCTGGTCGATGTAGGTGCCGCCGAACCAGTCGTTGATCAGGAAATCCTGTACGCCCGGCACCTGCCGGATGCGCGAACCGTAGGACTCCGGAAGATCCTGGGTCAGCGAAATGCGGTTGCGGGTGACCAGGCGCAGGGCCTGCTCGGGAGTGGCATCGCTGAGGTACATGGCGTGGAACATGGCGATCATCACTCCCAGCAGGCACATGGAGACGCCGATGCTCGCGACCGTGAGGACAGTCCTGCGCCGGTTGCGCCAGCAGTTCTTCAGGATCAGCGGAAGATAGCGGAGCATACCCATAGTTTACGCATTACCGGGGTGAGCTTGTTCGGGGAATTGTGGCGGCGGATGAGATGTGGTCTAATTCTGGCAGTGATTTCGGCAAGAGACCTGCGCGCCATCGCCCGGGCACGCCTTCGCGACGCCCAGGTGTTCCTGCGGGCCAAGCGCTTCGACGGCGCATATTATCTTTCGGGGTACGCAGTCGAGCTGGTGCTCAAGGCGCGCATCTGCCGGACCCTCAAGTGGGAGGGCTTTCCCCAGACCGCGAAGGATTTCGAGGGGCTGCAGTCGTTGAAAACCCACAATCTGGAGATCCTTCTCAAGTTGTCCGGAATCGAAACCAGGGTAACAACGAAGTATCTGGACGAATGGTCTGAAGTGATCCGGTGGAATCCGGAGAAGCGCTATCAGGCGCTTGGCCAAATCCCACCACAGGACGTAACGAACATGTTAATGTGCGTAGAGAGGCTCTTGGAGGTTTTGTGATCGACACCCGGTTGTTCCGCAAGGCGATGAATTACATTGCCGCCCGGAAGGGCGAGTTCACCCTGTTCGCCCTCTTCTTGCCGGACGACGGTCTTGGCTCGTGGCGTGGGTGGGACCTGGTCGTCTCGGCTCCATGGCTTAAACGCGACGACCTTGAGTCGAGAGGCGAGGTTATAGACCTCATGGCAAAGTCAATCGGTCGAAGGTCCTTTCGGCAGTTGTCGAGAGTCGTGGTTCTCCGCGACGATCCCACGGTTCGGTCTCTCCTGGTGCCGCCAGTCGAAGATGAGGACCGCACCCTTCAAAATGTGGAGCTGTTCGGCCTGCAATTTGAGAAGGTCATCATCCTCCGCGCCAAGCGGCCGGAACGGAAAAAGCGGGCAGCCAAGGCGCTGCAGCCGGTGGGCGCCGGATCGTCGCGCGGACGCGGGTAAGCCCGGGCATCGGGCCACGAATCGGTCATTGGGAGCGCCGCACCGTTGGTGCTGGCATAACATCCCGATCGGTACCTCGCTCCTACCTGGAATATGTAGTACACTGTCCGCCAGGTCCGGCATACTTTTCGTGTGCCCGGTGAATCATCGCCTGGGCAAGAGGAGACAATCGATGACTCTGTCAAAACTCATGACCGCAACGGCCGCGGCGATCCTGCTCGCAACAGGGACGACACAAGCCGCACCTTAACAACTGTAGCGACATTCGATCCGTCGAAATCCGAATTTCCGGAGAATCTCGTGTTCGACCGGCAGAATAACATGTTCGTCAGCCTGCTTCTCAGCAACGAAGTCCGCAAGATTACTCCCGAGGGCGTACAGACTACCTATGTCACGTTTAACGGAGCGCCGGGTAGCCTGACCGCGGGGTTGGTCATCAACGACGACACCGGCGATCTGTATGTCGCGTATGACGCGGCCGGGCAGAATTCGGTGGTCTATGTGGTACACCCGGATCAGTCCAAAGAAGTCTTTGCCACCTTCCCCGTGGGCGCGGGACTCAACGGCATGACTCCCGACGATGACGGCAACCTCTACCTGGCGGACGCCTTTCTCGGCTACGTCTGGCGAGTGCCCGCCAAAGGAGGCACCCCCGAGATCTGGCTCGATCTGAAAGCGCCGGGCACCCTCCAAGTCCCCGGACCAAACGGCATCAAGTTCGATAAGTACAAGCGGAACCTCTATGTTTCCGTTTCCTATCAGGGGACCATCTATCGGATCCCGTTTGGTGAGGATGGCCAAGCCGGAGTTCCCGTTTCCTTTGTGACCGGCATAACTCCGGATGATTTTGCCTTCGACCGTTTGGGCAACTTATACGTTGCCACCGAGCCCTCCATGTCGGTCGTGCGCGTACATCCCGACGGCACAGTGGAAACCCTCGCTTCCGCTGCGGATGGGCTTCAGAATACCAGCGCGGTACTGTTCGGCAGGGACGGATTCGCGCAGCTTGACTTGTACATTCTGAGTTTCGCACTCACTGCGACAAACCCGCATCCCGGCGTTTATAAACTGTTCGTCGGACTGCCAGGCCTGCCGGTCAGCATTCCATAGGCGCGGGCGAATCGCTCCAGGCTCACCTACATGAAAACCAACGGGCGGTGGCGAGGCACGCATCGCGCCCGTGCACGAGCCGAACGATGCTCCACAGGGCCGCTCGCGCCAGCCACCACCACCAAGAGGGCGGTTGGGCGGGCAGATCGACGCGCGCAGAGATTCCGCCTCCCTGCGCGTGATCGTGCCCCCAGGGTCGGTCCCGTCGGGCATAATGAAATGAGAGATATCTGATGCAAGTAACGATGGAACTTCCCGAGGATGTGGCGCGCCGCTTTGCCGGGGACGCTAGCGGTCTGTCGCGGGCTGCCCTTGAGGCCCTGGCGCTCGAAGGAGTGCGTTCCGGTAAGCTCTCCACGGCCCAGGCCCGCCGGCTCCTTGGAATCAGGTCTCGGTACGAGATGGATGGCTTCCTGAAGGCGCACGGCATTCTAATACCAATGACGATCGAGGACATCAGGCGTGACAGCGATACGGCCCTCGCTTTCAGCAAATGAAGGTCGTCATTGCGGATACGTCACCCCTCAACTACCTGATCCTGGTGGGCGCCGTCGAGATACTCCCTCGCCTGTACGGCCGAGTCACGATTCCTGACGTTGTGCTGAGGGAGTTAAGCGACGAAGATGCACCCGAAGAAGTCGCTGGGTGGGCCGCAGGACGGCCCGCATGGATTGATGTTCAGGCCATTCCAATATCCGAAGATCCGTCTCTGGAAGGGCTCGACGAGGGTGAATCCGCTGCGATTCTGCTGGCCCAGCAGCAGCAGAGCGAGGTGTTGCTTCTGATTGACGACGCCGCCGGACGAGCGGAAGCGGCTAAGCGTGGGATACCGACGATGGGGACACTCGGAGTACTTCGAGCCGCGTCACTTCGAGGATTCATCGCGCTCCCAGCGGTCTTGGCTCGCTTGATGGCCACCAACTTTCGGGTCGCGAAGTCCTTGGTGGACGACCTTGTTGCAGAATACGAACAGAGAATCAATCCGGTGGAGAATCCCTGAGAGTCGCCGGAACTTCCGATGAGGTTAGGCTCGCGGGCTTCAAACCCCGCCCGCCTCACGCCCCCGCTAACTGCCGCAAGACATACGGCAGAATGCCGCCATTCCGGTAGTACTCCACCTCTTGCGGAGTATCCACCCGCACATCCGCCGTGAACATCTTTTCCGTCCCATCCGCGCCCACCGCGCGCACGGTCGCCTTTCGCCCGCCGCCCTCCAGCGCCGAACGCACACCCGTAATGTGGAACGTCTCCCGGCCCGTCAGCTTCAGACTCGCCGCGCTCTCCCCTTCCGGAAACTGCAAAGGCAGCACGCCCATACCGACCAGGTTGCTGCGGTGGATGCGCTCGAAGCTCTCCGCGATCACCGCTCGCACTCCCAGCAGCATCACGCCCTTCGCGGCCCAATCGCGCGAAGATCCCGACCCGTACTCCTTACCCGCCAGAATCACCAGCGGCACGCCGTCCTTCTGATACTCGATGGACGCGTCATAAATCGACATCTGCGCGCCATCCGGCAGATGCACCGTCCATCCGCCTTCGGTTCCCGGCGCGAGTTGGTTGCGCAGCCGGATGTTGGCCAGCGTCCCGCGCACCATCACCTCGTGATTGCCGCGGCGCGCGCCGTACGAATTGAATTCCCCAGGCCCCACACCCAGCGAAATCAGGTAGCGCCCCGCCGGGCTGTCCTTGGGGATCGATCCCGCGGGCGAGATGTGGTCGGTGGTCACCGAGTCTCCCAGCAGCGCCAGCACCCGCATGCCGCTGAAGTCCGTCACCGATGTGGCGGGGTCCACCATGTGGTCGAAGTAGGGCGGCTTCTTGATGTAGGTGGAGCGCTCGTCCCACTGGAACGTGCTGCCCGTAGGAACCGGCATGGTCTGCCAGTTCACGTCGCCATCGAAGGCGTGCGCGTATTCGTGCTCGAACATGCCGTGGTTGACGGAGTCGCGCACGGTGCGCTGCACCTCCTCGTTGGAGGGCCAGATGTCGCGCAGATACACGGGCTGGCCGGCCGAATCCTCGCCCAGCGGCTCCGATGCTATGTCGATATCCATCGTTCCCGCCAGCGCGTACGCCACCACCAGCGGCGGCGACGCCAGGTAGTTGGCCTTGACCAGCGGATTGATGCGGCCCTCGAAATTGCGGTTGCCGCTCAACACCGCCGCCACCACCAGGTTCTCCTTCTGCACGGCTTCCGCCACCGGCTCGGGCAGCGGACCGCTGTTGCCGATGCACGTGGTGCAGCCGAATCCCACCAGGTGGAAGTTGAGCTGTTCGAGGTACGGCAACAGGCCGGCCTCGCGGTAATAGTCCATCACCACCTTGGAGCCCGGCGCGAGGCTGGTCTTCACCCACGGCTTCACGCGCAGACCGCGCTCCACAGCCTTCTTCGCCAACAGGCCCGCGGCCAGCATGACCGAAGGGTTGGAGGTGTTGGTGCAACTAGTGATGGCCGCTATCACCACCGCGCCCGACTCCACGTTGTCGGTGTGGCCGTTGAGTTTCGCGGGTACACTTTTCTTCGGTCCCGGAAACGCATCGTGGAAATTCTTCCGCACGTCGGGCAGCTCCACGCGATCCTGCGGGCGCTTCGGCCCCGCCATCGAAGGCATCACCGCCGCGAGGTCCAGTTCCAGCGTGTCGGAGTAGACCGGGTCCGCGGTGGCATCCGTGCGGAACAGCCCCTGATCCTTGGTGTACGCTTCCACCAGCGCGATCAGGCCCGCGTCGCGGTTGGTGAACTTCAGGTACTCGAGCGTCTCGTGGTCCACCGGGAAGAATCCCATGGTGGCGCCGTATTCGGGCGCCATGTTGGCCACCGTGGCGCGGTCCGCGAGGCTCAGTGCGCTGAGGCCCGGGCCATAAAACTCCACGAACTTGCCGACCACCCCCTTCTTGCGCAGAATCTGCGTGATGGTCAGAACCAGGTCGGTCGCGGTGCAGCCTTCGTTCAATTTACCGTGCAGCTTGAAGCCCACCACCGGCGGCAGCAGCATGGAAACCGGCTGGCCCAGCATGCAGGCCTCCGCCTCGATTCCACCGACGCCCCACCCGAGCACCCCCAGCCCGTTGACCATGGTGGTGTGCGAATCGGTGCCGACCAGCGAATCGGGATACGCCTGCCGGTCATTGCGAAAGACCACCGAAGCCAGGTATTCCAGATTCACCTGGTGGACGATGCCGGTATCGGGAGGCACCACGCGGAAATTGCGGAAGGCCGTCTGGCCCCAACGCAGCAGCATGTAGCGCTCGCGGTTGCGCTGGAACTCGAGGATGGCGTTGAGCTGGAACGCGTCGGCCGATCCGAAGCGGTCCACCTGCACCGAGTGATCGATCACCAGGTCGGCGGGCATCAGGGGATTAGCGCGGCTGGGATCGGCGCCCATTCCCGCCAGGGCGTCGCGCATCGCAGCCAGGTCGACCACGCAGGGAACGCCGGTGAAATCCTGCAGCAACACGCGCGCCGGCATGAAGCTGATCTCCTTCTGTCCGGCCACCCCGCGCGCCACATAGTCGATGTCGGCGGCCGAAACCCGGCGTCCGTCTTCGAACCGCAGCAGGTTCTCGAGCAGGATCTTGGTAGAGAACGGCAGGCGGGCCACATGGCCGACGCCTTTTTCTTCGAGCCTGGCGAGACGGAAATATTCGTATTCGGCATCGCCCACGCGCAGCTTTGCCGCAGCGCCAAAACTGTTTTTCGACATTAATCTGATTATAGTGGATGGGGTCGTACGTGTACGGACATTGGCAGCCGGAAGCCGAATCGAAATTCTATTTTATCGACGAAACTTTCCGCTCGCGCAGTGTGTTCTTGTAGTGGAACCCAACGGCAAGCGCGCACCGCTTGGTTCGACAAACTCCAGAGAGAAAGAGGAAATCACCATGCAGCAATTTTTCAAGTGCGCGCTCGTAGGCGTATTTGCTCTCGGCGCAGTATTCGCACAGACTACAACTACGGCATCACAGACGATTACCACGGGAATTGTCGGGCTCAGTGTCAATCAAAACGCCCGGCTCAACATTTTGAATCTCAATCCTGACACGGGCACCCCGGTGGTGTGCAGCGCCGACGTGCAATTTGTCGACGCGGCAGGAGGCACGCTGAAACAGGCCGCCATCCCCAACATCGATCCGGGAAAAGCGGCGGCGGTGACCCTGGACCGCCTGGATATAGCCGACCAGGCCATGCCACGCATCAATCTCCGCGGGGTTGTGACCACGCCGTCAGCGGCGGCCACCGCGGCTCCGCCAGCGTGCAGCCTTCTGGTTACTCTCGAGATCATCGACGATGCGACCGCCCGTACCGACGTGGTGGTGACCGGACACACAGTTCCTTTGCAGTAGGTAGAAAAATTGGGCCACGGATGAACACAGATGAACACGGATCTTAACTTGGAGTTATCGGTGTTAATCTGTGTTTATCCGTGGCCCAAATTGATTTCCTCGCGAGCTTTGCGCCCGTCTCGATTTGCACTCTGCAGCCCTTTTTGCGTATGTTGAAAGGCAGAGGAAGCGCGCCGCGATGACTATCGAAATCAACAAGCCGGAACTCGAGGCGATGATCCGGCAACGCCTCGAAAGCGGTCAATTCGAAAGTGTGGAGGACGTGCTTTGGCAAGCGCTCAACCCAAGGTCCCGACAGAATGAACCGGCTCCCGCAAGTCGCCGCGCGGAAGGCCGACCGAGCCTTGCTCAATTGTTCGCGGAATCTCCTTTTCAAGGGCTTGGCATCGATTTTGAGCGCTTCCCTGACACTTGGCCGCCGGCGCCAAGAAGGTGACGCTGATCGGTGACAGCTTCTACAAAATATACCGGCTCAAATCCTGGTCCTTCACGATATCCGCCAACTGCTTCCTGACGTAATTCGCGTCCACCTTTACCGACTTCTTCTTCAAATCCGGCCCCTCGAACGACACCTCTTCGAGCAGCTTCTCCATGATGGTGTGCAGCCGCCGCGCGCCGATGTTCTCAGCGGTCTCGTTCACCGCCGCGGCAAACCGCGCCACCTCTTCCAGGGCATCGTCGGTCAGAGTCAGCTTGATTCCCTCGGTCTCGAGCAGCGCCGTGTACTGCTTCGCCAGCGCGTTCTTGGGCTCCTTCAGGATGCGGATGAAATCCTCCACCGAGAGCGATTTCAGCTCCACCCGGATGGGGAACCGCCCCTGCAGCTCCGGAATCAGGTCGCTCGGCTTGGAGACGTGAAACGCGCCTGCCGCGATGAACAGAATGTGGTCCGTCCGCAGAAAACCGTAGCGCGTATTCACCGTGGTGCCTTCCACGATCGGCAGGATGTCGCGCTGCACACCCTCGCGGCTCACGTCCGGTCCGTGTCCCGATTCGCGGCCCGCAATCTTATCGATCTCGTCCAGAAATATGATGCCGCTCGATTCCACGCGCTCCAGCGCCACGCGCGTCACCTGGTCCATGTCGATGAGCTTCTGCTCCTCCTCCTGCACCAGGTAGTCGAGCGCTTCGGCCACCCGCATTTTGCGGCGCCGCGTCTTCTGGCCGAACAGGCTGGGCAGCATGTCCTTCAGGTTGATGCCCATCTCTTCGATGCCCGCGTTGGTGGTGACCTCCAGCGTGGGCGCGCGGTCCTTCACGTCCAGCTCCACCAGCCGCTCGTCCAGCTTTCCGTCGCGCAGCCGCTCGCGAAGCTTTTCGCGGGTCCGCTCCACGCTCTCGCTGGGCTCCGGTTGCGGCGGCATCAGGAGATCCAGCAGGCGGTCTTCGGCGTTCATTTCGGCGCGGTCGGCCACTTCGTCCAGCCGCTCTTCGCGCACCATGTCGATGGCAATATCCACCAGGTCGCGAATCATCGACTCCACGTCGCGGCCCACGTAGCCCACTTCGGTGAATTTGCTGGCCTCCACTTTCAGGAACGGGGAGTTCGAGAGCCGCGCCAGGCGGCGCGCCAGCTCCGTCTTGCCGACGCCCGTGGGCCCGATCATGAGGATGTTTTTGGGCATCACCTCTTCGGCCATTTCGGGAGCCAGCTTCTGCCGCCGGATGCGGTTGCGCAGCGCGATCGCCACGGCGCGCTTGGCCTCGGCCTGCCCCACCACGTGCTTGTCGAGCTCGCGGACGATCTCGCGGGGAGTCAACTCGTCGAGAATCGGCTCCTCATCCACAGACTGGCCGGGAAGATAGATGACCATGGCTATTCCAGTTCCTCGTAGGTGACGCTGTCATTGGTATAGATGCAGATTTTGCCCGCGATGGCCATGGCCTCTTCCGCGATGCGCCTGGCGGAAAGCTTGGTATTGCGCAGCAGCGCAATGCCCGCCGCAGTGGCGAAGGGGCCGCCCGAGCCGATGGCCGCGATGCCTTCGTCGGGCTCGATGACGTCGCCGTTGCCGCTCACCAGGTATGTGGTCTTGGTGTCGGCCACCAGCAGCAGCGCCTCCAGGTGGCGCAGCACGCGGTCGGTGCGCCATTCCTTGGCCAGCTCCACCACCGAGCGCGGCAGGTTGCCGTTGAACTGCTCCAGCTTCGACTCGAATCGCGAAAACAACGCGAACGCGTCGGCCGTGGAGCCCGCGAACCCGGCCAGGATCTTGTCGTTGTACAGGCGCCGCAGCTTTTTGGCGCTCGCCTTGATCACTTCACTGCCCAGCGTTACCTGCCCGTCGCCGGCCATCACGACCTTGTTGTCGCGGCGGACACAAATCACCGTCGTCGACCGTATCTTCTGTTTCATTATTGGTGTGTTTATTATAGCTGCCAGCCGTCGGCTTTCAGCTATCAGCCATCACACGCCCGCCCACGGATGGGTCGCTGACGGCTGATTGCTGAGAGCTTCTAAAGCGCATTATAGCTGTCAGCCATCAGCCTTCGGCGATCGGCCCGCAACGTGCGCGCCAAAGCCGATCGCTGACGGCTGATCGCTGAAGGCTCTAACTACTCGTGACGCAAAGCCACCACCGGATCCACCCGCATGGCGCGCCGCGCGGGCAGGTAGCACGCCCACAGCGCAATCGCCGCCAGCAGCAGCGTCACCATCGTAAAGGTCAGCGGATCCGTCGTGCTCACCAGAAGGACGTACCCGGCAGCTACGCGAGTGAACACCGCCGCAGCCACCAAGCCGGTGGCCACGCCCGCGATCACCAGCCGCAGTCCATGCCCCAGCACGAGGCTCCGCACGTCGGCCGGCCCGGCGGCCAGCGCCATGCGGATTCCGATCTCGCGTGTGCGTTGGCTGGCGCCGTAGGAGACCACCCCGTACACGCCGATCATCGCCAGCAGCAGCCCCAGAATCCCCATGGTTCCCCCTTGGATTGCGCCTATGCGGAACAGCAAGAATCCGAATCCGCCCGCCAGCGACTGATTCATGGTGCGGAGATCGGCGACCGGCATCTCCGGATCCAGCGATTGAATCTCGCGTTGCACTCGCGCGGCCATGGACTCCGGCGGCACCGAGGTACGAACCTGCAGCGTGCGCATGGTGACCCCGGTCTGCGCCAGCGGCAGATAGAAATACGGCAATGGATGCTCGAAAACCGCCAGGTACTTGCTGTCATGCGCGACGCCCACCACTTCCCATGGCGACCCGTCGTGACGAATGCGAAAACGCTTCCCGATGGGGTCCTGGTTGGGCCAGAAGCGGCCAGCCATGGTTTGATTCACCACCGCCGCTTGGGGCGCCGTTTCGCTGTCGGACTCCAGCACCGCGCGCCCGCGTACCAGGGGAATCCGCATAGTCTCGAAGTAGCCCGGGCCGATGTAGTTGCACCCCGCCATGGGCGGCTGCTCGCCTGGAACCACCGGCCGTTCTTCGGGATAAATCGCTTGCCCGTTGTTGATGTAGCCCATTGGCACGCTGACCGCCAGGCTGGCCGATTGCACTCCCGGCAAGGCGCGAATACGGCGCTCGAGTTCGCGATAGAAGTCCATCGCCCGCGCATGGCTGTAACCCACCTCATCGGGGTCGAGCCGCACGTTCAGCATGTGGCCGGCATCGAAGCCGAGGTCGATCCGCTGGGCCCGTTGCAGGCTGCGGGTGAAAAGGCCCGCGACGATCAGCAGCACCAGCGAGCCGGCCACTTGGGCCACTACCAGAATTCCCCGTGCACGACCGCGTCCGGCGCCGCCGGAATCCGTCCTCCCGCCGTCGTGCAGCACCACATTGGCATCGGCGCGCGAGCCGCGGAGAGCGGGCCAGATGCCGATCAGAATACCGGTGGAGACCGCCCCGGAGAGCGCGTAGCTGAAGACGCGCCAATCGAAGCTGAAGTCCAGCATGATGGGGAAATCGGTCGCCAGGTCGATCGATCCCGCAAACGCGTCGCTGCCCCACTTTCCCAGGATCAGTCCCGCCAACCCGCCGAGGATCGCCAGGACGATGCTCTCTGTGAGGGTCTGCCGGACGAGCCGCGCGCGGCTCGACCCCAGAGCCGCGCGGATGGCCATTTCGCGCTGGCGAATGGTCGCGCGAACCATCAGGATGTTCGCCACGTTCATGCAGGCAATGACCAGGACCAAGCCGGAAAGCACCAGCAGGAAGGCCCGCACGACGGGAATGATGTCCGCCAGAAACGCAAAGGCACCGGGCGGGCCAGAGTTTCCGGGATCACCCGAATTGCGATGCCCTTGTCGGTTGCCGGGTACTGCTCCCCCAAACGGCGCGCAAGCACATCCATGGAGCTTTGCGCTTCGGCGAGGCTCACTCCGGGCTTCCTCCGCCCCAGCACAGTCAGGGGGCGTGAACCCCGGTTGGTGAGAAACCCGTCTCCTTCCGCATACCGCACGCCCAAGGCGTTGAGTGGGAGATAACAATCCATCTCCGCGCCGGCGTATAGCCCATAGAAACCCTTCGGCACAACGCCGATAATTCTCGCGGCTTTCCCGTCGAGACGAACCTGCTTGCCGGCCACGTTCGGATCGCCGCCGAATCGCTTCTGCCAGTACGAGTGCCCCAGGACCACCACCAATTCCGTGCCCGATTTTTCGCCCTCGCCCGGAAGGAACAGCCGCCCGGCCGCTGGTCTGAGCCCCAGAGCCGTGAAGTAGTTTCCCGTAACCGCGCTGTACAGCACTTGGCCAGTCTTGCCGTCGGCTCCCAAACCTCCCAGCATGGCGTTGAACGCGAAAATGTCGGAGAAGCGATCCGCTTGCCGGCGGAAATCCTCCAGCGCGGGATAGGAGAAGCGGTACTCGAATCCGGTTTCGTCGCCCTTGGTCTGGGCTGCCAGCACCACAATCTGCTCCGGCGCGTGCACGCGCAAGGGCCGCAGAAAGCCGTTCACCAGGCTGAAGATGGCGGTGTTCGCGCCGATTCCCAGCGCCACCGTGAGGACCACCAGAATCGTGATTCCCGGACTCTTCCGCAACTGGCGTGCGGCGTATCGAAGATCCTGTAGCAGGACGTTCATCGCTCTATTATACTGGTCAATCGGCAATCGGCCGTCAGCGTTCAGCGTCAAAGCCGTGATTGAATTCGCCCTGCGCCGCGCCCGGTAACGCCGTGGCCCAGGGGGCACCCCTTGCCGCCGGCCCGCTGCATCGGGGCCGCGACCGTCCCTCGCCCTTGGCGAGCAACGGAGAGCGGTTTCGCGCTGGCCGCTGACGGCTGAGAGCTACTATATAAACATGACCACTGCGCGATCCGTGTGTCTGCTGCTGTTGCTTTCCCTCGCGGCGCCCTCCCAGTCCGGACGGACGGTGGATGAGCTGGTGAGCTTTATCAAGTCGGCGATCCAGGCTAAATTCGACGACAAGAAGATCGCCGACGAGGTCCTGAAGATCAAGCTGGCCAATCGCCTCGATCCAGCCACCATCGAACAGGTGCAGCACATGGGAGCGGGCCAGAAGACCATCGCCGCTCTGCACAAGCTCGCCGAAACGTCCGCCGGCCTGCCTGCGGCGGCGGCCCCACCCAAGGCGGCGTCCGCCCCCATTCCGCCGCCCGATCCGGCGGAGCTGCAGCAGATTCTCGCCGCCATCCGCGAGAACGCGCTCAACTACACGCAGAGTCTGCCAAACTACATTTGTACGCAGCTCACCAAGCGGCACGTCGATCCCACCGGCACCGAAAGCTGGCGCGTGGCGGACACCATCACGGAGCAGCTCAGCTACGTCGACCAGAAAGAGATCTACAAGGTCGTCATGGTCAACGACCACCTGGTGGCCAACAACGTCGGGCACGATCAGTTGGGCGGCGCCAGTTCCTCGGGCGAATTCGCGTCCATTCTGCGTACTATTTTCGATCCCGGGACGCAGACCGAATTCGGTTGGGAGCGATGGACCACATGGGGAGGGAAGCGCACCTACGTGTTCCACTTCCGCGTGGGCCAGCCGCGCTACAGCATTCACCACGACGGCTCGAAGCGCACCATCGACACCGGCTTCCACGGGCTCATCTTCGCAAATCGCGACACCAAAATGGTCATGCGGGTGACGATGGAGTGTGACGGCATTCCCGCGGATTTCCCGATTCAGAGCGTGGCGCTCGAGCTGAACTACGACACGATCGAGATTTCCGGCCAGCCGTTCGTGTTGCCGCTGCTCTCGGAAATTCACTCGCGCGAGGGCCGGCTTCTGTCATGGAACGAAGTGAGCTATCACAACTACCACAAGTACAGCGCCGATGCGAGCATTTCCTTCGAAACGCCGGATACGGTCCCCGCGGACAAGTTGAAGGAGCAGCCTCCGCAGCCCGACAAGCCTCCGGCCAAGAAAAAGTAGCCAGTAGCACAGGCATTCCTGCCTGTGTTTTGCCCGCGGTGGCACAGGCATTCCTGCCTGTGTTTTGCCCACCTACAAATCCGAGATCTTGACCAACTGCTTCCCCACGTTCTCGCCGCGCAGCATCCCCAGGAACGCGGCGACCGCGTTCTCAATGCCCCCGGCCACCGTCTCGCGGTACTTCAGCTTGCCCTCGCGAAGCCACTGGGCAAGGTGCGGAAACGCTTCGCCGAAACGGCTCGCGTACTGGAACACCAGGAACCCCTGCACCTTCAGGGTCCGGACCAGGACCAATGGCAGCAGGCGAGGGCCGGTCTCGGGCTTCTCGAGATTGTACAAAGCGATCTGGCCGCAGATGGCCACCCGCCCGCCGGTGTTCATGAGCGGGAAGACCGCGTCGGTGATGGATCCGCCGACGTTATCGAAATAGCAGTCGATGCCCGCGGGACAGAGTTCCTTGAGTCTCTCGAAGTGACTTGTCTCGGTCTTGTAGTTGAAGGCCGCGTCGAAGCCCAGGTCTTCCGTGATCCAGCGGATTTTGTCGTCGCCGCCGGCGATCCCCACAACCCGGCAGCCGTGAATTTTGGCAATCTGGCCGACCGCGGAGCCGACCGCGCCCGCGGCCCCGGACACCACCACCGTTTCACCCGCCCGCGGCGCGCACACATCCAGCAGTCCGAAGTACGCAGTCAGGCCGGGCATGCCGAGCACGCCGAGCGATGTCGAAATCGGCGCCGTGCGAGGATCCACCTTCATCACTCCGCGCCCGTCCGAGATCGCATATTGCTGCCAGCCGAACATCCCCACCACGTACTCGCCCTCCGCAAATCCCGGGTGCCGGGACGCGAGCACTTTGCCGACGGCGCCGCCCCCCATGACTTCGTCCAGCTTCTGGGGATCGGCGTAGCTGCGCGCGGCGTTCATGCGACCGCGCATGTAAGGATCGACGGAAAGGTAGGAGACGCCCACCAGAAATTCGCCCGCCGCGGGCTCGGGCATAGGGCTCTCCACCAGGCGGAAATCGGTCGGATTGGGAAAGCCCGTGGGGCGGGCGGCGAGTTGGATCTGCTTGTTCGTGGCAGTCATCTCTCCAGTCTACTGTGGGACAGACGCTTTCGTCTGTCAACCCGTTGGTGAGCAGCGCTTGCGTTTTGATGGATAATGAAGACGTGACGCGAGCGGTGGTAAGAGATCCCGAGACGATGCATGGGGTCCCCGTGTTCCAAGGCACGCGAGTGCCGGTTCAAACGCTCTTCGAGTATCTGGAGGGTGGCGACACGCTGGAAGACTTCCTGGAAGGCTTTCCGACGGTTGCCCGCGCTCTGGCGTTGGAAGCTCTTGAAGAAGCCAGGCAACTCCTGCTGGCGCGTGGCTGATGCGGCTTCTCACGTAGTGGCTGCTTAGCTGACTCGCTTCATCCCCAACTGATCGACCAAAAACGCCAACACGTCGGCATCCTGCCCGATTTGCCTTTGAGCGCCGTGCCAATTCCGTGCCCCGGGCTGGAACTTGGTGCGCAGAAATATCGGCCGTCCCGAGTGCGTCGCTACCTGCAAGCGCGTCGTCATCTGCGCGAGCTCATCGGGTCCACGCGTCCGTCGTTGTCGCCCGTCAGGAACGGCACCGCGCGATAGTCCGTCCCGTTTCTCACATGATGGTACGGTGAGTAGGCGTCGAGCGCGCGGAACTGGTCGGCATCCTTCACCGTGCCGAATTCCGTCACATGTGGCTTCCCATCGTCGAACCGTTCCTAAACGCTGCGCGACCACGGAGGCTCTACCAACCGGCCGCCGGAAAAAGTCCGAGACAGCGACATAGCGTCAACGAACGAGCCCGACCACCTCGGACTACCGTTTTAGAAAGCCATGCACTTTGAGGTGTCGGCGCAGATGCCTGCTCGAACTTTTCGAAGGAGTTGGCGTTCTTGTTGCTACCGCAGGGACCGATCGTTGCTGCCGACGGAACGGCCGGCTTTGTCCGCTTGATGCCTCGTACGCTGGTGTTGTACTTCAGGAACAATGGGTAGTACCAGTCAAATGCTTATTCGTTGAACGACGTCAATGTTGACAATTGTTAGAGAAGCTCGATCTACCGGCGGTTCCCCTTGGTGTCCAAGGGCCTCGTCGTCGACGGCATAATCGGATAGCCGGCACGTCATCACGATAACTTGATGGCCGTATTCGCATACACTGTGTCGCACCTGTTTCCGGAACCACTCGATGCGTCCGCTGTCGCTGTGAACGAGTTGGTCGTCCAGAAGGACGGCGGTCTTGAGCTGCGCGGCAATCGCGAGCCGGATCAGGGTGGCCAACTGCTCCCGTGTGCCGACCGAGAGTTCCTCCACGCGGTGTTCTCCGCCGATGGAGACGAATCCCTCCATGCGCAGGTCGGGGTCGAGATTCACGTGCGCGTACAGATTGCCGGCTAATTCCTTGAATCGTTCCGTTATCGGCGCGGCTAGAGAACGCCCCAGATGCGAGGAGCGCTTCGCCTCCGCTGCCTCCAATAACTCCAGGATATGCTGCGACGCCTCGTAGTCCAGCTCCTGATCTTCGGCATGCTCCCTGCCCCGCTGAACGGCCTCGCGTTCCTCTTCCAGCCGCTCGATCCCGACGCGCCCACCCACCAGTTCGAGCTTGCCCCGCACTTCGTTAAGGCTCCCCTCGCACGCCTTGAGCTCCGCCTCGCTGTTCTCAACCGCCTGGCCCGCATGAAGCAGTTGCTCGGCCGTGATCTCGGGCGCCGGATTTAGTTCGGCGAGCGCCTGGCGCGCTTTCGCGAGAGCCTGTTTGGCTCCCCCGATGTCGATCCCTGCCATTTGCCGCTCAGAGGCTTCGAGGTCGCCGCGCGCCCGCTCCACTCCCCCCCTCAGTTCGTCGCGCCTGGCGGTCGCGGCATCCGCCGATGCTCTCGCGCCGGTCAACTCATGCTCCGCTTGGGCGGCAGCCAGTTCGGCATCTCGCGATTCCCGCACCGCATCGCTATTTGGCTGTGATCCTTCGGCCTCCGCATCCGGCAGCAGGGCCCGGACCCGCCGCTCTTCGTCCTCAGCACTTTTCAACTCCGCAGCGGCGCCCGACGGGAAAGCCGATTCCAGGATTTCGACTTTCCGGCGCGTGGCGGGAATTGCCGCCGCCTGCAAATCGAAGGCCGCCGAGACGTTCGATAGCCGCTGCTTCGCCTCGTCGTAGCGCGTGCTTGCCGCGGCCCGGTCCGAAGGAGGAACACCGGCCCCCGCTGCCGTCTGCGCGGCGGCGAGCCGCAGCTCAATGTTCTCGATGGAGATGGTTTCCGCGGCGCGGCGCGCTAGTTCCAGGCGGGCGCTGGCCCGCGCGAGATGGTCCGCCGCTGTCTGGCGTTCGCGCCGCCGATCTTCCAATCGGCTTTCGGCAGCAGCCAACTCGCCCCTCGCATCCGACACGGCGTTGGACACCGCAATTGTCGGCGCGAACCCGGGGGCGGTCAGTCGTCTGCTTTCCTCGCGCAACGAGTTCACCTGCGCCTCGGCTTCGCGCAATCGTGCCTCGGCCTCCACGACAACCGCTTGCGGATCGACACTCGGAAGCAGACCTTTGTTGAGATCCGCCAGCGCATGATCCGCCTGAGCTCTTGCGGACGCACAGGTCACTACCTGACGAACCTGTTGGTTCTGTAAACTGGTGCGCGCGCGATGAGCGTTCTCGAGCCGCTCCCGTGCCCGTAGATTCTTGTCGCGGAGCGCCTCCTGGCTGTAGTCCGGGACGTCTGCTTGCGATGCGGCAGAGCCGTGCCCGTCAACCGCCAACTCTTCTACTATTGTTGCTAACTCCCGCCGCAGGGACGAAAGGCCCGCGGAACTGTTCAACATCGCATCGGCCTGGCGATCCAGCCCGCCGGCTTCCTGACGGGATCGTTCGGACTCGCTGCGCAGTTCCTGGCTTTCCTGGCGCTTCGCCTCCACCTGCTCCAACGCGGTCACACCGGCTTCTCTAAGCACCGAGGCCGTCTCAGCGCCTAATTGGGACTCCAGCTTCCCGGTCTCCATTCGCCACGATGATTCGGCCATCTTCCGCTGCCGGCGGCTATCGCTGAGGGCGATGATCGCTCCCACTGCGACTCCGAGTACGAGCGCCGCGCCGATAGAGAGCGCCATGCTCCCGGAGCTTGCAAACCATGCGACGGCGAAGCCAACGGTAGCCGCCACCAGGCCGCCAAGTAGCGGAAGCGCTGCAGAGCGAGCAGGCGCGCCAGGGCCAGCCGACTTGCGGTTCTCGATCGCAGATTGCAGTGATTCGATCGAAGCAAGCTGTTGTGCCGACGGCAAGCGGACGCCCGATGCCTCCGCCTCCAGGCGCGTGGCTCGATCCCGCAACTCGGCGGCGCGGCGGCGAGCCTCGTGAGCCTCATTCTCTTGCGCACTCAGTTCTTCGACCTTTGAGGCAAGCGCCCGCCGTCGCAGTTCGAGCGCAATCGAGTTGAGTAGACGCGTTTCTTCCTCGCAGTTCGCGATCTCCGTGGCGTTGTCCGCAAGGCTCGCTTCGATTTCGGCTGCGATCGCATCAGCGGCGGCGGCGGCCGCTTGCGCCTTCTCCGCCCGGTCAATCTGCGCCAGGGCAGTCCTCGCGCGCTCAACCGCCTCCCGTTCATCGCGAGTCGCGGCCTCCGCGTGCAAAATTCGAGCATCCAGCAGACGAATCTTCATCGCCCGCTCATCCCCGGCAGTTCGCGCCTGTTGGTCCAACTCGCGGACAGTCTCGAGCTGTGCGGTGGCTTCCTTCACAGCGCCCTCGGCCTCGCCAACGGCCGCAGAAGCGGCCAGTTCCCGTTCGGCCAGTTCCTTATGTTCCAACACCGCCGATTCCAGCGCAGACGTGAGGCCGCGAGCCTGCTGCATTTCCTCCCACACCGTCGCGAGGTTCAATTCCGCTGCGCAACGCGCGGCCTCCTGCTTCGCCTGCTCAACCGCGGTCCCCGCCGCAACCAGTTGGGACTCGAGCAGCGCCAACTCAGTTCTCGCCGCCACTGCCGCCTGCGTGGCGGCCTTCCGTCCCGTGGCCCTCTCCAATTGGACGCGAAGCTCGGAGAGTCGAACCTCGCGCGCACTTGCTGCCAGTTCCTCCGACGACTGCTGCACTGAGCGTGCACGGGCCAGCCTGTCTCTCGCCGCAATCGCCTCTTCGTCAGCGAGCTTTACGGCGTTGGCCGCCTGCATCTGCTCATCCTCCGCCGAGGCGAGCTCCGCTTGTGCGGATTCACATTCCCGGCGCGCCGCGTCGATAGCGCTCACCGCATTGGTCACCCGCTCAAATTCGCGGTAACATTGCGTGAGCTCGCGATCGAGCCGTTCGCGCTCGACGGCCGATGCCTGGTACCTCCGGAGCTGCCCGAGGTGAGCGCGTGCCTGGTCCCGCAACTCGAGCGCTCTCTCACGCGCCTGCAGTAACTGAACTACTTGTTGCTCGATCTCCTTACCCTGCCGCGCCGCTTCCTCCAGGGCTCGAACGCGCTCCTCACGCTCCCGCAATTCAGACTGCGCGCGGACGAGCGGCGAATCCATCGACCGTTTATGACGGCCGCTTGCCGTGTAAACTTCACCGGTCCGATCCTTTAACCGATCGAGTAACTTCGTCACCATCGGATCCTGACCGAGCGCATCGAGCGCGCGGGTAACCAGTGTCCTGCCAGTGTCGTCCTGGTCACCCTTCAAACTCGCCTCAAAGATCGCGCCCACTTCGCCCTGTTTTCCCAGAAGTGCGGTGGTGAGAAAGGTCTCGGTGCGATGCGTGGCACCGCGGCCTCCCGGCACCGCGAGTCCCCATTGCAGTAAGTCGCGGAGTTTGCCCTCCACATCCCTGCCTTGGGCGTACGGTTGGTAGCGGGTTCCGCCGTCAGTCGATTTGTCGAGACTGGCTTTCGCCCTGCTTCCCTGCGCGAAGACCTTTTCGAGCCTCCACGTGGCCCCCTGGCATTCCAACGTGATCGAAACTCTGGGAAACTGTCCCACCGCCGCATTCCATGTGGCGAACGTGCGGGCCTCGGCCGATCCGGGCGCTACCAACAGGACGGCGCGAAGCGCTTCCGTTAGTGTCGATTTTCCGCGATCGTTCGGCCCATGCACGACATTTAGACCTGGTCCGAACAGGAGCCGGGCAGATCGAATCGCGCGAAAGTGCTCCACTTCGAGAGAAAGAAGCCGCACCCTATCGCACCTCGTTCAACATGCGGTAAAGGACCACGAGGGCGCGGCGGGCTTTTTCACTTCCGGCAGCTTGTTCCTTGAGGGCGGCCGCGACCTCCCTGATAGTGTCGGGCACATCCTCGAAGTTCGATTCCGCCGGGCTGGCTTCAATACTAAGTCGCTTAGAATCCACCACAAGCGCGGCGGCACGCCCGTGCGACGCCAGTGTGCCGGCCAGCGAACGCAGGATGCCGGCGATCTCGTCGTTCTCCTGGATTGAAGCCGTCATTTGCAGGTGCAGGCGCAGGATGGTCGTCGAAAGATCCTCGGTCGCGAGCTTGCGCAGCTCGAAAATGTTGTTGACTGTCTCGTCCCGCCAAGTCCAGCGAGCCACGCGTTCTTTTCGAATCCTGGGCGCTACCCCGGGTCCGCGAAAGTTCACGATCGCGACGTGCCCGGCGTCAGGTTCCTTGAAGTTCGTGGGCTCCGGAGCGCCGGGATAGACCATCGGAGCAACCCCGTTCTCGGGCATCACTCGGAAGCCGTGCCAATCGCCGATGGCCAGGTAATCCAACCCGCGTCGCAGGGTTGCATCGCGTGCGATCGGGAAGTTAGTCTGACAGCCGGGCAGATCGAAGGCGGACCCGTGGACCACCCCGATTCGGACGCGCTCGTCTCCCGCTATACGGTCAGGCAGTGCCAGCGCGGGGTCATCGGCGCCGGCCGTAGAACGGCACGGCTGCGCGTAGAGCACGGCATCGGGGCCGAGCTCCAGTTCGAAATCGTCGCGGTCCACCACATGAACCCATAGCGGCAAAGCGCGTCGAAATGCGTGTCCCCGCTCGTACACAGACTCGCGAATGAGAGGGTCGTGATTGCCGGGCAAAAGGATTACTGGGCAATGCCAGCCGGTGTTACGTGTAAAGGCCGCGGCCAAACCGCGCCACCAGTCCTGCTCTGGTTGTGGGGAATCGAAGATGTCCCCGGCACAGATAATCGCGCGGACGTCGTACTGTTGAGCCAAGCCTAGAATCGTGTCGACGGCCCCCAACCGCGCGCGCGCGAGCTTCCGCGCGGTCTCCGCATCCAGTTGGCGGGAAATGTGGCCCAGATGCAGGTCAGCAGTGTGAAGGATCGTCAACACGGCTGCCCGGCCTCTCGCGCAATCTCGAACTCCACCTCCAGAACGCGATCCACCTGCGGTCTGCGGAAGCGACGCTCATGCAGACGATTGCGCCAGAACTGATAGTCGGGATCGTCACCCCTTTCGAGCTTCGCGATCCGGTCCTCCAGGTGTCGCATCTGGTGCCGCAATGTCTGGATAGCCTGATCCTCGCTGGCTCGCACCGCGGCGGTGAGTGCTCGATCCCTCCGGCGCTCGGCTTCGTCGATCTTCTCTTCGATGGCGGTCAGGCGACGGCGAACCAGCAGCGCCTGATCCTCAATATAGCGATCGAGCTGCCACAGCATGCGCTCGAAGCGATCCCGGTCACTCACCGCTACCGCAGCCTGGTTCTCGAAAATCGCCTCTTCCACCGCCGCTTCGAGCGCCGGTGGAGGCGAATAGGGGCCCGGCGCGTCTTCATCCGACACGATCACTGACAGCAGCGCCAGCACGCTTTCGGAATCGAGCGGGTCGGAGGAGCCATCCATCAACGCGGTGGTGACAAGCTGATCGACGGATTCGATCCCGCGGTACGCAATCTTCGACACCACCAGGTGACCGCGGCGGCCCTGTAAGCTCGCAAGTGGCTCCGGTAGAGGCTTGTCGCCGCCGCCGAAAAGAACCTTCCGCGGCCTGCCGCAAGACTGGCGCGCTTCGTCAATCGCGGCTTGCACCAGCGGATGTGCGCTGTGAAGAACATCGCCATCGCGCAGGTCTCTCGCATCCCCGATTACAACATCGCCGCCTGCCCGGTAATCCCCAGGCAGTTGCTCTGCCGCGGGGATATGCATCACGACCCGGCCCGGACTTTCAAAACGCTCGAACGGCACTCCGATAGCACCGAGATACGCAGCCACCATCTCTTCGATATCGGCATCAAGCCCGGCAAGTTCACCCGGCAATTCATGCTCGTATTTGCGGAAAACGGCTCGCAGCGTGTCATCCAGGCGTTCTTCCACCAATTCCGCCGCGCGCGACTGTTCCGCATCGAACTCCTCCCTCTTGGCCTCGACCTTATCTCTCAGACCTTGCAGCTCATGCGTGACGTCATCGACGGAACGGGCCTGGTCGTAGATTCGCCGTAGCTGCGCCTCGAAGTCGACTCCGATGCCTGAGATGAGCGATTGCGGGGAGTCCGTCGCCGGCACATGCAGGATGGCGTCCGAGTTGTCGAGCACCTTACCGAACAGATCGAGCTTTTGACTCAGGATCTCGAACGTCAGACGCTGGGCTTCGTTCTCGCGCGCCAGGAAGCTCATCACGGTCACGCCCCGGCGCTGGCCGTAGCGATGGATGCGGCCGATCCGCTGCTCGATGCGCTGCGGATTCCAGGGTAAGTCGTAATTGATGAGTGTGTCGCAAAACTGAAGGTTCAGTCCCTTCGCGCCTGCCTCAGTGGCAATCAAAACCTTGGAGCGCTCGCGGAATTCGTGAACCAGCGCAAGCCGTAGGGCCACTTCGCGGCTCGGCCGGTTCCCCGGAGGTAACGACGGAGCGACCTCTTTTTCCCAAACTTCGAACGCTGCCTGCGCTTCGGGCGTCTCGTTGTCGCCGCGAAACAGGGTGATATCCGCCGGGTCATACCCGTTCTCGAGCAACAGATTCCGAAGATAGCCCTGAGTCGTCAGCGACTCGGTAAAGATGATGGCGCGCCCGGTGCCCTGACCGCGGGCACCGCGCTCGCTCACAACGCGTAAGGAATCAATGAGACACCGTGCCTTACTGTCGTGCGGCAGATCGGCACTCCGCTTGGCGAACTGCCGGACCTGTTCGAGTTCTGCACGGACCCGCTCGATGTCCGGGGAAGCTTCCGCCGGCGGTTCGGGCGAGCCTCGCGCCGGAGAGACTTCGGGGTCGTCGAGATCCGCCGCATCCTCTTCGAGGTCGTGGAAGAAATCCTCGACGATCAAACGCTCAAACGATTCGGAGCGCTGTACCCTGGTCAGCTGCGCGTCCAGCCTGAGGGCCACCTTTTCCAGACTCGCGGCCAGCGCCGCCAGGGAAGACGCCATACGGCGGTGGAAGCCGATGAGCAACAACCGTTGGCTGCCTCGGAACGCACAAAGATCCGGCTTCATCAGCCATCTGGTCACGTCGTCGTATAACGACTTCTCCTCCGGGCTCATCGAATACTCGATCAGGCGGGTCTGCCGCTCAACAAACGGAACCTCCAGAAATTCCTGAGCCTGGCGGCGCAACGTTCTCTGCATCACGACCGTCAGGCGTCTTCGGAGTTCCTGAACCTGTTCTGGCTGGACGGTGCGATCGGATCCATCGCAAAACAACTCGCGAAACGTCGGCAGCTTTCCCAGAAGCGTGCCGGTCGGCTCGACGTACTGAACCAATCCCCACAGTTCGGCTAAAGAATTCTGAATCGGAGTGGCCGTCAGAAGCAGCACCGGCGTGCCTCCCCGCTGGACCAGTTCCCGGACCCGACCCGCGGTCACCGCCTCGCGGGAATCGTCGTTGTACGTGCCCTGCTTATCGAAGCGCTTGTAGACCCCGGCGAAGATTTCGTGGGCCTCGTCGACCACAATCAGTTCGAAGGGGTCCACGGTCTTGAGAATGGAAGCTCCTTTCAAGCCGCCCGCGAGTTCGCGGTGAACGAGGAAAACTCCGGAACCTTCGAAGGAGTCCGGGTCTGGTTGTCCTTCGCGGGCCTCGATCCCAAAAAGAGTGTAGAGTTCCGTTTGCCATTGCCCTAGGAGAGACTTGGGCACAATCAGCAGGACTCGCCGAGTGCCTTCCGCGAGGAGTTGAGCAATGACCAGCCCCGCCTCGATCGTCTTCCCGAGCCCCACCTCATCTGCCAGGATGCAGCCGCCCTCCGGAATACGGCGAAGTGCGAACACGACCGCGTCGATCTGGTGCGGGTTTGGGTCAATACGTCCGCGACGCTGAGCGGCTGCGTAGCGGCGGTGCTCATCGGACCGGCGTAGACGGATAAGGTCCTCGGCGAGCAGCCGGCGATGAATAGGGTAATTGCCGTTCACGTTAGCTTCTGTTTTGAGCTAGTTATCTGTCGGTAGTGGACTCGGAGATTGTCACGACCCCGTTCACATCCGGACTCATATTTTACATTACTTCGCGAATGTCGCCGTCCTGTTTGCGTTTAGAACCAGATTTATGTCTGGGCAAAGTCTTCCTCTCAGTGCTTAGCAGTAGGAATGTGATTGTTATCATTCTGGATCACTCGGCCCACCTGTTTCTTGAGTATCCACTTGGCAGCAAGCGCCCCTTTGTTGACATTTGCGACCACGGCGGATACATCCATCCTCGCTAACGGCGTAGCGTTTACCAACGGCGTAGCCATGACGTCGGCCCGCCAGCAACCTGCCCCGCCCGCCCTACTTCATCCCCAACTGATCGAACAAAAACGCAAACACATCGGCGTCCTGCTCGATCTGCTCACTTAGCGCCGTGCCGATTCCGTGTCCCGAGCTCGCACTAGTCCGCAGAAATATCGGCCGTCCCGAGTGCGTCGCTTCCTGCAAGCGCGCCGTCATCTTGCGCGAGTTCATCGGATCCACGCGCCCGTCGTTGTCGCCCGTCAGGAACAGCACAGCGGAATAATCCGCGCCGTCTTTCACATGATGGTACGGCGAGTAGCCGTACAGCGCGCGGAACTGGTCGGCCTCTTTCACCGTGCCGAACTCCGTGACATTGAACGCGCCGTTCGGAAACCGTTCCACGCGCAGCATGTCGTAGATGCCCACGTGGCTCACCACCGCGCGAAACAGCTCCGGCCGCTGGACCAGGGCGGCGCCCATCAGCAGGCCGCCGTTGCTCCAGCCCTCGATGGCCAGCTTGTCGGCGCTTGTGTACTTCGCCTTGATCAGGTACTCCGCGCAGGCCAGGAAGTCGTCGAAAACGTTTTGCTTCTTCGTCAGCCGCCCCTGTTCGTGCCAGTCGTCGCCGAACTCGCTTCCACCTCGCAGATTGGCCAGCACCCACACGCCGCCGTGGTCCAGCCACAGACGCCGTTCGGCGGAGAAACCGGGCGCCATGCTGATCCCATAAGCTCCGTAGCCCGTGAGCAGCACCGGGTTGCTTCCATCCAGCTTGGTCCCCTTGCGGCGCATAATGTTCATCGGCACATGGGTGCCATCCTTCGAGATCGCGATTTGGCGGACCACCTCCGCATCGGTGAAGCTCGCGGGTGACGTCTGGTAGAGACCGGTCTTGTGGATTTCGCCGCTCGCCGGGTCGTAGCGGCGCCACGCCGGGGGATCCACGAAGGTCTCGGTCTCGAACAGAAGCTGGTCGCCCTTTCCGCGGACGAGCTGGCCGACCGAAGCGATGGCCCCCACATCCAGGGTCTTGTCGGGCTTGCCCGCCTGCTTGGCGAGCAGCTTCGAGGGTCCGCCCGCCATGTAGCGCACGTACAGGCACGAGCTCGTAGCCAGAAATCCGTCGATCGAAGAACGGCCCGGCGTCACCACGGTCTTGGCCTTGTCGAGCGAGAAGGCCGGCGGCATCAACTGCAGCAGCTTTCCCGCCGGCGCATCGTCCCGCGAAAGCACGTACAGCGAATCGTCCGGCCCGAAGGCCGCCTCCGAGATCTTGTCGGAGAGCCGCGTGATCTGGCTCCAGCGCCCCGACGGGCCGCGCATGTAGTGCAGGAACTGGCCGCCGTCTCCATAGGCCATGCGCGCCATCACGTACTTGCCGTCGTCCGACGATGCGAGCTGGATCTCGGCGATCGGCGGGAATCCCCTGCCCAAAGCGTACTCGTCTTCGGCAGCCGCGCCGAGGTGGTGAAAGTAGACCTGCTGGTAGAAATTCAGGTCCGCTTCGGGCCGCTCGCCCGCGCGAGGGTAGCGCGTGTACCAGAAGCCGCTGGCATCGCCATTCCAGGCCACGCTGCCTCCGGCCGTGGCGCCGTTGACCCGCGGGATTGCGTCCGCCAGCGGTTTGCCGGTGGCCACGTCGAACACCGATACGGACCCCTCTTCACTGCCGCCCTTGGAGAGCGATACCGCCACCAGCTTTCCGTCGAGCGAGGGTTCGTAGAAATCGATGGTGGTTCCTCCGGCGGCATCGAGCGCGTTGGGGTCCACCACCACCCGCGCCGACCCGGGGTCGTCCGGGGACGCAAGGGTCACCAGGAAGGGCTGCAGCTTGGGAGGCTGTGTCTCGATCGCGAACAGCACGCCGCCTCGCGACGTGAGCTCCGAGAATCGCGGAGAGGGGTTGTTGTAGAGTTGGCCGAGCCGCTCCACAATGGCGGCCCGCATGGGCAGGCGATCCAGGTACGCCCGTGTGCGCGCGTTCTGGCCGCTGCTCCACTGGCGCACCTCCGGATCGGCGCCCTGTTCCAGCCAGCGATAGTCGTCCACCACTTTGACGCCGCTATAGTCGTCGGTTACCGGCCGCTTGGGCGTCTCCGGAGCCGGAGGCGCCTGGTCCGCGGCGCCGCTCAGCAGCGCAGTCAACAGAATCGCCGCCTGAAGTCTCATTCGCATGTCAGTACCACCGCGTTGATAGCATACACCAGCCCGCGTGCGCGGGGATGCGGTATCATGGGCACACCGTGGACATCGAGCGGACCATGCAGTTTATCCTGGACCATCAGGTCAGGCATGAAATCGAAATTGCCGACATCCGGCGGACAATGGCGGAGAATCACGCCACAATGGCGGAGAATCACGCCAGGGCCGACTCCGAGATGGCCGCCATCCGGCAGACGTTGGCCGAGACAACGAAAGTGCAGCTCGAGCAGGCTCGCATCCTGGTGCGAATAGAGGACGCTCATCGCGAGCTGGCCGCCGCCCAGCAGGTCACCGAGCAGAAACTGCAGAACTTCATCGACAACCTGGGGCGGAGCACCAACGGCCATTAAGATCGCGCATCCGAGCAGGCCGGTAAAGCCGCCGGTCCAGAGTGATGATGCTCCAGGTCAGCAGCTTTACCGCCTATACGACACGAGGAAGGTACACTGAGTTGTGCAATCGGGTAACCAAATCGTATGTGCCATGAATCAGGTCGTTTCGCGACCGTCTGAAGCTTTCGCTGCGGCAGCCTGACACCGGTCAGGTACACCGCGGGTGGCGATTTGTACCCGGTCACATCCCGGGTAGAGCCAGCACCGCCCCCCAGTTCAACCCCGCCCCAAACGCCGCCAGCACAATGGGCGATTCCATACGTGGGCCGGTTTCCCGCCACCACTCGGCGGCGGCGATCAGCAGCGATGCGGACGACGTGTTGCCATATCGACTCACATTGCGGAAAAACTTAGACGCGGGAACACCCAACGCCTGCGCCATCCGTGTGATCAGGTTGAGGTTGGCCTGGTGCATCAGGAACGCTCCCACCTCGCCGGGCTTCCGCTGATTGCGCTCGAGAACTTCCAGAATTACCCGCGGCAGCTTTCGGGAAGCCTGGAGAATGATCGTGCGGCCGTCCATGTGGAGCGGCGCATCGAGGTCCAGGCGCAAGGCCTCGGCGAACTCGCCGTCGCTGTGCAAGACCGAATCGGCGATCCGGGCGAAGCCCGTCTCCGCGCTGACCAGGCAGGCGCCCGCGCCATCGCCGAAGAGAATGGCCGTGTCGCGGCCGGCGGGGTCCATGCGTACGGCCCGCGACATGATCTCGGTGCCGATCACCAGCACGTTGCCGTAGTCGCGGCACAGGCCGGCCGCCATCGCCAACCCGAAGAGCGACCCCGCGCTAGCCAGCGGCAAATCGATCGCCGGCGTGCCGGCAATTCCCAGCGCGGAGCCAATCGCCGTGGCAGGGCCCGGGAAGCGGCGCCCGCTTGATCCGCTGGATACCAGGATCAGCCCTACCTCACTCGCCCCAACGCCGGCCGATTCCAGGCAGTCCTTCGCCGCCGATGCGCCGAGCGTGGCGACTGACTCTTCCGGAGACGCGAACCGCCGCTCTTCAATGCCCGTCGCTTGCAGCAGCCACGCCGGATCCGCACCCACCAGCGCGGCCAGTTCGGCGTTCCCCACCACTCGCGATGGCAGGTGACAACCCAAAGCGCGAAGGTAAGGCATAGTTAGTCTCCGCTATAGGGCCCCAACCAGAGTTCTGTTCTCGTTGCGAGCCGAATCATGCTGCCCCGGTCTGAACGCGCATGCCTTCGTGCCATTCTGACTCCTGGCTCCTGACTTCTGACTCCCTTCCGCGCCGGATCAAGTCGAGGCCCGGCCTGATTCGGACCGGCTTTGGACGTAAGCTTCGATGCGGGAGACAGAATCGAACTTGCGCGGCGTGAGATCCGAATCCGGAATGCGAATGGAGAACTCGGACTCCAGGGCCGTCACCAGGTCGGTCAGTGTGAACGAGTCCAACAATCCCGACTCGAACAGGGATTCTTCCGGAGAGGGGTCGACCGGCTTGCCGGCAACCCGTTGTATGATTGCGACGATCTTAGTTCGCTTATCCATCTTAGTTCGGACCGCCTAACTCCTGGCGGGTCTTCTTATAAGTGTCGTACTGCTGCATGATATCCGCGAATAACACGCCCGCCAGGCGGCGGTAGCCGGCGGACGTGAAGTGCACGTAGTCTCCCTGTGCCAGCCCGGCATAGACCCAGTCGCGCATGGCGCCCTTCCCCCCCATGCGCGTGCGCGTGTCCCAAAAGGCGCAGGCGTTCTCGCGGCAGGCGGCCTGCTGCGCGGCAATCACCCAGTCGATGCCGGGATAGATGCGGAAGACGCCCTTGTACCGGTACCACCGGTCGGGAGGCCCCAGCACCAGGATCGAGGCCGTGGGCGCCCCGTTGCGAAGCCGCTGGAGCAACGCCGAGAACATCGCATGGTAGGCCTCGGCGTTCAAGTTCGGGTCGCTTGCCTCGTTGGTTCCGTACGCCAGCACGATCAAGCCCGGATTGCGCCGTTGCAAGTAAGTGGCCAGCATTTTCTCATCCCAGCGAAGGATGACACCCGCTTCCGCGCCGTTAATACCCAGGGCTTCGTAAGTGACTCCAGTGTCTTTGTCCGCCACCCAGCCGAACAGCCGGACCGGCCGCGCAGTCAGTGTGCGCAGCGCGAAACGGTGCGCGCCGGAGGAGGCCTGGTAGCGGACGAATCCAGGGCCCAGCGGGCCATCGGTCGAGAATTGCTCCAGGCGCTGGTCGTAATCGTAGAGTGCCAGGTCACCGCCGCCGGGCTGCTGCAGGTAATGAATCTCGAGGTTGGCGCAATCGGTTTCGATGAAGACCGACTGGCCAGGGTGCGCCGTCGAGATGCTCACGCCGCCCAATCCGAAGTAGCCGTCGCCGCTGGCCGAGCGGAGTCCTTCGCTCACCCATCCCGTGGTACCGCCGCCGTGCACATCGAAGCGCCGGTAGCCCAGGAAGGGATGGCCGGCCAGTGAGAAGCCCGAGCCGCCATCTCCGAACCGCGCCTTCAGCAGGTCGCGGACGCCCCCGGTGAAATCGTCCGCCGCGGTGTGGGAATCTCCCCAGTGGATGATGTGGACGGGCGCCGGATCTGGCGGCTGGGATCCCAGGCGAAAGAGTTGCTCGAACACAGGCACCAGGGTGCCGGCCTGCGCGAACGTCTGCTCCGGCGGGTCCTCCAGGTAGTCCGAAACCTTGCGCAAGGAAGCGGCCCGCAGCGCCGAGCTGACAGCGGGAGCAGCCGGGCGCGTGGCCTTCTTTTTCGCCGCGGCGCCTTCCGACTTCTTCACCTCGGCGCCTTCCGGCGGGGCGGCCAGAAACAGCAGAGCCGCAATGCCTGCACAAAACCGCATCTCTTTAGGGTACCCATCCCAATGTTATCATTGCCTCAGAACGGTCATACCCGTGGAGCGCGAAGAGGTCCTCGCCAAGCTTCGTGAAAGGATTGTGATGTTCGCGGCATCTCATTTATCGAGGGATGTCGCCGAAGACCTGGCACAGGAGGTGCTCATGCTTCTGCATGAAAAATACGCACACCTCGAGCGCCCGGAAGACCTGTTGCCGCTTTCCCTGCAGATTGTGCGCTTTAAGATCATGAGCCATCGCCGCAAAGCCGTGAGACGCGGCGAGTACACGCAGGTCTCCATCACCGACATCCCGCTGCCGGACCTGAATTCGAACCCGGCCGACTACGTGGAACGAAAGGAGATGCTGGAGCGCCTGACCAGGGCCATGGGCCAACTGGGAGACCGTTGCCGCGACCTGATCCGCCTCAAGCTCCAGGGGAAGAGCTTTCCCGAGATTCAAAAGATCCTGGGGGCCAGCGCGCTCAATACGGTGTATACGTGGGATCATCGCTGTCGCAAGAACCTGCTGGAACTGATGGGCGGCGATTGGGAGCACCGAAAACGATGAGCCGGGAAGATATCCAAAAACTGTTGGGCGGATATGCCACCGGAACCCTGACGCCCGAGGAGCAGCAGGCGCTGTTCGAGGCCGCCTTGAACCAGGCGCTGTTCGAGGCCGCCTTGAACGACCAGGAACTGTTCGATGCGCTGGCCCGGGAACAGTCGCTGCGCGATTTGTTACGCGACCCCGCGGCCAAGGCACAGCTTCTGGCGGCGTTGGAGCGGCCATCGCGGTGGTATCAGCGATGGGGGTGGCGAGAGCCCGCGGCGGCGATTGTGGCCATGGCGGGAGTGGCGGCGATCGCGATAGTGGCGGTGCGGCATCAGCGAACGCCCGCGCCGGTGCCCCAGCCGGCGATCGTCGCGCAAGTCAGCCCTCCCGCGGCACCGATGGCCGCGCCTGCGAACCCGGTCCAGATGGACCGCCCTGCCGCTCCTGCGAAGCGGAAGGCGCCTGCGGAGAACCGCCGGCCGCTCCCCGCGTTGGCCATGACCCCGGTTGTATCGGGCCCACCACCCGTGGTGAACGAGCCAGCCGCGCCCCCCGCGCCGGCCGGACTGCGTGCGGCCGGTGCAGCGGGCGGAGGAGGAGGCCGAGCCGGGATAGCCGGCGGCGCCCCGGGCGGCGTGGTGGGCAGGCCGAGCCGGGATAGCCGGCGGCGCCCCGGGCGGCGTGGTGGGCGGAATCATCGGGGCGGCGCCACCACCCCCGCCGCCGGTGAGCCGCAGTGAGTCGGTCGAGGTGACGGCCGCCGCCCAAACCGTTGTAGTTACACCCGTCAGTGACGCCCGAGCGCTTTTCTTCGCAACTCCGACGACATCGCAATCTTTTGCACCGCGGGACGAGAATGCCATCACGCCACAGCAACAGCAGCAACCCGCCGCACAGCAAGGGCAGCAAGGCGCGCAAAGCCAGGCGATGGCCAGGCTGGCGGTCAGGGCGAAGGCCCTCCAGGCACAGCCGGTCGCGAACCTCGGCATTCGTTATCGCATCTTGCGGGAACCGGACGTCCGTGTGGAATTCATGCCCAACGACAGCGGCATCCTGTCCGTGACGGCCGGCGGGCGGACTCTGATGTCTCGCGCGGTGACACGCCTGACGACGTACACGACCGACCTGCTGAGCCCGCGCGACCAGGAGCTGACGGTCGTGTTCTCGCGCACGAATCCCGTGGTCCGAACCGGCGCTTCGTCTGGGGCTCTGAAGAAAGATGCCCCGCACCGCTCGGAGGATGCCGACGGAATCTACGTCGTCGGCGACCCCGCGTCCGCGCAGGTGAGCTTCACCATCAACCTAAAGCCGTAGCGTCGAGGAACAGGCGCGCCACGCGCGGCGCATCGAATTGTTCCACCCACCGCGCACCGGCGCGGCCCAGGGAATCGCGCGTTTCGGGCGAGCGGTAGAGGCTCTCGATGCCCGCGGCCAGGGCCTCGGGGCTATCGGCATCCACCAGCAGCCCGTGCGGGACCACCTCCGGAATCGCTCCTGCCCGCGCCGCCACGATGGGCTTTTCCGCCGCCATGGCTTCCAGCAGCACGATGCCGAAGCCCTCCTGCACGCTGGGCAGGCAGAAGACATCCGCGCGCTTGTACTCCGCTGCCAGTTGGGCGAGCGGCACGTGGCCCAGCCAGGTCACCGTGCCCGCGAGATTCAGCTCGCTTGACAGGCGGTGCAAGGCGGACGCACACGGGCCGTCTCCGACGATGCGTACTTCAAGTCCCGGGATGCGCTCCCGCAGGGCGGCGGCCGCGCGCAGCAGCACGTCCACCCGCTTGCGGCGATACAGCCGCCCGGCATACAGTACGGTGAAGCGGGGAAGAACACAGGCAGGAATGCCTGTGCTACCCAACAGCCGGCGCCACTCGCCCAGGTCGATCAACTCGGGGACCACGCGCGGGGCTGCGCCCAGCCCGTAAAGCTCCTGCGCGCGGCCGCCCGAATAGCGGCTGGTGACCAGCACCAGGGCGGCGCGATGGACGTGGAGACGCTCGCGCCGGGCCTGCATCGACATAGTAAGGCGAGTCAGTCCGGATTCGAAGCGAACCTCGTCGGCGATGACCCCTTTCAACGACGCCACGTGCGATGGGCATCCGGCCGCGATGCGGTAGCCGTCCATATCGAATCCCACGGTCAGGTCGAATCCGTCCGAGCGCCGCAGGGATCGGTTGAAGAGCAGCCGCTGCGCGGTGTAGATGGGCAGCGAGCGGCGCGGCGTTTCGAATGCGACGGTGTGGCCCATCGCCTCGAGCGCCCTTGCCAGGACGTAAATTCCGACGTAGGTGCCGCTGCCGCGGCGGACGTCGAGCGGGGTCGAGGTGAGGAACCGGAATCGCACTGGCAAAACCACACAGGCACGAATGCCTGTGCCACTTGGCAAAACCACACAGGCACGAATGCCTGTGCCACGGGGCAAAAACCACACAGGCACGAATGCCTGTGCCACGGCGCAAAACCACACAGGCACGAATGCCTGTGCCACACAGGCACGAATGCCTGTGCCACGGCGCAAAAACCACACAGGCACGAATGCCTGTGCCACTGGGCAAAACCACACAGGCACGAATGCCTGTGCCACGGGCAAAACCACACAGGCACGAATGCCTGTGCCACTATGATACTGGAAGCGAATGACGAAAGCGGTATGCCTGCTGAGCGGGGGCCTCGATTCCTCGACCTGCCTGGCGCTGGCGCGGCGCGACGGATATTCCTGTTACGCGCTGTCGTTCGACTACGGGCAGCGCCACGCAATCGAGCTGGAAGCGGCCGCGCGTGTGGCCGCCAGCCTCGGGGTCGAGCGGCACCTGGTGGCGCGCATCGGCCTGGATGCGTTCGGCGGGTCGGCGCTGACGGACAACATCGCGGTGCCCAAGGCGCGCTCGGCGGAAGAGATGGGCCGCGGGATTCCGGTGACGTACGTGCCGGCGCGCAACACCATCTTTCTTTCGTTCGCGCTGGCGTGGGCGGAGGTGCTGGAGTGCTCCGACATCTTTATCGGAGTGAACGCCCTCGATTATTCGGGCTATCCCGATTGCCGGCCCGAGTACCTGGAAGCTTACCAGCGCATGGCGAACCTGGCGACCAAGGCCGGGGTGGAGGGCCGCACGCACGTCACGATCCACGCGCCCCTGATGCACCTGAACAAGGCGCAGATCGTGAAGCTGGCGCAGGAGCTGGGGCTGGAATTCTCACTGACGTACAGTTGTTACGACCCCGGCGCGGACGGGCGGCCGTGCGGGCAGTGCGACGCGTGCCTGCTCCGGCGCAAGGGATTCGAAGAGGCGGGCATTGAAGATCGCTGAGCTGTTCTATTCGCTGCAGGGCGAGGGCTCGCTGGTGGGCGTGCCATCGTTCTTCATCCGCAGCAGCGGGTGCAACCTGCGGTGCTCGTGGTGCGATACGCCGTACACGTCGTGGGAGCCGGAAGGCTGCGACATGACCATCCGCCAGATTCTCGACGAAGTGAAGGCGCATCCCGCCAGGCACGTGGTGGTGACGGGGGGCGAGCCGATGATCGCGTCCGAGATTATTCCGCTGACCGAACGCCTGCGCGGGCTGGGGCTGCACATCACCATCGAGACCGCCGGGACGGTGTTCCAGCCGGTGGCCTGCGACCTGATGAGCATCAGCCCGAAGCTCGCCAATTCTACGCCCGAGGGGCGCTGGGCGGCGCAGCACGACCGCCTGCGGATTCAGCCGGAAACTCTGGCGAAGCTGATGGAGCGGTACGAGTATCAACTCAAGTTCGTAGTGGAGAAGCCGGCGGACCTGGAGGAGGTGCGGAGCCTGACCGAGTCGCTGGCGGCGCCGCGGGAGCGCGTGATCCTGATGCCGGAGGGCACGGACGCCGAAGGGCTGCGCCAGCGCGGCGTGTGGCTGGCGGAGATCTGCAAAGACGAAGGCTTCCGCTTCAGCCCGCGCCTGCACGTGGATCTCTACGGGAATCGGCGGGGCGTGTAGGCAGGGACCCCGGCGCGGCGCGCGTTCTGCTATTTTGATCGTTTGGCGAATACAACAGCGCTGCTCATCGATCCGATCTACCGGGAACACCTGGTGGGGCGTCACCATCCGGAGCGGCCGGAGCGGTTCGACGCCGTGGTCCAGGGGCTGCAGGAGGCGGGACTGCTGGACCGTCTGGGCCGCGTGGACCGCCGCGCGGCGACGGAGGACGAGCTGCTGCTGTGCCACTCGCGCGAGTATATCGAGACCGCGCGGCGCGACGTGGAGGCAGGGCTTCCGCAACTGAGCACGGGCGATACCGACATCACGCCGAATTCCTGGGATATTGCGGTGCTGGCGGTAGGCGGGGTGTTGAACGCCGTCGACGCGGTGGTGAGCGGCAAGGCGCGCAACGCATTCTGCGCCGTCCGGCCGCCGGGACACCATGCCACGCGCAACCGCGGGATGGGCTTCTGCCTGTTGAACAACGTGGCCATCGCGGCGCGCCACGCGCAGCGCAAGCACGGGATCGAGCGCGTCCTGATCGTGGACTGGGACGTGCACCACGGCAACGGCACGCAGGACATCTTCTATGCGGATCCCACGGTGTTGTTCTGCAGCACGCACCAGTGGCCGCTCTATCCGGGCACGGGGCGCGCCGATGAGACCGGCGAGGGAGCGGGCGCGGGCCGCACCATGAATTTTCCGTTTCCCGCGGGGGCGGGCAGGGAGGAGATTCTGGGCGCGATCCAGAAGGCGCTGGCGCCGGCCGCGGAAGAGTTCCGGCCGGGCCTGGTGCTGATTTCGGCGGGCTTCGATTCGCGGGCCGGCGATCTGCTGGGGCGATTCACTTTGACGGACCGGGATTTTGGGGACCTGACTCGGGCGGTGATGGAAATTGCCGACCGGCACGCGGGAGGGCGGGTGGTCTCGATGCTGGAGGGCGGGTATACCTTGAGCGGGTTGGCGTCGGCCAGCGCGGCGCACGTCGAGGCGCTGAGTCAGTAGGGGGGAGGCCGACCGCAGGTAAATCTGCGGTTTTCCGGGTGGGCGGGGGGAATCTAAAGGAGTTATGCGTTGCGACCGCAGGGAAATCTGCGGTTTAGATTCCGGGTAGTGGCTCAGTTTGCTCACCAGCAAGGTCCTCCCAGTGTTCGTTTTTGGGACTAGGTTCGTTTGGCAGTACGCGGTGTGCAGCGGCTGCTTTCCCAATCGCTTCAGGGGATGAATCAGGCGCTGCGACACAAGTTGTGTCGCCGGGAAAAGTCGAAGTGGTTGAAAACAAAGCTCGGGCATCCGGGTTGGTGACACAAGTTGTGTCGCCGGGGTGTCTCGGCGGCGGGATGTTCTTCGATCGTGGTTCGGCCATTTTGTTTGAAGACCGCTGGTTCGCGGGTTTGGCTGCGATTCCGGTGCGGATCGGCGTTCGCGAAAGTGGGCGAACGCCGCGAAGTTCTCTTCCTGATTAAAAGCTAGCAGACGATCATTGCGATGGTGGCTGGTGAGAGGAACTAAGTAATTGAAAACAGGGCGAAAATATTTTTCGAAAATCGGAACCGAGAAGAATTTTAGGGGTTGCGGCCGACCAAACGTGAGGAGGGGGATGCGGTTTTGGGGCCGCGAAGTCCGATAGAACTCACTATTGCTACGTTTCACCGCTCCAGTCGGCGTTGGAGGAACTCCACCGCCCGGATGATTCTGATTCCGCCGTATTCCGCCAGGCGAAGGAGGTCTTTGTCGTTTGTGACGATGTAGTCAGATCCCGCCGCGACTGCACATTCGAGGACACGGTTGTCTTCTGGATCGTCGGCGACGTGCAGAGTTTGGCTCGGGACTACGACGTTCGCGAGCTTGCGCAGCCCCTCCCTGGCGAAGTGCAACCGGTAGCCGTCCCAGCGGAACTTGTCGCGCAACACGCCGATTGTCTCGGCCAGGATGGCATCGGAGGTGTCAATGCGCATGCCGCCGGAACGGGCGATGCCTAGAAGCCGTGCGCCAGCCCCGCCATATTGCAGGGCAGAGACGTAGATATTTGAATCGAGGGTGACGGCGACCACTATGGGCCTCGCTGTTCACGCCGCCATTCCTTGACGACTTGTGGAACGTCCTCCTCGGTGTAGCCCGATGCGCGGCCACGTTCCTGTCCGTATTCGAGCAACTCTTGCCAGGATCGTTCCTCAAGAGCCTTCCGCAAGGTGTCTTCGGCGAGTTGATCGACCGTCTTGCCCTCTGCGTGCGCCTTTGCTTGCAGTTCGGCCAGTAGTTCATCGGACACGCGGACATTGTTTTGGGTCGCCATACGGGACTGTATCTCCAGGGTAGCGTATCCGGAGCGTGTCAATGGGGCCGCGATCAATAAGGATCGCGGAAGGGCGTCGGCTAACATGACGGTTAGCAAAATGTTCTTCAACATACTTCAATGGAGTCCCTTGATTGGGAATCGTCTCGTGGATGAGTATACCACGGCTTAATTTATGTTTAAGAATATTTTAAGTTGCAACTGGGGATAATCTCGTGTATAGTTCAGGTCAGTGTTGGGCTCCGACTGCAGCCAGCGGCGGCGCGACGCGCCTGGCAGCTTTTACGAGAACTCGGCCATTATTGAGGTGTTAAATGGAAGCCTTAAGTCTCGGATTTTTGAAGAATGCTGTAGCAGGCGCATACACGGCGATCCGGCGGGTGACACGGATGGAGCCGCTGGGCGAGAAAGTGTTTCCTCCCACTTACGAAGGTGGAGAGTACGCGGAGGAGCAACGCCAGGTGCGCAATGAGAAGGGCGCTGTACAGACGGTCGAAACCGTTCTGCTGGATTCCGTCCAGTCACAGGCCAATCGAATGGAGCTGGCGCTGCTACGCGCCTACCAGGGCGGCCGTTTGAAAATGCCGATGCTGCTCGTGGATTTCGGCGGTGACGGGAGTGACGTCACCCTCGCAGAGGTTGGCCGGATCACAGCGCTTGAAGCGCCACACCGCATGTGCGATGCGATCTTTCGGGACGCCATGTACAAAGGCCAACCTTTCCGGACAGCGGGTCCGGGGGAGAAGCTCAATTCGGCTAAGACGACGGCTGCAACTTCCGTCTTCGAACTCTGTCCGACAGCGCTGATCTTCGGCTTCTGGGATTCCACTGGGCCTCGCGGCGGTTTAGGCGCAAAGGTGCAGCGTGCGTTGGTCTCGGAGATTGTCGGTTATCAGAGTACGAAGGAGGGCAAACGCGCGGCAAGCCGCATTGACCCTCTGCAAATCGAGAACAACGTCGAAATCTATGCGAAGAGAGGCGGCGGCTGGACCTGTGATCCCACGGAGGCTCGAAACGATACCGCCGGGCAAGCGGTCAGACTCAAGCCTTCGGAAATCAATCACGGCAACGTGACACCGTCCTTCCGGCACGAAGACAAGACTACCAAGAAGTCTGTGCTCAACCATGGCGGTGTGACGCTGGCGTACGCCGAGCAGCAAACTGTGCTGTCGCTGGCTGCCCTTCGGCGATTGCGGTTCCCGGTGCAAGGTACGACAACAACGACAGAGGTCGATCTGGCTGCACGAACGGTGCTCGCCGCTCTTGGGTTGGCGGCCATCTGCTTTCTGGATGAGGACGGATACGATCTGCGATCTCGCTGCCTCCTGGACGGCAAGCCCGGCACGTTGCAGTTCGTGGGCCGCGGAGCAACGCACGATTTCGAATTGGATGCAGACGCAGCGGCGCACTTGCTCGCGGAGGCAGCCGCACAGGCAATGGGTGTGGGGCTGCCGTGGCCGGAGGAACCCCTCGTTCTTCAACCTTCGCCGGATCTCAGTCACTTAGTAGTCGAGAGCCGGAGGCGGTCCATGGCGGCGGCCGTAGGAGAGTAAGCGGTGCTGGCGCTACGCGTGACTTACTTAACTGGACGGGTGTATTCGGCCGTGTTCGACGACGGCGATGCGAAAGCAGAACCCGAGTGGCCACCGCACCCGTCGCGACTTTTCTCGGCGCTGACAGCGGCATGGGGTGACGGTGGTGGCGAGGAGGAGTTGCGCTCCGCGCTTGAGTGGCTGGAGCAACAACGGGCGCCTCGCATCTTCGCAGGAGAACATACGCCCCGGAAACTGGTTCAAGCGTTTGTTCCAGTAAACGACTCGGAAACGCTTCCCGACAGCCGTCCGCGGAAGGCACGGGCTTTCCCTTCCGCGACGTTGACGCACAGCGATGTGTATTTCGTATGGGATGCCGTGCCAGGGTCTGAGATACGGGCTGGGCTGGACCGGATTCTTCAACGGATGAGTTCGCTGGGGCATTCGTCGTCCTTGGTTTCGGTGGAGATCGCAGATTCCGTCGTGGAAGAGGGGCTGACGGAATGGGTGCCGGGCGGCCGGGAAGGAAGCCGTATGCGCATTCCGTATCCGGGGCGGCTTGAACAGCTAATCGCGGGGCACGGGCGATTCGAGAGGACCGGGAGCAAGGTTTACCGTCCTTCCGCAGGGTCGACTACTCTGTACGGTCCAAAGAAGGCTCCAGGAAGGGATCTGGGGAGAAGCATTTTCGATCGCATGATCGTCTTGCGTCGCGATGCAGGACCACGCGCCTCCTTGCGGTCTGCCCTTTCCATTACGACGGCCTTGCGCGGAGCCATTCTCGCGCACGCTCCGCAGCCAGTTCCCGAGTATCTGAGCGGGCATGGGCCGGGGAGTACGCCGGACAGGTCGGTGCGCAGCGAACGGCCCCACATCGCTGTAGTTCCCCTGCCGTTCGTGGGCGCACCGCACGCGACGGGTGATGTGATCGGAGCCGCAGTCCTGCTCCCCAATAGCCTGACGCGCGAGGAACGCGACATCTGCTGGAAGGCTGTGAGTTCCGTGGAAGATCTGAAGATGCCGTGGGGGTGGTGGGAAGTCTCGGGGGGTGGTGGGAAGTCTCGGTCGCCGACGCCGAGGAGAGGCGGCGCGCGCTGCGGCCAGACACCTGGACTGGTGCACGCGCGGTTTGGGCCACGGTAACACCTTTCGTGTTTGATCGATTTCCGAAGGACCCATACGGCGAGGAGGCGGCAAGGATCGTTCGCGAGGCGCTTACCAGGGTCGGACTGCCGGAGCCGCGCGAAATTGACCTCCATTACAACGCCTGGCAAATTGGGGTCCCGAAGGCGTCGATGTTTCCCGCGGCACCAGCACGACCGGACAAACCGCAACGGTATCACTGCCATGTGAGAGTACGGTTTGAGAGCGCGGTAGCCGGGCCCGTGATCGCCGGAGCCGGCCGTTATTACGGCTACGGACTCTTTCGCGGGCTATTTGATGGCGAGGATGCAGGATGACGTTTTCTGAGTTCTTCAAGACAGTCTGGAATTACGAGCCGTTCCCATGGCAGGAGTTGCTGGCCGCGAAGGCGCTGCAGGGCGAATGGCCGCGCTCTATCGGCCTGCCCACGGCGGCGGGGAAGACCGCTCTGATCGATATTGCCGTATATGCCCTTGCGATGCGCGCGCCCAAGGCGGCGCGGCGGATCTTCTTTGTGGTTGACCGCCGAGTGATTGTGGACGAGGCGGCGGAACGGGCGGAGAAGCTGGCTAGTAGGTTGCGGGACGCGACGCCTGATTCGGAGCTTGGGAGTCTCGCGCAGAAGCTTAGGGACCTGGGGGGCGGCGAGCCTCTGATCACGACGGTTCTACGCGGCGGTATCCCGCGCGACGACTCGTGGAAGGATTCGCCCCTGCAACCCGCGGTGATCTGCTCGACGGTGGATCAAGTTGGGTCGAGCCTGCTTTTTCGCGCCTACGGAGCGAGCGAGTATGGAAGACCGATCCGCGCGGGGCTCGCGGCTTATGACTCGCTGATTATTCTGGATGAAGCGCATACCAGCCATGCGTTCGCGGAAACGCTGGGGTGGATCGGCAAGTACCGTGGATGGGCGGAACAGCCGGTCGATTTGCCATTGACGGTGGTGGAGATGTCGGCGACGCCACGGGGCGAAGCATTCCGCGAGACGGCGAAGGATCTCGAGAACGGGGTGCTGAGGCGCAGGTGGGAAGCCGGTAAGAAGGCCCGGCTCGTGGTAGTGGAAGCCAAAGAGCAGGAAGAAGCCGTCAAGGGCGGGTTCACTGCGCTCGTGGAAGGCATAGCGCGAGAGGCTCGTGTTATGCGAGACGAACGCGGCGCGAAGGTGATCGGCGTAATTGCCAACCGGGTGTTGACGGCGCGCAGCGTGCATAACGCGCTAAGAACCGATGAGGGCTGCGCAAGCATTCTGCTAACGGGTCGCTCGCGACCATACGACCGTGATGCGATCTGGGAAAAGTGGGGGCCTCAGATCGAGCTAGGACGGTGCAGCGAGCCCGACAGGCCGGTGTTTGTTGTTGCGACGCAGTGTATCGAAGTTGGAGCGAACCTGGACTTTGACGCTCTAGTAACGGAGATCGCCAGCCTGGATGCATTGGAGCAGCGATTCGGCCGGCTGGACCGGGATGGCCGGTGGTCTGAGAAATGGGGCACTACATACGCGGCGATTGTGGCGCAGAAGGATCAGACGGCCAAGAAGTATGAGGACGCGATATACGGTGGAGCGATCGGGACGACGTGGGCATGGCTGAAGGATCACTTGACCAAGCATGTGCGGACCGAGGTGGTACCAGGGGAGGGCAAGAAGAAGCCGAGGACCAGGAAGATCAAGGAAGACTTCGTGGAGATGGGTGTGCTCTCGTTACGGAAATCGATGGGAGAAACCACGGACCGAGGAGCGCTGACGATGCCGGCAAAGCAGGCACCTGTGCTGATGCCGGCGCATTTGGACCTGCTCAGCCAGACCTCCCCCGAGCCTGCCGTAAGCCCCGATGCGGCCGTGTTCCTCCACGGTCCAGAGACCGGACCGCCAGACGTGGAAGTGGTCTGGCGGGCGGATATTGAGGGCGATCCGGGAAAGTGGCGAGACATCGTGTCCATATGCCCGCCCAGCGCGGCAGAAGGCATATCCCTTCCAGTCTGGGTGGTCCGAAGCTGGCTAGCGGATCAAGGGGCGGCGGACCTCGGGGACATAGAGGGCGTGGGCACCGATAGGAGCAGAGCAGGCGGAAAAATGCGGCGCGCTCTGCGTTGGCTCGGCCCGGACGAGAGCGAACTACTGCGTGCGCCGGCGGAGGTACGACCGGGTATGACGATCATCGTGCCGTCGAGTTACGGCGGCTGCGATGAATGGGGGTGGAATCCGGTATCGACCGCGAGGGTTTGTGACGTCGGGGATGCAGTGAAGTTGCTCATGGAAAGGCCGATGCTGCGGTTCGATCCCCAATTGGCGGCGCAGTGGGACTATATAGAACTTGCCGGAAGACTAAAAGTCGCCGAGGACAAAAAGGCTGTAAAGGGTGCTTTGGCAGAGGTGGGCGGGCAGAGCGCCGGGTGGGTGCGGGAGGCTGTCACTGTGTTGGGCGGGTGCCCTCTTCGGATTTTGAAATTGATTGACGATTCAGAGGATGAGGACGCCTGGGCTGCGGTCACCGGGAAGGCCGCACTCGACCAGAACGATTTCCGGTCTTCCTACAGTGCGGAGACCGGGCTTGATGAGCATCTGCGGGGCTGCAAAGAGTTGGCCACCGTTTTTGCTCGGGACCTATCGGCAGTGGTGCGGAACACGATCGTTCGTGCGGCCGCGCTGCATGATATTGGGAAGGCGGACCCCCGCTTTCAGGCGTGGTTACGGGGCGGCAACCCGGTGAAGCCTGGGGAACTAATCGCGAAATCGGGAAGCTCAGGCCAGAATTGGGCTGCTATTGAGCGTGCGAGGCGCTTAGCTGGCTACCCCAAGGGCGGCAGGCATGAACTCATGTCAGTGGCACTGCTCCAGGAGCACCGGGCAGAGTTTGCCGACGTCGATTTCGATCTCCTTCTGCATCTCGTCGGAAGCCATCATGGGCGCTGCCGGCCTTTCGCACCGGTGGTGGTGGATCCGGAACGCTTAGATGTCAGGTATGGCGACTGGCGCGGCGGGAGCGACCACGGGTTGGAAAGGGTGGGATCAGGCGTGTCCGAACGGTTCTGGCAGCTTACGCAACGGTATGGGTGGTATGGCCTCGCGTACCTGGAAAGCATGGTCCGCATTGCGGATCAGAGGCGGAGCGAAGCGGAGCAGGAAAAAGGTGCGGACGGAAAGGGTGCTCATGAATGAGATTGAACTGATAGGACTGGATGGAGCCAATCTACTGGCGTACCTTGCGGCGCTCGGAACTTTGCGCGTTCTGACTTTGGCTGAGCCGGAACGCAATGTCCGGATGAGTTGGGTGAATCGGGGCTTCTGGCGTCCGGTGGTGCACCATGCGAGTGCGCGGACAGCGGAGGAGTTGCTGGCGATGCTGGATAACCGTGTGTGCGGGGAGGGATCGATCAACGCGGCTTGGAAGATTGGGGAGGACCTGAGGCTGAGTTGCAGCGACTTCGGGAGTCACATGCGTGCGGCTGCCACGGCGGCCACGATTGCACAGCGTGAAACGGCGGATTTCCTCGCCGCGCTCGGGTCCGACGTTTATGGCACGGGTAGCAAGAAAGAGGCGATGTCCGATACAGAGTTCCGTACGATGAGCGGCGCGGGCCATCAGCACTTTCTCGGTTTCATGGTGGAGTTGGCGATTGCGACTGACTCCGAGCATTTGTTGCGTGCTCTTTTTCAGACATGGGACTACGCAGATGGCCGACCATCGTTGCGCTGGGACCCGGCGGATTACCGGCCGCACGCTCTCCGGGCTATCGACCCATCGGGGGACCCAATTAGGACGATGCGCGGCGCGAACCGTCTCGCTATCGAAGCGCTACCGCTGTTCCCTACCGTTCCCCAGGGTCGGCGGATCCGGACGGTTGCCTTCGAGGACGGCGACGCGGGTACTGAGATCACGTGGCCGATATGGGATGACCGCCTTGAACTAAGCACCGTAGCTTCGCTGCTTGCTGGCCGCGAGGCATGGAAATCCGCCAACGGGGATGCCGTGCGACCCGGAATCACGCAGATATTCCGCGCGAGACGGTTCACGGAGGGGAAGTACCGGAATTTCAGCCCAGCAAAAGCGGTGCTCTGATCATGCGCAACTCCTACCTGGTGTGCTACGACATCTGCGACGACAAGCGACTGCGCAAGGTCTTTCAGACCATGCGGGGGTACGGCGATCATCTCCAGTACTCGGTGTTCGAGTGCCAGTTCACGCCGAGCGACCTGGTGCGGTGCCGCGCGGAACTCGCCGAGATCATCAAGCACGACGAAGACCAGGTTCTGTTCGTCCATCTCGGGCCCGCCGAGGGGCGCGGCGACCGGGTGATCACGGCGCTCGGGCTGCCGTATACGGCCATCGACGCGCCTTGTTTTATCGTTTGAGGGTAGGCAGGCGGAAGCGTCTGCCCCACCTCAATGTAGAGGGCCGGCAGGCGGAATTGCCTGCCTGACCAGGAGGATCTGCCATGAGCGCACTGCCAGCACCTTTCCCGGAACCGAAACGAACGCCGGCCGCTCCACGCGCTCCCACGCTCGACTATCTGCCGGCGCGCATGGTCAACGAATTCGTCTACTGCCCCCGCCTGTTCTTCTATGAATGCGTCGAGGGCGTCTTTCGCGAAAGCGCCGACACACTCGAGGGATCGGTTCAGCACAAACGGACGGACGCGCGTCCGACCGGGTTGCCCAAGGCGGGCGAGGGCGAAGAGAAGATCCACGCGCGGTCGGTCACGCTTTCGAGCGAACGGCTGCGGGTGATCGCGAAGCTGGACCTGGTGGAGGCGGAGGGCGGCACGGCGACTCCGGTGGACTACAAGCACGGCGCGCCGCGTGAAGGACGGGACGGCATCGAGATGTGGCCGGCCGACCGCGTGCAGATCGCGCTTCAGGCGATCGTGCTGCGCGAGAACGGGTACGAATGCAACGAAGCGGTCGTCTTCTACCAGAAGACGCGCCAGCGGGTGCGGGTACCGGTGGATGCGGCGCTGATCGCGGAGACGGAGGAGGCGGTGGCGCGTGCGTGGGACTTGGCCACGTACGGTGAGATTCCGGCGCCGCTGATCGATTCGCCGAAGTGCGTGGGCTGCTCGCTGAATACGATCTGCCTGCCGGATGAGACGAACCGGCTGACCAATATCGACTTGAGCGGGGCGGCGCAGTTGGGGCTGTTCGACGGTATCGGCGATCAAGAGACAGGCCAGGAGGGCTGTCCCACGGTGCGGAAGCCGCCGGCCAGCGAGGGTATCGAGACGCCGATCCGTCAACTGATGACGCCGCGGGACGACCTGAAGCCCCTTTACTTGAACACGCAGGGGTTCCGGGTGGGGAAGTCGGGCGAGGTCCTGCAGGTGAAGGACAAGGACAAGACGGTGCAGGAGTTTCGGATCGGCGAGGTCTGCCAGGTGAATCTGATGGGCAATATTCAGATTTCGACACAGGCGGTGCAGACGCTGTGCGAAGCGGGGGTGCCGATTTCGTATTTCTCGATGGGCGGATATTTTTACGGGATCACGACGGGGCTGAACACGAAGAACGTGGCGCTTCGGCGGTCGCAGTTTCGGCTGGCGGATTCGGAGTGGTTTCCGCTCTCGCTGGCGCGGGCGTTGGTGGCGGGCAAGATTCGCAATCAGCGGACGATGCTGCAGCGGAATCATATCGAGCCGAAGGGGTCGTCACTGGGCGGGATGAAGGCGCTGGCGGAGCGGGCCGAGCGGGCGGAAAGTCTGGAGTCGTTGCTGGGGATCGAGGGGTCGGCGGCGCGGGTGTACTTCGAGGAATTCGCGGGGATGATCAAGCCTTGTGATGAGGTGGAGTCATCGGCGGCGGGGTTGTCGTTCGATTTCGAGGGGCGGAATCGGCGACCGCCGCGGGATCCTGTGAATGCGCTGCTGTCGCTGGCTTACAGCCTGCTGGCTAAGGATCTGACGGTGGCGTGTTATGCGGTGGGATTCGATCCGTATATGGGCTTCTATCACCAGTTGCGGCACGGGCGGGCGGGGTTGGCGCTGGATTTGATGGAGCCGTTCCGTCCGCTGATCGCGGATTCGGCGGTGTTGAGCGCGGTAAATACGCGGATGGTGACGGCCCGGGATTTCGTGCGGGCCGGCGGGGCGGTGGGGCTGACTGCCGGGGGGCGGAAGGGGTTCTTCCGGGCGTATGAGCTGCGGATGGACACGCTGGTGACGCACCCGCTGTTTGAGTATCGGGTGAGTTACCGGCGGCTGCTGGAGATTCAGGCTCGCTTGTTGGCGCGTGTGATTGAAGGGGAGATTCCGGTGTACCCGGTTTTCGTGACGCGTTGACGGTTGCGAGAGGCGAGGCGGTGTGAAAAGGTGGGGGGCCGCTCGTACGCCGTAAGTTGTTGTAAGGTTGAAGGATTGATGATGGGAGTGGGTGATTGACGGTTGATTTGGTAGAGAGATGGCGGATCGCTCGCGATTCGCGTCGTAGATCATTGAAAACTGAATAGGTTTTGCGGTAGGCTATTTCCGGCGCTGATCAGCGCCGGCCCAATTGAAGCCAGGAGTCCAATAGGGCGCCGCCGTGAATCAACTGATTTCCGGCGCTGATCAGCGCCGGCCCAATTGAAGCTTAAAGTTCGGGGCTGGACACGGGAGAATACCAGCCCATTTCCGGCGCTGATCAGCGCCGGCCCAATTGAAGCTCGGAGCTGGTCGACGAGCT
>OMOG01000787.1 GCA_900290305.1 Candidatus Sulfopaludibacter sp. SbA4
GACGGAGTGATGCGTGACCACCGGCGTCTCATCGATCTCGCCTCCCACCGCGGGGCCGGGACCGGCCACACCACCGCGTCCGCGGCCTCCCGGTTGGACCGGGGCCGGAACGGCCGGCGCCGGTGTCTGTGTAGTGGTCTGGGCAGCGCGGCCCTGGGCCCGGGCCTCGGGCGCCGGATGCGCGACTAGAAGGAGCAATACCGGTACGATCATCTTCACCTCTGAATGGATATTGTACAAGAGGACGTGGCGCAGGCACTCGTGCCTGCAGCCCGCTTTCGGGCTTCTCTCGGGCCGTTGCCCGATGTTTTTCGAGAGTGTCTCTCTGCCAATTGTCGCAGCACCGTGGCCCCGGCTCCGCTTCCGAACCATCCCACTGACATGCCCGAAGGAACGCTCCGCGCCACCGCAAGAGATTTGCGATTTCATTTTGAAACCGTGACCACCGGCTGATTGCTTCCAAAACCGCCGATCGTCACCTGCATCGGATAGTCTCCCGGCGCCAGGCTTGGCATCACAAAATTCACCTGTACCAGGCCCGCGAACCCCGGAGTCATCCCGGCGAATGGTACTGCTGCGCTGCCGCCCACCGAGACCGTCGTAGGCAGCGTTTCGCGCGACAGCGGCGTTAGCGGCGCCACCCCGCCGGTCGGGATCGCGTTATCGAGCGGCCCGGAGCCGATCAGGTAGGCCACCAGGACACTGCCTGGCGCCGCGCCGTTCCCTGCCGCATTGACGCTGCCATCCGGATTCACCACCACCGCGCGATTGGCGCCATAGGTCAGGATGAAGGGCGCCGCCGGTTGCACCGTCACCGGCGCCGGGGCGCTGGCGGTATTATTGGAAACCACAACCACGGAGGCCGTCCCCGCTGCGGCCTCGTAGGGAAGTTGGAAAATAAGCTGCTGCGGACTGACGTAGATGAGAGGCGCCGCCGCGCCGTTCACCAGCACTTGCGTGCCGCCGAGCGTGGTTGGCAGCGTCGAACCGGAGGCCGCGGTGCTGGCCGAGGCAGCCAGGTTCGTTCCATACAGGTCCACCAAGGATCCTGGCGAGACCGTCGCCGACACCCCCGCGTGAATCACGATTCCGCCGCTCGAGACCTGCGGCGATGGACCGGTAGTAATCGAGAGCGCGCGAAGAGAACTGCCGCTTCGGCGCGTTAGCGTCCCCACTTCCCCCCTCGCATCCCCACAGGTAAAACCCATACCCGCTCGTCGAGAGATGGCCGGGCTTGGCGCCGAGTGACATCAGAGCCGGATACCACCCCTTGTAACTGACGCACCCGCCCGAGCTGTCCCATGGACCCCACGAGCCGGCGATCTCCTGCGGCGCGCTCCACAGCGAGGGATCCGAAAGGTCGTAACTGGTGGAGTAGAACCAGGCCGCGCCCCGGGTTCCGCTCGACCCCTGCCCGGCGGCCGGGTCAGTTGGGGAATTGCATACGAAAACCATGAGATACTGCCCGGTGGTTTCGACATAGTAAATCGATCCCGAATGTCGCGCCTGACTGGCGGCTCCGCAGTTCTGAAACGAGCCACCCGGCAGGATGGGCGCTTCGGCGCCGCCGACACCCGGGCTGGAGTACGATTGTCCGTTCCATTTGGCGAAGCTGAGCGGAGCGGTCCCACCATTGAGCTGGGCACGGGCCAGCGTCAGATCGCCATTCACGGTCGTTGCCGGATCCACATATCCGTGCACGGCGTAAACGTAAGGCGCGGAGTTGGAACTCGCATCATCCACAAACGCGGAAGGCTCCGAGTCGCCGATAATGCCAGAGAGCGCCGTACCCGCCGCCATAGCGGAGGCCAGCGAGGATGGCGGGCTCAGGATCGCGTAGCGGCCGTAGCCGGCAGGTGGCGTTGCGGTACAGTCGGTGCCCGTACAAACTGACTTGCCGGCCGCCCCCGCTGGGGCGTTCGGTCCCTGGGTCTTGTTTGCGGCAGGCAGAGGGACGAAATTGAACGACGGGGTCCCCCGGTAGCTGGGCCAGTTGTGACCATAGTCCAGTGAAGTGGCGACGCCCAGTGTGATGTAGGCCGCGGTGGCCGGACTGACTCCCCCGGTACTGCCGAAGCAGGTGTTGGTTCCCTCGTAGATCATGAGCAGACTGCCCGCGGCGCTGGTCGGATCCTTCACCACGGAACCCGGAGCCGCGTAGTTGAGGTCGTACGTCTGGTCCTGGTGAGCGGGATTGCCATCGGCCACCGTGGGGCAGCGATTCTGCGCGGTCGGAGCAAGAAAGACCGTGCCGTAACCGGCGGCGTACGAACCGTAGTTGTCGGCTCTGGCGAAGTCCAAGGTCCACTGACCGCTCTTGCCCGGTCCGGCGCCACCCGATAGAACTGTCATCCCGATATCCGGGTTCAGACTCGTCCCGCTGGCGACGAAAAACAGGTAGTCGCTGTTGCTCCCCAGAGTGCCAGGAGAAAAGACCGAGGAGTGTTCATCGGATGTGGCACTCACACCGTTACTGTTGATGGCATTGCCGTCCGGCCCAAGAACAGTTTGGTGGGTGTCGAAACTGTCGCTCGGGCAGGTTCCCGGGCCACCGGCGCCATTGGCACTGCAAACCGATATCGATACAATCGGGGCCGGGTGCGGCGCCTGCGCGTGAGCGATCGAGCCGGTGAGCAGCAGCACGGCCAGCCGCCCCAGCCGCAGCACAACTGCGGACCGGGAACTTGTGAAGCGGCGCATCCCTCAAATCCCTCCGTTTCGAGCCCCTGCTCGTCCAGGTGTTGGACCAGCGAACATTGAACACCAGGGCGTTGCGCGGCGTCAACCCGTGTTACGTGCTGTAAAGCACTCTCAGGCTTGGCTCCCCCGGATCCAGTGTCGGCTCCCGTTTCGTTGAAACTCCCCAAAAGGCCGTTTCGGGGGCCACCAGAACGGAGTGTTGGTGGAAAGGGCTGTTGTCTAGTAATCAACTTCGGCAGGGTTCCAGAACGTGTGACCGTGCCATTTTCCGGTAACGCCACTTTTCTGGAACCTGTGCCGAAGCGCTGCAGCATGCAGTCTCAAGAGAATTGGATTATGGTGTAGTTTATGTCCAAATGCACGGCCCTACTCTTCATATCTGTCGTGAGTGGCTTCGGGCATAACTGCATCCAGTATGGCACTCCGACGAGGTTAGCCGGACGACTGTTTGTCAGGGACCAGTCGGGGTACAACCAGTTCATCGCTCTGCAACTTCAGCAGCCGATCTGCACGTCCCGTGATCGCCGAAAAGGCTTGGAGTGGGAGCGTGGGGAAACTGGAGTCCGCGAGATTCAAGCCGGGGTCTACGGCAGCGACGAGGCTTCGGATGCGCTTCGCGACCGGCTAGAGCGATTGGTGGGGTATCAAGTAAAGGTGAAGGGCATTCTTTTCCCCGCGCAGAGCGGATACCATCGGACAAACGTACAGCTTGGCGTCGAATCAGTAGACGCCATCGATCCTGCAGGCCAACAAGCGTTGCATGCACCAGCAGCTAAATTCCAGCCCAAGGAAGTTGCCGCGTATGATGTCACCATCAATGCGGCCCGCCGCCTGATGATCGAGGCGCAAGATGCCGCGTTCAAGGCTCCGCTGATCCCGGCAGACCAGTATGCGCCACACTGGATGACCGGAGGCGAGGTCGTTTACGTGAACTGTCTGGACGGCTATGAACGAAGACTGATCAGCACAACGGAAGAGAACAGGGGAATCTGCTTCGATGGCGATCTGTGTGGGTTCTCGGCGTTCCCGCAAAAGCCGATCATCATCAAGTTCCGGTGCATCAAGAAGCCGTGACGACGGCGTTCAAGCCAAGCGACGTCGCTCTGGAGAATGGCGTTCTCTCCGCTAACGGCTACAAAACGTTATTGGAGAATGACCGCCACGCCGACCGCCGACCGGGATCGCAATGTACGGTAACCCCACATATCTGAAACTACGGGGATACCGGCGGCCGTGGGCGCTGTTTGCGACTGGCCGGCCATCCGGACATTGCCGCGCCAACTGCACCAGGCTGGTGCGCTTGATATCATGGGAGGCATGGCAAGGCCCTCCAAGACCCGTACCCAAAGGGCGTCATCCGTCCGCCAAAGCGTTACGATTCCGGCACAACTTGCAATTGAGGTCGAGCGTGTGGCCAGGAAGAAGCATCTAACGATGAGCCGGGCGCTCGTGGTGCTGGCGCAGCGCGGGGTGGCGGCTGAAGCGGCCGCACGCGAGAGTCTGAATACCGCGTATCGCCGGTTCATGTCCGAGGCCGATCCGGAACGTAAGGACGAAGCAGGCAAGGATCTGATCAGGGCAATCTTCGGGAAGGATGCCATTGCCGAAGATTCGATTCTCTAGTCTTCCGCGACCTGTCTGGGCGCACCTCCTCGCCCGCGTTGAGCAGCGTCAGATTTCTCTCCAGGATCTTCGCCGGCTGCAAGACTGGGTGAATGCCGGTCCATCCGCGCCCGCAGGTGATTGGTACAAGGACTTTGGCACATTCAAAATCTGCGGTACAGGCGAGCTTCCGAAGACCGTACTGACCGGGGCCATGGCGCCGTTTGGGACTCGAATCGAATGACCTCCGTTGGTCGGTTACGGCAATAAAACGGCGTTACCACAAACCGTCTCAGGACGGTTTGTGGAGGCGTGCTCCTGCGAGGCGATAGCTGGCGCGAAATCCCTTCACACTGGCGAAGTTCCCCAGAAATTCTGGGAAGTTGCAGCCAAAAGGATGCCCGAAGCTGGACCCACCCGCATCTGAGGCCATTTCGGACAGCCGGCCTATTTTAACGCCCCTGCGCCGGCCCCTACGCCCGCACCCCCCGCGAAATCTCCTCGCAGATCGCCTTCAACTCCGGCACCAGCGACCGCGCCCGGCTCATGTCCATCCGGAACACCGGCCCCGAGATGCTCAGCGCCGCCGCCACCAGCCCGTCCGGCCCCATCACCGGCGCGCCGATGCACCGGCCCTCCTCCTCGTTCTCCTGGTTGTCCAGCGCCCACCCCTGATGCCGCACCTTCTGGATCTCCGCCATCACCGCGGCCTTGGTGGTCAGGGTCTCTTCGGTCAGCTTCGCCAGCCCCTTCATTCGGATCAGCCGCGCCACTTCTTTATCGGGCTTGCCCGCCAGCAGCACCTTGCCCAGCGCCGTCGCGTGCAGCAGCCGCCGGTTGCCGATCTTCGACGACATGCGCACCGCCTGCGGGCTCTCCACCGTGTTAATCACCACCACTTCGCCGGCGTCCAGAATTCCCAGGTTCACGGTCTCCTTCGATGCCGCCGCCAGCCGCTCCATCAGCGGCTGCGCCACGCGGTTCAAGATCTGCTCCAGCGGCTCCGTGCGCTGCAGGTCGAACAGCTTCTTGGCCATCCGATAGCTACCGTCGGGCGCGCGATCCAGGTATCCGCGCCCTTCGAGCGTGGTCAGAATCCGGTACACCGTGGCCTTCGGCAGCTCCACCTTGCGCGAAAGGTCCGCCAGCCGGAACCCCGATTCCGTGGCCTTGATCGTTTCCAGAATGTCCAGTGTTTTGTGGAGTACCCGCACACCGCCGGGTTCCACTGCGATTTCCTTCATCGTTTCACATTGTAGTACAGTATGGTTCAAATTACGTCGCCTTCCGGATTGACACCGTGGGTGCAATCCTCATAAACTGAGTAGCGGAATGCGGAATATCATGTTTCACGATGCGAACCACACGATGGCGCTTTCCATCACCTCCGAAAGCTGCCTGATCCGCGGCACACACGGGCAGAAGGGACGCACCCGCTGGCTGACACCCGAAACCGCGGCCGTGCGCCACTTGCACTACGGCCGGATCATCCTGGATTCCAGTGCCGAGCCCCTCGAGTTCTCCACTGCGGGACACGAAACCGGCCTCATCTGCCTGCGCGGAACGGCCGCCGTCGATGTCGCCGCCAACCGCTTCTCGCTCACGCGCTACGACGCGCTCTACATCCCCCGAGATTCCACCGTGCTGATCACTCCCTCGCCTGAAGGCTGCGATCTCGCCGAAATCTCGGCGCCCGTCTCCGGCGCGTACCCCGTCCAGTTCGTTCCCTTCGCCGCCGTGCGGCAGAACCCTGGCCTCCACTTTCAGGCCGGCGGCCCCAACTGCCGCCGCGACCTCAACATTCTGATCGGCAAGAACGTCGAGGCCGGCCGCATCCTCGCCGGTGTCACCTTCAGCGAGCCGGGCAATTGGACCTCGTGGCCGCCGCATGAACACAGCGCCACCCTCGAAGAGGCCTACCTCTACATCGACATGCCCGCGCCTGCATGGGGCCTGCAGCTCGTCTACACCGATCCGCGGGAGCCCGAGCTGGTCGCCGCCGTGCGAGAAGGCGACTGCGTCGTCATGCCCGAAGGCTTCCACCCCAATGTGGCGGCGCCCGGCGGCTCCATCAATTTCCTGTGGATGATGGCCGCTCACCGCGAAGTCACCGACCGCGAGTTCGGCGCCGTGAATGTCCAGCCCGAGTACGCGGCGGCCGGGTCGGGCCTTGAGTCTGCCAGAAAATAAACTTATGCGCCTGCTGCTCTCGCTCCTTGTCGCAGCCGCCGCGCTGGCCGCCCCACAAGTCAAAGTCCTGAAGCTGTCGGTCGCCAACCCTTCGCGCGAAGCGCGCACCGCCGAGAACGTCGTAGTGCGGGTCGCCGACCTCAAGCGCATCGCACCGGATTTCAATGCCGGCAACGCCATCGTGACCACCAGCGACGCCGCCACGCTCGATCGGGATGCCCGAACCCTCCAGACCGTCGAGCTCCCGTTCGCAGGCCGACGACCTGGATGGCGATGGCAAGTACGACGAGCTCGCATTCCAGATCGATCTCGCTCCCGGGCAGACCCGCATCGTCACCATCGCCTACGGCGACCAGTCCACCATTCTGCGGCTGCGCAGCCGCTATCCCAAGCGCACCGATGCGAAGTTCGCCACGCGCTATGAGGGCCTCGGCTGGGAATCCGAGGAGAACGCGTTTCGCATCTACCTCGACAAGCGCAACGCCATCGACCTCTGGGGCAAGCGCCGTCCCGGCCTGTATCTCGACCTCTTCGCATCGCCCGAGTACATCTACCACCTCGAAGTGCCGCTCGGACGCGACATCTTCAAGGTGCCGCCGTCGCTCGGCATCGGGTCGGTCGGCGCACTGGTGGATGGCGCCGCGCAGCCCGTGGCCGAGGTGGCCGAGCGCAAGTGGCGCGTCCTCACCACCGGCCCCGTGCGCTCCATCGGCGAGCTGGAATACAAAGCCTGGAAGATCGGCGGCCGCACCGTGGACCTCGTCAGCCGCATCACCCAGTGGGCCGGCGAGCACGGCTTCGAGCACCGCATCACCGTCAGCAACCCCGCCGGACTCGCGCTCGTGGCCACGGCTCCGAAAAACCCGGGTGTCGAGAAGCTGGAGACCGCCCCGAATGCGCTCGTGCAATCCGTCGCCACTTGGGGCCACCAGGTAGTCGAGCCCGGAACCAAGGCGGGAACTCGCCTGCTGCCCGACGAGAATCTCGGCATCGCCGTGCTCATCCGCAAGAGTGAGTCCTCCGGAGTAGTCAGTGACGCCGGGAATTACTTGTTCCAGCTTGCGCCGAAGAACACAGGCAAGAATGCCTGTGCCACTTGGTACGCCGCGGCGATGTGGGACCAGGAAGGCGCCGAGGCGCTGATCGTCAACACCCAGACTCCCGCCGACCGCAACGGAGGCGGCACCATCGCGCCCGCGAACACCGCGCGCCCCACTCGTGAGCGATTCATCGCCTGGGTCAACGCCATGAGCGTGCGTCTCGCGCAGCCCGCCACCGTCGAGCTGCTCTCCAAGACCGCCGCGCCGCAATCCGCCCCGCCGGACACCCTCGCCCCCACTCATCGCAGGTTCGCGCAAGCCATCGAGCTATTGCGCCAGGCCGCCGATCGCACCGCGCGTCAGTACGAACCTCTCATCACCGCGACCCAACCCGGCGCCGCCGACAAATTCACCGGCAGCGGATTCTTCACCGAAGGAAACAACGAAACCGGCCAGTGGAACCCGCAGAAAGGCTACTTCTGGACCGGCTCCTTCTGGCCGGGCGAACTGTGGAAGCTCTACGGCTACACGCATGACGAGCGATACCGCAAATGGGCCGAGCTGTGGACCTCGCGCCTCATCGGCAACGAGAACAAGCAGAACCACGACACCGGTTTCCTCAACTACTACTCCTCGGTGCTTGCCTATGAGGCCACTAAGGACCCGAAGTACCGCGCGGGCGGCCTGCGCGGGGCCGAGCGCCTGAAGCAGCTGTTCAATCCGCTCACCGAGCTCGTCTCCTCGTGGGGAGTCAATGGCGACGACACCATCATGGACACCTTGATGAACCTCCAGATCTGGTGGTGGGCCTCCACGGAAACCAAGGACCCGCAATGGAGCGGCCTGGGCCGCAGGCACGCCCTCCGCGCCGCCGAATGGCTGGTGCGTCCCGACGGCTCCACCATTCAATCCGTGCACTACAACCCGGGTGACAACCGCCAGCGCTTCACCTCCAGCGAAAAGGTGCTCGACTTCCCCAACCACACCCCGCCCGGCGAGGTCGTGTTCACCCACACCCACCAGGGGCTCTCCGCCGATTCCGCGTGGTCGCGCGGGCAGGCGTGGGCGGTGTATGGTTTCGCGGAGGCCTTCCGCGCCACGCGCCAGCCGCGCCTGCTGGCCGCCGCCGAGAAGGCCGCTGACTTCGCGCTGGAGCGGCTCCCCGAAGATGGCGTGCCCTGGTACGACTTTTCCGACGAGGGTGTCTTCTTCCGCAACCGCGATTCCTCCGCGGCCGCGATTCTCGCCGGAGGATTGTTGCGCCTCTCCGATCTCAGCGCTCGCGGGCCCGCCTACCGCCGGGAAGGCGAGCGCATTCTGCAGTCACTGGTCGATCGCTATCTGACTTCGACCGGCATCCTTCGCCACGGCTGCGGCACGCGTCCCAGCGAGGTCACGCTGACCTACGGCGACTATTACTTACTCGAAGACCTGCTGTTGAAGTAGGACAGGCCTCCCGGCCTGTCTGGCATCGATGAACCTCCTGCTGCACCTGCCAGGTCCCCATCGCCTGCCAGCCGGAATTGTTGGCGCCCGTCGAGTCGCGCGCGGCCACGTAGGGCCACGTAGATCACCTTGTTGCCGCTGAACGGCCCGAAGGAGATGGTCAGCGTGAGCGTCAAGGTGCTGCCATTTCCACCGGCGGTCCCGCTGACGCTGCACTGGCTGTTGCTCAGATCGGCGTCTCCGCCCGGCGTCACGCCCGGCAATAATCCCGCGCCCGCGTCGTTCTCCAGGTACAGCACGTTCAACGGCTGGCTGTAGGCCAGGTAGCACGCTTGGCGGCCGTCCAGGAAGTTGTTGATCAGGATGTTCACCACGCCCAGATCCTGGTAGCCCTTCGGGTCCGTGAAGGGAAACGTGAAAACATAGGCGGAACCCCCGCCCCGGGACGGGGTCACCCCGCCTACCGCGGGGAAAGTGGTAGCGCCCGGCACTCCCCACGTGCCTAATGCCTGCCATCCCGAGTTCCGGGATGCGTCCGCAGCCGCGAGGTACACGATCTTGTTGCCCGCGAATCCTGCCGCGAAAGTAATGTTCAGAGTCAGGGTGAGTGTATACCCGTTGCCGGACACCGAGCGCCGGCTCCCGCGATGGTGCATTGGCTGTTCTGCACCGTTCCGCTACCGGGCAGCAGCATTCCCTGGTACGGCCCGCCCGCATCGCCCGCGTTGTCCACCAGAAACACCGACCCGGAGTTTGCCCCCGATGGAACGAACGCCACATAGCAGGCCTGCCGTCCATCGAGGAAGTTGTTGATGAGCGCATCCACCACCGTGAGATTCTGATAGCCGCTGGTATCCATGAACGTGAAGACGAACGTCTGCGAGGTTGCGCTTCCCGCGCTCGGGCTGGCTTGGGTGGCGAGAGGCGTATTTGCCGGTCCACGCACGAACACTTCCACCCCGCCCAGGTCATCGCTGAAAGGATAGCCTAAAATGGCCGTGTTCCCGTCACTGGAAAGCGCCGATGCATTGGATTGCGGAATGCTGCCGGCCTGCGTCCAGAGACCATTGTTGCGCGTATAGAGCGAATGGCCCGCCAGCGCGGTGTTCCCGTCAGCGGAGAGCGAAGCTGGTCCGGCAGCGCCGATGAGGCTGCTGCCCTGCTGGGTCCACACACCATTGCTGCGGGTGAACACCGAGGTCTGGGCGTACTCGTAGAAGGTAGACCCTGCCACCAGCGCTGTGTTCCCGTCCCCTGAAAGGGCCACCCCGGAACCTGCCAGCACAAAGGCAGCCTGGCCCGTGCCCACCAGCTTGCTGCCCTGTTGGCTCCACGCACCGTTACTCCGGGTGAACACGAAGGCCGCACCCGCGACCTTCGTGGCCCCGTTAACGACCGCGTTTGCGTCGTAAGGTCCACCGACGATGGCCGTATTGCCGTCCGCGGAGATCGCCACGGAGGATCCCACGTCAGCACTATGAACAAGAGAGGAGCCGGCGACCTGGTCGCGAGTGACCAGCTTGCCGCCCTGCTGGGTCCACACACCGCTACCGAGCGAGAATACCCAAGCTGCCCCGCTGCCGTTGGCGCCGGGGGCGGAGTTGGGGCTGTCAAAGGGCCCCCCCACGATCGCCGTGTTCCCGTCGGCGGATAGGGCAACAGCGGTTCCTTGGCCCACTTGGCCCATAAGATCGGGGACGTAACCCGTGCCAACGAGCTTGCTGCCCTGCTGCGTCCACGCACTGCCGCTGCGCGTGAACACCCACACCGCGCCCACGCCGTAACAGCCCGAAGTGTTCGCGCACGTGGTATCGTCAGCGGGTCCCCCGGCGATGATCGTATTCCCGTCACCGGAAATGGCAACGGTGTAGCCTTGGCCAGCAGGACCATTGGCGCCGGTGCCCACCAGCTTGCCGCCCTGCTGACTCCAGGTCCCATTGCTGCGCGTGAAGACCCACACTGCTCCATTGCCCTGGCTGTCGCCCGGCGCCCCCCATACGGCCGTGTTCCCATCGCCGGAGATAGCAACCGAAAAGCCCTCGTGCGGCGCACAGACGACGGCTGTGTTGTTGCACGGTTCTGAGTTAAATGCGCTGGTGCCCTTCCCCGAGGACCCGGTTCCCACCAGTGTGCCGCCTTGCTGGACAAACTGCGCCCGCGCGCCGGGAACGACGAATGCGAGCAGCCCCAAAGCAGCCCCCGCCAAGAGAACTCGTTTTCGTAGCAGCATGAATCGCCTCCTGCCAGGTGCAGCGACAGATTTCCCTCAAATGACTCACGGGATTGCCCGCCTTGGGTTACTGCACCTGCCAGGTCCCCATCGCCTGCCAGCCGGAATTGTTGGCGCCGGCCGAGTCGCGCGCGGCCGCGTAGATCACCCGGTTGCCGTCGAACGCGCCCGTGGTGAATATGATGCTCAGCGTGAGAGTCAATGTGTTCCCGCTGCCGCTGGCCGTGGCCTCTGACGCGTATAGGAAGCACTGGCTGTTGCTGACGGCGCCGGATCCGCCCGGCGTCACGCCCGCCGATAATCCCGAGCCCGCATCGTTCTCCAGGTACAGCACGTTCAACGGCTGGCTGTAGGCCAGGTAGCACGCCTGGCGGCCGTCCAGGAAGTTGTTGATCAACACGTTCACCACGCCCAGATCCTGGTAGCCCTTCGTGTCCGTAAAGGTGAACCTGAAAAGATAGGCAGGACCCGCGCCCCGGGCCGGGGTCACGCCGGCTGGCGAGGGGAACGTCGTGGCCCCTGGCACTTGCCACGTGCCCAAAGCCTGCCATCCCGAGTTCCCGGATGCATCCGCCGCCGCGAGGTACACGATCCGGTTGCCCGCGAATCCTGCCGCGAACGTCACGTTCAGCGTCAGGGTCAGCGTATACCCGCTGCCGGACACCGAGCTGCCCGATCCCGCGATGGTGCATTGGCTGTTCTGCACCGTTCCGCTGCCGGGCAGCACCATTCCCTGGTATGGCCCGCCCGCATCGCCCGCATCGTCCACCAGAAACACCGACCCCGAGTTTGCCCCCGATGGAACGAACGCTACATAGCAGGCGTGCCGTCCATCGAGGGAGCTGTTGATGAGGGCGTCCACCACGGTGAGATTCTGGTAGCCGCCGTTATCCAGGAACGTGAAAACGAATGTCTGCGAGGTTGCGCTTCCCCCGCCCGGGCTGGCTTGGGTGGCGAAAGGCGCATTTGCCGCGCCACGCGCGAACACCTCCGCCCCGCCCACGTCATCGCTGTAAGGGTAACCTAAAATGGCCGTGTTCCCGTCACCGGAGAGCGCCGATGCACCGGATTGCGGAATGCTGCCGGCCTGCGTCCAGGGACCATTGTTGCGCGTATAGAGCGAATTGCCCAGCAGCGCGGTATTCCCGTCAGTGGAGAGCGAAGCCGGTCCGCTGGCGCCGGGGAGGCTGCTGCCATGCTGGGCCCACGCACCGTTGCTGCGGGTGAACACCCAGGTCTGCGCGCCTCCGCCGTAACCATCTTGCCCCCCTACCACCAGGGCCGTGTTCCCATCCGCCGATAGGGCAACCCAATTACCCTGTAGTGAGTCGAAGACGCCTGCGAGGAAATTGCCGGGCGGGACTGGCTGGAACCCGTCGCCCGTGCCCACCAGCTTGCTGCCTTGCTGGGTCCATACACCGTTGCTGCGGGTGAATACGAAGGCCGCGCCCCTTTCCGCCAGGCCACCGTTAACAGCCACTGCGTCGTCGGGCCCGCCAACGATGGCCGTATTCCCGTCCCCTGAGATCGCCACGGAGCTTCCCACGCCAGCACCCTGAGCAGCGAGCTGAATGCCATTGCCATTCTGATAAGTAAGAGGAAGGTCGATCTGGTCGCGAGTAACCAGCTTGCCGCCCTGCTGGGTCCACACACCGTTGCTGCGCGAGAATACCCAAGCTGCCCCGCTGGAGACGACGGCGCCGTCCCCGGGCCCCCCCACGAGGGCCGTATTCCCGTCGGCGGACAGCGCCACTGCGACGCCTTGGCCCACGTAGGAGTCCTGAGCATAGATATAGACTCCTTGGTCCGACGACGCCGTCGGCTTGACGGCGTAGCCCGTGCCAACCAGCTTGCTGCCCTGCTGGGTCCACGCACCGCCGCTGCGCGTGAACACCCACACCGCGCCAATGCCGAAACAGCCCGAACCTGAACCGAGTGAGCACACGGTGTCGTCACCTGGTCCCCCGACAATGATCGTATTCCCGTCACCGGAAATAGCAACAGCGTAGCCTTGGTCGGCAGGACCATTGGCGCCGCTGCCCACCAGCTTGCCGCCCTGCTGACTCCAGGTCCCATTGCTGCGCGTGAAGACCCACGCTGCCCCATTGTTCTGGCTGTCGCCCGGCGCCCCCCATACGGCGGTGTTCCCATCGCCGGAGATGGCAACCGAAAACCCTTCTTCCGGTGGGCAGACTGGGGTAAAGTTGAGGTTGCACGGGATTGCTGCAAATGCGCTGGTGCCCTTCCCCGAGGACCCGGTCCCCACAAGTGTGCCACCTTGCTGGACAAACTGCGCCCGCGCGCTGGGAACGGCTACGGAGAGCAGCCACAAAGCCGCCCCCGCAAAGAGCATTCGTTTTCGTAACAGCATGAATCGCCTCCTGCCAGGTGCAGCGACAGATTACCAGAAAATGACTCACCGAAGATCTCCTGTTGAAGTAGGTTCGCTCAGCCGGTGGCACAGGGCTTTCCAGAAACCCCTGGACCAGCCCACTGATTCTGACCTGCTTGGTGGGGCAGGCCTCAGCCTGCCGCCGGCTTCAGCCGGCGCTCCTCGATCACGGAGGTTTCTGCCGCCAGGGATGCTCCGACCATCGTGCACTCCTGAACCCTCGCAACCGGGCAGCTCCAACTCTCCCAGTCCGGCACTTGGAACTTTTTTTTCGCACTGATTCTAAACAACTTCCCCCCTCCGAACCCACGCCCGCCCCGTGATCGCGTGCTAGCGTCAAATTAGGGAGGATTTCACGCCTCCCCGCAAGCCTCTCGGCCTCCGCCGAGGGGCTTTTTATTGACCCTGAGGTCCACACTATGGCAACCGAAAGACAAACCGAGGCCAATCGCCTCAATTCCCAAAAGTCCACGGGCCCGCGCTCCGCCGAGGGCAAAGCCCGTTCGTGCCTCAATGCCCTGCAAACCGGCATCGATTCCGAATCCATCGTCCTTCCCGGCGAAGATCCCGCCGTCGTCAAAGTGCTCCAAAAAGAATACGAACTTCGCCACCAGCCCCAGACTCCCGAAGAGCGCGACGTGCTCGACGCCACCGTTTTCGCGGTCTGCGTCATGCGCCGCCTCCGCATCCTGGAAGCGCAGCTCACCCAACACGAAATGAGTGCCACCGAAAACCTGAACCCGGCCGCCCCCCTCGGCCACGTCTACAGCATCGCCAGCCAGAAATTCGCCCACCTCCAGAGCCGCATGAACTCCGTCGAGCGCTCCTTCCACCGCAACCTGGACCGCCTGGACCGCCTCAAATCCCAGCGCCCCCTCGCAGACCCGCCCCCCGCCGAACCCGCCCAGCCCCAGCCCGAACCCGCGCCCGAACCCGAACCCACTCCCGAACCCGCTCCCGCTCCCGAACCCGCTCCCGCTCCCGCTCCGCAACCCGTTGAAACCGCAGCCCCAACTCCACAATCGGCTTCGAATCCCGATTTCGCCGAGCGGCGCCGCCGCGGCGTCCCCCTCTGGGCCCATCCGGCCAGCCCCGAAGACTGCCCCCACTGCCGCGTCATCGGCTATATCGGCGACCAGTGCCCCTGTATCCGCAAGACCCACCCCAACTCCGGCGAACCCCTTCCCGGCCACCCCGCCCGTCTGGAGGACTGCCCCAACTGCCGCAACCTCGGCTACATCAGCCCCAACTGCCACTACATCCGCAAGGAGCAGGAATGACACAACCCCACCAGCCAAATTTGAAGCATTTCCCGAAAATTTGTCGCTGTCATCTGTAGAGGTACGCGGTATTCAGGTAAGCAATCTCGGATTGGAGCGAGTCGATGAGAATCGGGAAGATTATTTGCATTCTTTTGCCTGCCCTGGCGCAGGCGCAGTTCACACAGCAGGGGGGAAAACTGGTAGGCACGGGCGCGGCCAAAACTCAGGCCACGTGTACCACTGCCCTGGGTTCCTCGGGCCTCATACTGTCGGACTTCCGCCAAGGCTACTACGTCGGCCTCTCGGCGGATGGCAACACCATGATCGAGTCGTCCGGCGACGACTTACCCGCTGGGGCCGCCTGGATCTTTACGCGCAGCAATGGCGCCTGGAGCCAACAGGGCAGCAAGCTGGTGGGCTCGAATGCCCAGGGAACCTTTGCCGGCGATGTGCCGGTGGCGATCTCCGCGGATGGCAACACCGCCGTCATGGGGATCAGCGAAGACAACGGCGGAACAGGAGCCCTGTGGTTCTTCACCAGGTCGAATGGCGTCTGGAGCCAGCAAGGCCCCAAGATCGTCGGTACCGGCGCCACCAGTTCGTCCTGCAAGGTCGCGTGTACCGGGGCAGCACAGCAGGGCTTCTCCGTCGCCCTGTCCGCCGACGGCAACACCGCCATCACGGGAGGCCCGACCGACTTTAACAATGGCCTGGACCTTGCCGGAGCAGCGTGGATCTTCACCCGCACCAGCGGAGTCTGGAGCCAACAGGGAAATAAGCTGGTGGGCTCCGGAGTGGACCCTTTCGAGCCCAGCCTCGCCAACGACGGGGCATTCCAAGGTCAGTCTGTAGCCATATCCGCTGACGGGAATACGGCCGTCGTGGGAGGAAACTCGGATGGCGCTCTCGGAACGGGCGCGGTGTGGATCTTCACCAGGACCAACGGCGTCTGGAGCCAGCAAGGCAATAAGCTGGTGGGCACCGGCGCCGTGGGCCCCGCTGACGTCGGCCAGGGCAGCCAGGTGGCCATCTCCGGTGACGGAACACGGTGCCCGAGAGTGGCCCCGGCGATGGTTACGACCCCGCCACGAAACACAGCGCTATGGGCGCGGTGTGGATCTTCACGCGATCGAATGGCGTCTGGACTCAGCAGGGCAGCAAGCTGGTCCGCAACAACATCGCGGGAAGCGCCTTTTCATTGGGTGCAGCGACTCTTGCGCTCTCACGCGACGGCAATACGCTCGTCATGCGGGGATTCGCGGACAACACCGATACCGGCGCGGCGTGGGTGTTCACCAGATCGAACGGCGTCTGGACTCAGCAACCCGGCAAACTGGTCGGCACGGGTGCGGTCGGCCCGGCCTTTCAAGGCGTCGCCGTCGCGCTGTCGGCTGACGCCAGTACCCTGGCGTTGGGCGGACCCGCGGACGCTGACTGCACGGAGCCACTTGGGTGTTTGCGCAGCCGGAGCCGGTCCCCGCCCCCACGTCAGCGACGACCGCATCGGGCGGCGGCAACACCCAGACCTTCACGGTCAGCTTCTCCGACACCGGCGGATGGGAGAACCTCCAGGTCGTGGATATCCTCATCCGAGACGTGCTCGATGGACGCCAGGCCTGCTATGTGGCGTTCGTTCCGTCTGGTCCGAATTCTGGCTCCGTCCTGCTGGTGGATGATGGCGGCGATGCCGGAGGTCCGTACTCGGGGATGACTTTGCCGGGAACCGGAAGTGTCTCCAACAGTCAGTGCAGCATCACGGGAGCAGGCAGCCAGGTGTCGGCCAGCGGCAACTCACTGACCCTGACTCTGCCGATCACCTTCACGCCGGCCTTTGCAGGCAACAAGGTAGTGTATCTATCGGCGCAGGATACCGGGGCGAATTCCGGCTGGTTCCCGCTGGCGGCCGCAAGTGTGGCGGGGGCGTCGGTGACTGGGACTGGTGTGACCGGAGTGACTCCGGCACACAGCACCGGATTCACCACGACCGACACCTTCACCTTCACCGGCACCAACGGGTTCCAGGATATTGCCGTTGCCAACGTCCTGATCAACGGCTCCATCGACGGCCGGCATGGGTGCTTCATGGCGCTGGTGCCGATCAACGCCGCTTCGGTATCGGTCCTGCTCGTAGATGATGCCGGAGACGCAGGCGGTCCGTTTTCAGGGATGGTGGTGCCGGGCAACGGGAGTGTATCGAACACTCAGTGCAGCATAGCGGGCGCGGGGAGCCTGGTGAGCGCGGGAGGCAACAAGCTGAGCGTGACGCTGCCCATCGCGTTCACGCAGGGGTTCTCAGGCAACCAGGTGGTATACTTGGCTGCCCGCAGCGCCACCGCCAACTCGGGGTGGCAGGCGGCGGCGACGGCAGGAATACACTAGGAGCTATGACGATGGGAATCATTAAAGGAATCTTTTACGTTTTATTGCCTGCCTTGGCGCAGGCGCAGTTCACGCAGCAGGGCGGAAAACTGGTAGGCACCGGGGCGGCAAAAAGTCTGGGCACATGTACCATTAACAACCCTTCCGCGGCAGGCCCGTCCCTGGTAGGCGGCGGGCAGGGCTCCTGGACCAGCATCTCGGCGGACGGCAACACCATGGTATCGTCAGCCTTGGCCGACCCGCCCCATGGGGCCGCCTGGGTCTTCGCGCGGAGCAATGGGACCTGGAGCCAGCAAGGCCCCAAACTGGTGGGCTCGGGCTACCAGGGAATTGAGAGCGCTAACGAGGCGGTGGCGATTTCCGGGGATGGCAACACCTTTATCCTGGGGAACAACGCTGACAACAACCCAACAGGAGCCGTGTGGTTCTTCACGAGGTCGAATGGCGTCTGGAGCCAGCAAGGCCCGAAGATGGTCGGCACGGGCGCCACTGCGCTTACTTCGCCGGGCTGCGTAGCCGGCCAGTTTAACCTTTGTCCCGGAGCGGCAAACCAGGGTTGGTCCGTCGCGATTTCCGCGGACGGCAACACGGCGATCGAGGGGGGCCCTAGCGATGCTAACAACGGCTTGACTTTTGCGGGAGCGGCATGGATCTTCACCCGGACGAATGGGGTCTGGAGCCAGCAAGGAAACAAGCTGGTGGGCACCGGAGTGGATCCCTACCTTCCCAGCTTGATTAACGCCGGGGCCTATCAAGGTAATTCTGTGGCAATCTCCGCGGATGGGAATACGGCCGTCGTCGGGGGAAACGAGGATGGTGCCATCGGAACCGGCGCGGTGTGGATCTTCACGCGGTCGAACGGCGTCTGGACCCAGCAAGGCAATAAGCTGGTGGGCACCGGTGCCGTGGGTTCGCTTGGCGCCGCCCAGGGCAGCGTTGTGGCGATTTCCGGCGACGGGAACACGATGGCCGAGAGTGGCCCCAGCGACAATTTCGACAGCAAAAGTCAAACCGCTCAGGGCGCGGTGTGGATCTTCACGCGATCGAACGGCGTCTGGACTCAGCAGGGCAGCAAACTGGTCCGCAATAACATCGCGGGAAAGGCTCCATACATAGGGGGTGTGGCTCTTTCGCTTTCGCTGGACGGCAACACCCTCATCATGGGATCGGGCGCGGACAACACCGCTGCCGGAGCGGCCTGGGTGTTCACGCGATCGAACGGCGTTTGGACCCAGCAACCCGGCAAGCTGGTCGGCACGGGTGCGATCGACCCGGCCTTTCAAGGGAGCGTCGCACTGTCGGCCGACGCCAGTACCCTGGCGATGGGCGGACCTGGAGACAACAACTGTGTGGGAGCCACATGGGTGTTTGCGCAGCCGTCGCCCGTCCCCGCCCCCACGTCGGTGACTTTGGCCGCGGGCGGCGGAAACACGCAGACCTTCACGGCCACCTTTACGGATACCGGCGGATGGGAGAACTTCTCGGTGGTCGATGTCCTCATCCGCGACGTGCTCGACGGACGCCAGGCCTGCTACGTGGCATTTATTCCGTCGGGACCCAATTCGGGCTCGGTGCTCCTGGTGGACGATGGAGGCGATGCCGGAGGTCCGTACTCCGGGATGACCTTGCCGGGAACCGGGAGTGTGTCGAATAGTCAGTGCAGCATAACCGGGGCCGGCAGCCTCGTGTCGGCCACCGGAAACTCACTGACTCTCACGCTGCCGATTACCTTCACGCCCGCGTTTGCGGGGAACAAAGTGGCGTACCTGTCGGCGCAGGATACCGGAGCGAATTCCGGCTGGTCGGCGCTAAGTACGGTAAGTGTGGCGGGAGCGGCATTGACTGGTCCGAGTGTCACTGGAGTGACTCCGGTACACACCACCGGCTTCACCGCGACCGATACCTTCATGTTCACCGACACCAACGGGTTCCAGGACATTGCCGTGGCGAACGTGCTGATCAACGGCTCCATCGACGGGCGGCATGGGTGCTTCCTGGCGCTGGTCCCCATTAGCGCGACCTCGGTTTCGGTCCTGCTGGTGGACGATGCAGGCGATGCGGGCGGTCCGTATTCGGGGATGGTGATACCGGGCAACGGGAGCGTGTCGAACAGTCAGTGCAGCATCACGGGAGCGTTGAGCTTGGTAAACGCTAGCGGCAACAACCTGAGCGTGACGCTGCCCATCACGTTCACCCAGGGGTTCGCAGGCAACCAGGTGGTCTACCTGGCGGCCCGCAGCAACGCGGCGAACTCGGGGTGGCAGGCGGTGGGAACGGCGGCAGTGCACTAAAGCGGAGTTGGCTTGAGTCATTTCGCCGTTCCGCGTCGCTTCCATCAGTGGGGGAGGCAGGACGATGAGAATCAACCGAGCGATCTTTTGCATTTTGTTGCCGGCGTTGGCGCAGGCGCAGTTCACGCAGCAGGGCGGAAAACTGGTCGGGTCGGGAGCCGCCGCGCCCCCTGCCGGCTGTGTTTCCAGCATTGCGGGCAACGCTTATGGCATGGGGCAGGGCGTCGACGCCAAAGTCTCGGCGGACGGCAACACATTCGTCACGGTGTCGGATTACGACCTTCCCGAAGGGGCCGCGTGGATCTTCACCCGTTCGAATGGCGTCTGGAGCCAACAGGGCGCCAAGCTGCAGGGCACTGGCGCTGTGGGAGATCCTGGTGGCGCTATCGCGGCCAGCGGCAATGTCGCGATCTCCGGCGATGGCAACACCGTCATCCTGGGGGGCGGGAATGACAACATCAATGACTCGACTCCCGGAAATGCGGGGGCTGTCTGGATCTTCACCAGGTCGAACGGAGTCTGGAGCCAGCAGGGCGGCCGGGTGGTCCCTTCGGACGCCAGTACGTATGCCCACTTTGGTTTCGCCGCCGCGCTTTCCGCGGACGGCAACACGGCGGTCATTGGAGGCATCACCGATGGCGGCCCTGGCCTCGGCCCGAATGGCACTACCCTCCCGCTGGTGGGCGCCACCTGGGTCTTCACCCGGACCAATGGAGTTTGGACGCAACAGGGAGCCAAGCTGGCCGGCTCGGGTGCGATGCTTGGCGCCAGCTTCGGCGCCGGACAAGGTGCCGCGGTGGCGGTATCCGCGGATGGGAATACCCTCATCGAGGGAGGACCCTTGGACGCCAACCATGCGGGAGCCGCGTGGATCTTCACCCGGACCAATGGCGTATGGAGCCAACAGGGCGCCAAACTGGTGGGCACGGGCGCGGTGGGATCGCCGTCGGCAGGCGACCGTGTGGCGATTTCCGGGGACGGGAACACGGCCGTCGTGAGTGGCGCCGGCGACAATAACAACACCGGCGCGCTGTGGGTCTTCACCCGGACCAATGGCGTCTGGAGCCAGCAGGGCGGCAAACTGGTCCGCAGCGGCGAGACGGTGCCGCCCTCGCTCGGTGAGGGCCCCACTCTGGGGATTTCGCGGGACGGCAACACCATCGCGGTGGGAGCGGTCTTCGACAACAACCTGGCCGGCGGCGTGTGGATCTTCACCAGATCCAACGGCGTCTGGAGCCAGCAGCCCGGCAAGCTGGTCGGCGCGGGTGCGGTGGGGCCGGCATTGCAGGGAGCCGTCGGGCTGTCGGCGGACGCGAGTACCCTGGTGGTGGGCGGCGCCGGAGACAATGGCTGCATCGGAGCGGCCTGGGTGTTTACGCAGCCGTCGCCGGTCCCCGCGCCCACTTCAGTGACTGCAGTCTCGGGTGGCGGGACCACCCAAACGTTCACGTTCAGCTTTGCGGATACCGGCGGATATCAGAATCTGACGGTGGTGGACATGCTCATCCGCGACGTGCTGGACGGGCGGCAGGCGTGCTACGTGGCATTTACTCCCGCAGGGCCGAATTCCGGGTCTGTGCTGTTGGTGGATGATGGCGGCGATGCCGGAGGGCCGTACTCCGGTATGGTGCTGCCTGGAGGAGGAAGTGTCAGTAACAGTCAGTGCAGCATCGCGGGCGCGGGGAGCCTGGTCGCCGGCAGTGGGAACTCACTGACACTGACCCTGCCGATTACGTTCTCGGCGGGGTTCGCTGGGAATAAAGTTGTGTATCTCTCGGCGCAGGATACGGGAGCGAATTCGGGGTGGTCGCCGCTGGGAACCGTGAGTGTGGCCGGCTCGCCAGTGACTGGGCCGAGCGTGACGGGAGTGACTCCGGGGCGTAGCCGGCTTCACGGCGGCCGACACCTTCACGTTCACCGACACCAACGGGTTCCAGGATATTGCAGTAGCGGACGTGCTGATCAACGGCTCGATCGACGGGAGGCATGCATGCTTCCTGGCGCTGGTGCCGATCAGCGCCAGCTCGGTTTCGGTGCTGCTGGTGGACGACGGAGGCGATGCCGGCGGTCCGTATTCGGGGATGGTGATACCGGGCAACGGGAGTGTGTCGAACAGTCAGTGCAGCATCACGGGCGCGGGGAGCCTGGTGAGCGCCGGCGGCAACAACCTGAGTGTGACGCTGCCCATCGCGTTCACCCAGGGGTTCTCAGGCAACCAGGTGGTGTACCTGGCGGCCCGTAGCGCCACGGCGAACTCGGGGTGGCAGGCCGCGGGCACGGCGGGAGTACATTAAGGCGTGAGTCATTTCGCCGTTCCGCGTCGCTTCCATCAGTGAGAGGCAGGACCATGAGAATCGGTAGAGGAATCTTTTGCATCTTGTTGCCGGCACTGGCGGCGGAGTGAACCCGGCCAGCGGCACAGGCGCGAACCAGACCTTCACCTTCACCTTCAACACACCAACGGTTTCCAGGATCTGGGCGTCGTAAACATCCTGATCAACAACTTCCTGGATGGCCGCCAGGCATGCTACGTGGCCTACAGCCGGCCGTCCAACGCGCTGTACGTGGTGAACGACACGGGCGGGGGCTTGTCGTTTGGCCTGCCGCCGGGCGTTCCCGAACGGTACACAATAGCCAGTGCGGAATAGAAGGGGGCAGCTCTTCAGCCAGCGGCAGCGGGAACACGCTGACACTCACTCTGAGCATGTACTTCACGGGAGCGTTCTACGGGAATCGCGTGATTTACATGGCCGCGGGCAATTCCACCGGCGCCGCCAATTCCGGGTGGCAGTCGATGGGAACCTGGAGCTTCCAATGAAACCGGGGACGGCGGGGGTGCATTAGCCCGGCGGACTCGGACTATAATGGTGGGACCCTCAGACACACAGGGGTCCCTGCATGGAAAGTCGGGAAGAGCCGGGCGACATCACACAGTGGTTGCGGACATGGGGCGCCGAACGCGGCGGCGTCCCGGAGGAGCTTCTGCAATTGACCTATGACCGCCTGCGGTACCTGGCCGGCGTGTACCTGCGGCGCGAGCGTCCCGACCACACGCTCCAGCCCACCGCCCTGGTCAACGAGTTGTATTTGCGGCTGGCCTCCGCCAACCGGGCCGTCTGGAAGGATCGCGATCATTTCTACAGCTTTTGCGCGCGCGCCATGCGGCATATTCTGACCGATCACGCCAAGGCCCGGCTGCGGGAGAAACGCCATCTCGATATGCGCATTCCGCTCACCGAGGATATCCCCTGGCTGGGAGAGCGCGACAGCGATATCGCGGGCCTGGACAGCGCTCTCTCCAAGCTCGAAGCCGTGGATACGCGCAAGGCCCGGGTGCTGGAGCTGCGGGTTTACCTGGGCTGCACCGCGGCCGAGACCGCGGAGATCATGGGCCTCTCGAAAGCCACCGCCGACCGCGATATGACCATGGCCCGAGCCTGGCTGTGCCGCGAGCTCCGGCCGCGCGAAGGGTCCGCATATGGCAACCGATAACGCCGCGTGGAATCGCATCGAAGAGTTGTTCCACGCGGCGCTCGAAAGGCCCGAGGCCGACCAGGTGGAGTGGTTGAACGCGCAGCCCGCCGACCCCGCGGTCCGCGGCGAAGTCGAATCGCTCCTGGAGGCTTGCCGATGGAATGCCGCACTCGCCACTCGCGATCCGAAGCTGGATTCCCCACCCGAGAGCGCGGCCCTGCCATCGGAGCGCTTTGGCGCCTACAAGCTGGTGCGGCTGATCGGACGCGGCGGGATGGGCGCCGTATACCTGGCGCACCGCGCGGACGGACAATTTGAACAAACCGCCGCGGTGAAAGTGATCGCCGGCCACCTCGCGGGCGACGAGTTCGTCCGGCGATTCCACACCGAGCGCCAGTTGCTGGCTTCGCTCAACCACCCCGGCATCACGCGCTTGTTGGATGGCGGCGTTTCGGCGGCGGGCGATCCCTACCTCGTGATGGAGTACGTGGATGGCGAGCCGCTCGATCGCTATTGCGATTCGCGCAAGCTCACCGTCCACCGCCGGCTTCGCTTGTTTCTGCAGGTGTGCGAGGCGGTAGAGCATGCGCATCGCAGCCTGATCGTGCACCGCGATCTGAAACCGGGCAACATTCTGGTGACCGCGGATGGTGTGGTGAAGCTGCTGGACTTCGGTACCGCCACCCTGATGGCCGAGTCGAGCCAGGTCACCGCGACCCGCAATCGCATGTTGACCCCGCGTTACGCCAGCCCGGAGCAACTGCGAGGGGAGCGGACCAATACCACAGACGACGTCTTTTCGCTCGGCGTGATCCTCTATGAGCTGTTGACCGGCGCGTGGCCGTACGGCGACCCGGGCTCGATGATGAGCGAATTGCGGCGGGCGGTGGGGGACTCGTCGCCGGTGGCGCCTTCCACAGCGGTGTCTCCGGAAGCGGCGGAGAATCGTGGCGTGCCCCTCGAGCGCCTGCGCCGGGCGCTCAAAGGCGATCTTGCCGCCATCGTCCTGAAAGCTTTGGAGAATGACCCATCCCGGAGGTTCGGCTCGGTTTTGCAGATGGCCGAGGATGTCGAGCGATTCCTGGATGGTCGTCCCATTCAGGCGCGCCCGCAAACCGCATTCTACTGGGCAGGCAAGTTTCTGCGCCGCCATTGGGTACCCGTGGCGGCAGTAGCGGCCGTGATGGCTGCCGTGGCCGGTGCGGCGGTGGTTTCCATGCACCAGACGCAGGTAGCGCGGCAGGAGGCGCGCCGATCGAATGCCATAGGCGCCTTCCTGGGCGGCATGCTCTCCTCGGCGGAGCCCCGGACGTTCGACCCCGACACGTTTACGGTCACCCAAATGCTGGACCAGGCGGCAAAACGTCTGGATACCGAGTTCCGGAACGATCCGCTGACCGAGGCGTTGCTTCGCGGAGATCTAGCGTCCAGCTACACCGCGCTGAGAAAGTATGAACAGGCGAACGCCCAACTGACTCGATCCCTCTCCATCCTTCGATCGCTGAGGAACGAGCCCGAGATCACCACCGCACTCATGAAACTGGCCGAGAACGAAGCCTTCGCGGGGCGGTTTGAACGGAGTATCGAGTTATACCGCGAGGCCCTCGAACGTTTGCGGCGGCTCAAGGACAAGGCTGACCCGAAACAGGTCTTTTCGGTCAAGCGGGAGTTGGCCTTCAATCTCATGTGGACGTCCGGCGGTGCGCGCGAGGGGCTGAGATTCGCCGATGAGGCGGTTGCTCTCGGTAAGGGAATTCCAGATTTATCGAAGGAGGCGCTGGCATTGGCGATGGCTTATAAAGCCGAGTTCCTCAGGTCGCGTGATCCCGTGCAGTCGGAGCGGCTCTTCAACGAGGCGTTGGAACTCGGCCGGAAGCAAGAGCCTGAGGGGCTATGGGAATCTACCGTTCTTTGCGGTCTGGCGCCGTTTCTGGCCGGCCGCGGGGATCGGGCCGGGGCGGCTGCAGTCCTTCACCGGAACTATGACATCATGCTCAAATATGACGGACCCCGCCGCCCGTCTACGGCCGAGGCCGCCATCAAGTGGGCCCGGACCCGGATCTGGGCGGGAGAGGTCGCCGAAGGCATGGCCCAGATAACCGAGTTTGTCCCGTTGCTTCGCGGGTATCCTGCCGATTCCCAGCGGCTCTGGAGCGCTTTGCACGACGCCATCCACGGCTGCAATGAAGCCAAGGCTTTCCGCGACGCGGAAACGTACACGCGTGAGACGCTGGCGGTCAATGAACGCATGCATCTGCCCCCGTCGGACGAACGCTGGGGAATGCTGTATTGGGACCTGGGAAGAGCGCAGAGGGGACAAAAACACTATTCCGAGGCCATCGAGGCTCTGGCGAAGGCGGAAGCCAACCTCAAAGGGTTTCCCGATACCCGCGCCAAGGAAATACGGCAACTCATCGCGACAGTCCAGTCAGAGCAACACGCAGCGAGGTGACTCGGAAGACTACAGAATAACCTCCCGAGTCCTTGGACTTCTTGACCGTCTTCCCGCCTTTGCCGGCGCCGGAGGAATCTCACTCGGCAGCGGCCCCTCCTTGCGCACCGAAACCGCTCCGCGGCTGGCAGTCAGCCGGATGATGGGACCATGCCCCACCTCGCCCTTCAAGGTAGCGGTACGCCCTTCGATCTCCTTCTCCACCGGCGGACCGAAATCGTTCACCGCTTCCCCGCGCTCCGCGGTCGCCTGCAAATCGAATGCCGACTCCGCCGGCAGAATCAGGTCGAACCGTCCGATTCCCGAGCGCGCCTCGAGGAAGGCAGCGGCGAGTGCGCGGGCGTCAGCTCGATGTCGCCGCGCTGCGTCTCCAGCTCGAGCGACTGCGTGGAGTGGTCCAGCTTGATGTCGCGCGAGCCGGTCATCAGCCGCACCGGTCCCACGATGTTCGATCCGCTGAACTGGCTGAGATCCATGCTGATGCGCCCGGGCACCGCCTGCACGTGCAATTCCGTGTTGCGCGTGCCTTCGAACTGCAGCGGCTGGGCGAGCGAGGCAGTGGCGCCGACCAGTATAATGACCTTTAGGCGTCAGAGGAAGTCATGGAACCCGATCTCACACAACAACGGCACCACGCCCACGCGTTTCTCGACCGTCTGCCCGCCGATCAGTTGGCCGCCGTTTGCGGCTTGCTGGAGAGCATGCTCTCTCCGCTCCCCGCCGATCAGTTGGCCGCCGTTTGCGGCTTGCTGGAGAGCATGCTCTCTCCGCTCGATCGCAAACTGGCGTTGGCTCATATCGACGATGAGCCGCTCGCACCGGAAGATGCCGCAGCCATCCGCGCCGCCATCGCATCGCTCGAGAAGAATGGTGGCGTGCCCATGGAACACGTCCTGGCCGACCTCGGTCTTACGATGGACGACTTCCACAAAATTGCGGAAGCTCCGGTAACGGAAGAATCCAACCTGTAATGCCAAGCGGGGCTCTCCGGTCCACATGGCCGCTAGCTGCGCGACTTGACGTGGCCCGTTCTAATCTCGACGTGAGACAATATCAGTAAGGAATTGGAATGCTCCACCACGTGAAAGATCTCTCTCACGATCAGCGTCGAGCCGTTGAGAGTCTTCTTGGCCGTCTGGTGGCGGAAGACGAGTCCGTCAAGCATCAAGGGTATCCGGCCTTCGCACATTATCCCCTCTCGGCTGTCGCCGGACGAGCGCAAAGAAGCACTTGAGAAGCTTCGTTGCTATTTCGCCAAAGTCGATGCGAAACGGAAACCCGTGAGCGAAGCGGAAGAGGAGGAGATCATTAACGAGGCGTTGCGCTCCACACGGCCCCACTACAGGCCTATCCATTGAGGGTTGTCCTCGACGCGAATGCGCTTATTCGCACGCATGGCCGAACTTCAATACAGGCCAGAAGACTCCTTGAGGAATTGCTGCAACGCGGCCATCACTTAGTAACCTCAAATGAACTGCTCGCCGAAGTGACAAAGGTGCTTAGGTATCCTGGATTTCAAGCATTGTACGGCCTCACGGAAGCGGATCTTCTCGACTACACGCAGTTTCTGCAAAGCGTGTCGCATGTCGTGATTTTGGACCCACAATATCGCGCGCCGCTTCGTGATCCAAATGACTTGATCGTTCTACAAACCGCCGAGCGGGGCGAACCGGATATTCTATGCACGCAAGACGGTGATTTCTACGATCAGACGATCCTTTCATACTGCACGGCGCGCAGCATCGAAGTATGTGATGAGCTTACGCTCCTAATGCGGTTGGCGCAGGACAGCTCTACAGAATAACCTCCGAGTCCTTGGCCTTCTTGGGCGTCTTTTTCTCGGACTTCCCCGGCGCCGGCGGAATCTCACTCGGCAGCGTCCCCTCCTTGCGCACCGAAACCGACCCGCGGCTGGCCGTCAGCCGGATAGTCGGGCCATCCCCCACCTTGCCCTTCAATGTAGCCGTGCGCCCTTCCATCTCCTTCTCCACCGGGGGACCGAAATCGTTCACCGCTTCACCGCGCTCGGCGGTCGCCTGCAGATCGAACGCCGACTTCGCCGGCAGAATCAGGTCGATCCGCCCGATTCCCGACCGCGCCTCGATCGAAGGCAGCGGCGAGTGCGCGGGCGTCAGCTCGATGTCCCCGCGCTGCGTCTCCAGCTCCAGCGACTGCGTGAACTGGTCGATCTTGATGTCGCGCGAACCGGTGATCAGCCGCACCGGGCCCACAATATTCGATCCGCTGAACTGGCTGAGATCCATGCTGATGCGCCCAGGCACGGCCTGGACGTGCAATTCCGTGTTGCGCGTGCCTTCGAACTGCAGCGGCTTGGCAATGTTCTTGAACTCCAGGCTTCCCAGGTATGACCCGTTGATGGTCACCTGTCCCTGGACGTTTTCCAGCTCCACGTCGGAGCCGCGCCCCTGCAAATCCAGCTTGCCCTTCAGGTCGGTGGCGCGGATCACGTCGCTGCGCCCGATCTCCAGCCGTGCATTGCCGCCGATGCGCGCCAGCCGCACATCGCCGCGGTCGCTGGCCAGCTCCACGTCGCCCGTGATGTCGCTGATCTCGTAATCGCCGTTGCGTCCGCGCGCCTCCACGCTCACGCCGCGCGGAACCGTGACTTCCAGATCGTCGGAGATGCGCTGGTTGTCCGGCGACCGATCCTGGTTGGTGCGGATCAGCAGCCGGTCGCCCTGCGGCACGATCTCCACCGGCGTGTTCTCGTTGGAGCGGTCGGCATCCTGCCGCGACCAGGCGCGAATCACTTTGTGGCCGTTGACCGAAACCTCTTGCGAATCTCCGCCGATCACCTTGATGCTGCCGCGCGGATTCTCGAACGTGACGCGGGTCATGCCCGCCGCGCTGCCGTGCGCCGAGACGGGGTAATCATACTGGTCGCCGAAGACGTCCAGGCCGCGCGGGGTGAAGTGGATCCCGTCCTGATGCGCCTCCCAGATGGCCGACCCGGCGATGCAGATCATGATCACCAGCACCACCTCGCCCCCCGTGAAGCTGGAGTAATTGCGATCCCGCGAAGCCGTCACTTCCACCAGCCGGAGCAGGCCCCACCCGATCAGCAGAAAAGGCCAGTAGCGCGCCACCAGGTCGAAGACCGAAGCCTCCGGGTGCATGTTGTTCCACAGGAACAGGGCGCCGATGATCAGCAGCAGCAACGGTCCGGTGAACGATCGTCTTCTCATACGGAATCTCCAGAGGGAGGGGTCTGCCCGGAATCGCCCGCTCGCGGCGGCGCGCTCGATCCGAATCCACCTTTGGCCGGACCGGAGGGTGGAGGAGTTGTGGCCGTGTAAGAGCTTTGGCGATAGCTGCTCGCCGATGTGTCCGGAGGCGGGGGCGGCGGAAAGCCGAAGGGTGCAAATCCCGGAGCCCCGGCCCGGGCCGATCGTGGGACGCTCCGGGCCCCACACCCGCGCCGTTGATGCTGGACGCGGGTGCGGGCGGTGCGAGGTTCAGCGGTAGAAGAGGGTGGCGCTGCCGTAGCTCGTCACGGAAGACTGGGGATATTTGGTCACGATTGTGCTCGTTGTGGTCCGCACCTGGAAGGTGGTGGTGTATGAGTTGAATTGGTTCGTGCACCGGGAATTCTACTCGGCGCCGACGGAACGGAGGCTTCCCCTTTGTTCGGTCTGGAGGGGGACAACACAAACTACCGCCTGGCCGGCGATAGCCGAGCGAGGCAAACACCAAACCCAAACGGGCTAGGAAAAAAAGATGAGGAAATGAAAGCCGAACACCAGGACGTTCAGGGCGGCATCCGCCTCGCCATTCATGTTCACCAGGTCGGGAACATGCCGCTACCCGTCACCATGGACTATTTTTTGGCTGGAAATAACTAAAGGCCCGGGGATTTTCGCCGGGCCTTCGAACCAACAGGGGGATCGATTGTGATGAGTTATGGCAAGAGGTTTACAGAAGCAGACCAAGATCTGCCGTTGCCCGTAAACGTCCAGGTCAAGTTCACAGAGCCCCCGGTCGTGGTGAATGATCCAGACAGTCGACCATGGGCGGGGAGTTGATTTGAACCGAACCACTGCGAGATGTCGGCTGAATAATCGTCGCCACCGACATTGAGCCCCGTCAGCGTGACGGGCGCCCCTCCCGTTTCGGAAATGGTCACCGAGTAATTCCACTTGCCACCCCCAGCGTTCGATACCGGATTCGGTGAAAACGAAATCGGGTTCGTCTCCCAAAAGTGTAATTGAAGTTCAAACCCTGTAGATGCATGGAATTGCAGGCGG
>OMOG01000772.1:0-8954 GCA_900290305.1 Candidatus Sulfopaludibacter sp. SbA4
AACTGCTCCTCGATCAGCGGGACCGGCTTGCCCCGGCCGCCGTCAGCGGCCCCGATCGGCAAGGCCCAGAGGCCTGAATTGGTATCTCCACCGGAAGTCTGAAACAGGATGAAGCGTCCGTCTTTCGACCAGTCGGTTGCGTACTGAAAAGGTCCGGTAGAAATAGCTTCGCCGCCGCCCGTTTCGGCAATGCCCTTCCACCAGAGCTTCGGCGCGGCCTTTTGCGCGCTGGAGAACACGATTCGCTTGCCGTCGGGTGACCAGTTGGGTTGCGCCTCGACGCCGGGCTCGAAGGTGAACCGGCTGGCGCCCTTCCGTCCCCGTTCGAATATCCACACGTCGGCGCCGCCGGTTGCGGATGTCCAGCGGCTGATCGCCACCTTCTGCTCGTCGGGCGAAAGACGCGGCGCCCCCCAGAAATCGGCCGACTCGGCGATGTTGGATACCTCGTTTCCGGCCCGATCCACCCAGACCAGGCGGGAGCGCGTTTCACCGGTCTGGTACACCAGAATGCCGTCTCGTGAAACACTGAACGACGCGCCGCCGGTCGGATCGAAATACGGAATCCCCTGATCGATGGCGATCGGCTCTCCTTCCATGTGCAAACGGCGGGCGTCAAACGGATGCGCCATCAACGTGCCACCTTTGAGGTACAGCAGGTAACCCGGGTCGCCGGCGTCGAGCGGCGGCGCATATTCCACCTTCGAGTCAGTGGGGATCAACTCGGCCGGCGGGCCGGTCCGAATTGATTGAACCCACGCCATGGGCGACTGGCGGCGCCGGTAGAGGACATGTTCGCCGTCGGGAAGGATTTCGGGCCAAAGAAACATCTTGTCCGGGAGCGGAGTCGCGGTCCCGGCCGGAGAGACGCGGTATGTGGCGATTCCAGTGTTGACAAGGAAATCGCCATTGGGGAGAGGAGTGCCTCGCCACACCGGGTCGCTGAGCCCGCTCAGGATCTGGGGCGGGCCGCCGGCAATCGGCACTTTCTTCAACTTGCCTTCCGCGGAGAAAATTACCGAGCGGCTGTCCGCCGCCCAAAACAGGGAGAAGACGCCCTCCGTTCCCGCCAGCGGCCGCGGCTTCAAGGAATCGAGCGAGCGGATCCAGATCTGCGCCTGGTCCATCGCTCGGCCGATGAATGCCAGGTGGCCCCCCTCCGGCGAGATGGCGACGGGCTGGTTCGAGATGGCATAGCCCCAGTAGTTGTTTTCGGGAGGCTGGATCTGAAAGCGGATGGGCGTGCGGCGGGCGGCCGACTCGTGTGGACGAAGCGTATAGGCTACTGTTGCCAGAAGGACGGCCAGGCCGGCCACGACGGCAATCCAGGCCCAGCGCGAGTGCGAGGGCGGCGCCGCCGGCTCCGGCGGCGATTCCGAAATCCATGCGAGTTCGTCCTTCAGGTCGGAAGCAGTCTGCCATCTCCGGTCCGGGTCTTTTGCCAGGCACTTGCGGACGGTCCGCTCGAAGGCTCTCGATGTCGTGGGCATTACATCGGGGAGCGGCGGCGGTTCCGTATGCAGGATCGCAGCGATCAGGCTCGCCTGGCTCTTGCCGTGGAAGGCCGGCTTGCCCGAAGCCATTTCATAAAGAATTGCGCCGAACGAGAAAATCTCGCTGCGCACGTCGGCCGGTTGTCCTTCCAGTTGCTCGGGCGCCATGTACGGAATGGTTCCCATGATGGTGCCCTCGGTGGTCAACTGCGTTCGGGTCGCCAGCGAGCTCGAGTCGAGGGGGATGGTACCCTCCGGCACGGCCGGGCGCGCGATTCTCGCCAGGCCGAAATCCAGCAACTTGGCGCCCTGCTTCGTCAACATGATATTGGCGGGCTTGAGATCGCGATGCGTGATCCCCTGGCGATGCGCGCATTCCAGGCCGTCCGCGATTTGGACGGCGTAGCGCAGGACCTGGTCCAGTGGCAGCCCACCCTTCCGCAGCCGCTCGGACAGCGTCTCGCCCACCAGGTGTTCCATCACCAGGAAGTCGATGTCATCCTGATTGCCGACGTCGTAGAGCGCGCAGATGTGCGGATGATTCAGGCTGGAGATCGCTCGGGCTTCGCGTTCAAAACGCTGGCGCGCGTCCGCGCGATCCGCCCAGTCCAGCCGCAGGACCTTGATCACTACCGTGCGGTCCAGCCGGGTGTCGCGAGCGCGATAGACCTCGCCCATGCCTCCCGCGCCAAGCGCAGACTCGATTTGATAGGGGCCCAGACGTTTTCCGGGCGATAGCGCCATCCCGTCCCCCTATTCGCCCAGTGTACCTAACCAGGCAAGGGCTCCGCCCGGGGCTCCGCCCTTGATCCGATGCGGATGGGAGTCAGGAGTCAGGAGCCAGGAGACAGAATGGCTCCCGGCGGGCGCGCCGGTGCGAATCGTTGCCCTTCGCTCGGCATCTCTAAACTGTGAATCGACAACCGGCAGTGTTCCTGGCACACGGCTCGCCCATGTCCGCCCTGGGAGGCGATGACCACGCGGCCGCGCTGCACACATTCGGACGGGCACACCGGGATGCCAAGGCGATCCTGATCGTGTCGGCGCATTGGCAGGTGTCGAAGCCGCTGCGCCTGTCGGCCTGGGACCGAGCGCCGCTGGTCTACGATTTCGGCGGCTTTCCGCAAGAACTGTACCAGCTCACTTATCCCGCGCCGGGGAATCCTGTTTTGGCGGCGCGGGTCGCCGGAGTTTTGCGCGCCGAAGGGCATGACGTCACGCCGCAGACGGATCGCGGGCTGGATCACGGCGCCTGGGTTCCGTTGCGGCTGGCATGGCCGGAGGCGGCGACCCCGGTGCTCGAGTTGTCGTTTCCGTTTGTGAGTCCCGAAGAGCTGTTTCAACTCGGCAAGGCGCTGCGCCCGCTGCGCGACGACGGCATCCTGGTGGCGGGGAGCGGCGGAATCGTGCACAATCTGCGGCGGGTCCACCTGGACAACAAACAGGCCGCGGTAGACGATTGGGCGGCCGAATTCGACGCCTGGATTGCCGCGCAAGTGGAATCGCGAAACCTGGAAAAACTGTTCGCGTACCGCAGCCTGGGACCGCACGCCAGGCTTTCGGCGCCTGCCACGGAGCACTTCGACCCTCTGTTTATCGCCCTGGGGGCGGCGTTCCCGGAAGAGCGCGTGGAGACGATCTTCGCGGGATTTCAGTACGGCAACCTGTCGATGCGGAGCTTCAGCTTTTCGAGCGCGCGGTCGTGAATCCCGGTGAAGAAGAGCAGCGCGCACGTGGCGCCGATCAGGCACCACGTCATGTCCCACTGCGTGTCCCATACATCTCCCTGAGCGCCCAGGAAGGCGTCTGCGGCGCTGCCGGTGATCTTGGCCGCGGCAAATTCGAAAAGCTCGTACAGGGCGCTGATGGCCATGCAGACGCTGAACACCAGGTACGTAAGCATCTTTCCGCGCTGGAGCGGGGTCTCGCGTAGAAGCACCTCGCGCGCGATCAGCGCGGGCACGAAGCCTTGCGCGAAATGGCCGAGGCGGTCGTAGTAATTGCGGTCCAGGTGAAAGGCGTGCTTGATCCACTCGAAGACCGGCATCAGGGCGTAGGTGTAGTGTCCGCCGATCATCAGAATCGTGGCGTGGACCGCGATCAGCGCGTACACCAGGTTGGTGAAGCGCAGCCGCGGATAGAGCCGGATCAGCACGGGAATCGCGATGATGGCGGGGAGCACCTCGAGCAGCCAGGTGAAGAAATCGTGGCATCCGATGAGGGACCAGATGAAGACGATGGCAACGCCGGCCAGAAGGGCCTTGGGAACGGTATCCGCCTGCACGCGTCAACCCCCGAGGCCGGAGATCAGCTCCGCCTTCCGCTTTTCCAACTCGGCGATCTCGGTCTTCAGACGCTTCAGGTCGCGGTTAATGTGCGCCAACTCCGTTTTCGCCTGCTTTTGTTTCAGGTAGCCGGCGCCGTGCCGGCTCTTAACCAGCGCTTCTACCTCTTTGCGAAGGAGCCGTAGCCAAGGGTTCCCGTAGATCCACATCTCCCGGTATTGGAGTTGGCCGGCCCGGATCGCCGCGATGATCTCCTCTTGCTTCAGGCCGAACTCCTTCCGTGCCGTCTTGTCGCTGAGGGTCGATCCCTTGTTTTGCCAGCCGGAATCCAGGTCGTCCATATGCTTTCTGTCAGCAATCATGCCTGAGCCGACTGGTCCCCGTCAATGCGGCCGGCGCCTCATCGTCCGGCGAGCATGCGCCGGGTCATCTCTTCCACTGGCGCACGATCGTCCGTGAGCACGATGGCTCCCGGCCGCACCGCGGGTTCGGTGATCTCCGTGGCCGACTTGCGGGCCAATACCTGCCATGGATTCCTGCCCTCGACCGCGGCAAGACGGTCGCGGACGGAGACCAGCGTCTGCGGCCGCGCGAATGCCAGGACCATCTTGTTGCTGAAATAGCCGGCCGGCACGACCATCACCGACGGGTAGACCTGCTTCAACGTGGCTACTACAGACGCGAGCACTTCCTGTTGGCTGCCCACATCGAAGACGTTGATCATCGCCACGCCGTCGTCGCTCATGCGGCTGCGCACGAGACGGTAGAACTCCACCGTGGTCAGATAAAACGGCACGTAGGGGCCGCCATGATAAAGGTCCACGTGGACGATGCCGTACGGGCCGCGATTGCGCTGGAGCCAGGGGCGGGCGTCCGCCACGTGAATCCGCAGGTGCGGATCGGCGTGGAGGCCGAAGAAACGCTGGGCCGCATCCACCACTTTGCCGTCGATTTCGACCGCGTCAATGGCGGCTTCGGGCGCCGTGAGCCGGGTCGCCTGAATCGATCCGCCGCCGCCCATCCCCAGGACCATGACACTCCGGGCCGGCACCAGCAGCGGCCCCAGTGCAAAATCGTCGTAGTAGAAGCCGGTCCAGTTCGACGACTCGACCCGCACCGTGTGCACGGAGTCCCGGGAGTTGAGAAGCAGCACCAGGCGCTTGCCCTGGTGTGCCACACGGATCAGGTTGTAAGCCGATTCGGTGGTCCAGATGGTGTCGGTGGACCAGGAGAATTTCGGGACCGCTAACAGCAGCGCGAAAGGCACGAGCGCGGTGACGGCGTTCGGCGTTTCGGCTCCGCGCCGCCAGCCCCGCCACAGCGATTGCGGCGGTCGCCAGGCAGAGTACCTCGAGCGTGGCCTGCGTTCCGAATTGCGGCAGCAGGAAGAAACTCGCGATCAGCACGCCCAGCATGCTGCCGCCGGTAGAAACCGCGTAGACCACCCCCGCGGTCGCGCCGACGTCACCGGCGCGGGCGAGAAGGCGAATGACAAACGGCCCGACACCCGCCAGGGCCGTCATGGGCGGGGCGAAAATCACCAGAGTCGCGATGACCGTCCCCGTAAAATCGCCCCAGCCCGACAAGGCCGCGAGCAGCGGCCGCGCAGTAAAGACGATGACTAGTTGATAGAGCGCGCTCCCCAGGATGACGGTATAGAGCGGGGCGCTGGTGGTGCTTCGATCGGCCAGGCGCCCGCCGAATCCGTATCCCAACGCCAGGGCCAGCATGACCACCGAGATCATGCTGCCCCAGACGTAGATGGAGTAGCCGAAGTACGGCGCGTAAAGTCGAAATGCAACCACCTCGAGCGCCATGACTACGGCGCCCGAGATGGCGGCTGTTATGAGTGACACGGTGTTGACCCCGATCTATCCGCGGGAGCTACTGAACCGCAGGGAGCGGGCGGATGCAGAAATCCCCAGGTGTTCGGTGGAAAGCTGCCGGGCGTCGGCAATCACCACAAGCAGGCCGTCCATATAGGTTGGTGTCGTGACCAATTTAACCGAGCCATCCGCTCCGACCAACTGGAGCGATGACACCAGGCCTCTGCCCGCACCCCCACCAAAGCCGGCGATGTTCGCACCGGGCATTACGAAGATTACGGGAATACCCGTCCTGGCCCCTTCTGTCCGCACGGCCGGAAGAAGCAGGGAGCACTGGCCCTTCTGCGGGCCGATCGGCATACTTAAGGGCGTGGTGTTGGCTAAATAGTGGGCTGAGTCGGCGACATCCAGCACCGCGATGATAGCCTGTGTGGTGCCGTCCCCGGTCAGGTTATTGGTGCAGAGCATGAGGTTTTCACCCGTCTGAGCGGTCACCTCCGGAAAGACCCAGGCCGGCATTGCGGTCAGAGTAAAGGCTTTGGCGGCCGACGGCCGGAAGAGCGCCGCTCCGAACCAAAGCCCTGCCATCGCGGCCGCCGAGACGGCGCCCGCAAACCATTTGTTACGCAAAACTGTTCGTTTCATTTCAGTAATTTCCTCTCCACCTATGAAGGCGCAGAAACAGAGGCCTATTCGCGTGCGGGTTTTGCGGGGGTACTACCGCTCGGAGGAGACTGTGAGTAAACTCACATACTGCTCAGAGCGGGATATTCCCGTGCTTCTTGCGCGGCATGGAATCGACCTTGTTCTCCAGCATGCGGAGCGCGCGAATCACCCGCGGGCGGGTCTCGTGGGGCTCGATCACGTCGTCCACGTACCCGCGCTCGGCGGCCACAAAGGGGTTGGCGAAGCGTTCGCGGAACTCCTCGATCTTCTGCTGCCGCGCCGCGTTCTGGTCGTGAACACAGGCAGGAATGCCTGTGCCACTTAGCTCGCGGCGGTAGACGATGTTCACGGCGCCCTCGGGGCCCATGACGGCGATCTCCGCCGAAGGCCACGCCAGGTTGATATCGGTGCGGATGTGCTTCGACCCCATCACGCAATATGCCCCGCCGTAGGCCTTGCGGGTGATCACCGTGATCTTGGGCACGGTGGCCTCGGCAAAGGCGTAGAGCAGCTTGGCGCCGTGGCGAATGATGCCGCCGAACTCCTGCTCGGTGCCGGGCAGGAATCCGGGCACATCTTCGAAGGTCAGCAGGGGGATATTGAAGGCATCGCAGAATCGCACGAAGCGCGCCCCCTTCACCGAAGAATTGATGTCCAGGCAACCCGCCAGGAATGCGGGCTGGTTGGCCACGATGCCGACCGGCCGGCCGTCGAGGCGCGCGAAGCCGACCACGATGTTCCTGGCCCAATGCTCGTGAACTTCGAAGAGCTGGCCCTCGTCCACCACGCGGTGGATCACGTCCTTCATGTCGTAGGGGAGGCTGGATTCCTGCGGGACGATGGTGTCGAGCGCGGCATCCATGCGGTCGATGGGGTCGTTCGTAGCGCGGCGGGGCGGGTCTTCGCGGTTGTTCTGCGGCAGGTATCCGAGCAGCTCGCGGATCATGCGCAGGCACTCGGCGTCGTCCGGGGCGATGAAGTGGCCCACGCCACTGACTGAGTTGTGGGTCATGGAGCCGCCAAGCTTCTCCTTAGTCACATCCTCGTGAGTGACTGTCTTGATGACGTCCGGGCCGGTGACGAACATGTAGCTGGTGCGCTCCACCATGAACACGAAGTCGGTGATGGCGGGCGAGTAGACGGCGCCGCCGGCGCACGGACCCATGATGGCGGAGATCTGGGGAACGACGCCGCTCGAGAGGGTGTTGCGCAGGAAGATATCGGCATAGCCGGCGAGCGAAACGACGCCCTCCTGGATGCGCGCCCCGCCGGAATCGTTGAGCCCGATGACGGGCGAACCGGTCTTGAGCGCGAGGTCCATGATCTTGCAGATTTTCTGTGCGTTGGTTTCGGAGAGCGAGCCGCCGAAGACCGTAAAATCCTGGGCGAAGACGTAGACCAGGCGGCCATCGATGCGGCCGTAACCGGTGACGAAGCCGTCGCCCGGTATGACCTGGTCGTCCATGCCGAAATCCCGGCAGCGGTGGGTGACGAGCTTATCGAGCTCTTCGAAAGAGCTCTCGTCGAGGAGCAGCTCGATGCGCTCGCGCGCCGAGAGTCGCTCGCGCGCCGAGAGTTTGCCTTCCTTGTGCTGGCGGGCGCGGCGGTCCTCGCCGCCGCCCTGCTCGGCTGCTTCGTGCCGGCGGCGTAATTCTTCGAGGCGATTCATCGGGACTATTGTAGCGGGGTGGGATGGCGGGCCGGAGCGGCTCGCGATGGAATCGGGAAGAAGTCAAAAGCTGAGAACGCCGAGGGAGGAGTGCACCGCTTCATGCCTCGCATTCTGCAGACGACATTTGCAGCACTCAGACCCTTGATTTCAGGGCCTTGGCGCGACGTTGCACAACTTACCTCTTCAGAAAACGTGGGGCGCCTGTCCATTGACCACTCCCAGGCGGCGCTCTTTCCGAGTAGCCGACGATACGGACAGGGTCTGTTTTCATTGCTGCTCATCGTCTCAGCCCTGCCCGCCAATTGAGGAGGACGGTCAACTGGTCGTCGAGCGGATTCGAGGGGGCGGGAGCCAGACAAAGGAAGCGCTGGCCGTCGGGTGTCGCGTCGCAGGTAGCGTTCTTCAAGATGCTCGAAGTGAATAGCTCGTGCGGGACGCCGAACTCCAGTCCGGCATTGGTCGAGCGGATGTCAACGGCCATGAGCGCAGGACCGTGGATGTAGAGGAGCTCTTTCATGTCGCGGCGCCATATCGGGTTGGCTCCTCCGTGATTCGAAATCTGGATCCGTGTTCTGGCTGCTGCAAAATCCTGGGCAATGATCTCCCCGTCGGCGGAACCGTATGCGAGCCATTTGCTATCGGGTGAGAACCGAGGTTGGCCCAGAGGGGGCAGTTTGCCCGGGGGAGCGCCGCCGCTGCCGATGCGGAACACCTGCCCCTTGTTGGTCACGGCGAATTGCCCGTCCGGCGACCAGCCGATGGCGCCTGCCGGCTCGTCGTCGAACTTCCCGACCACTTANCCAGCCGATGGCGCCTGCCGGCTCGTCGTCGAACTTCCCGACCACTTCCGCCGGCTGGGCGGAGTCGAGGTCTTTGCGAACGAGAGCCGACTGACTGTAGCTGTAGTAGAGAATCTGCCGGTCATCTGCGGACCAAGCCGGAAAACCGCCGTCTTCATCGGCGCGGCTGAGGCCGCCCCGCTTGAAATCGAAGAGCCAGAGCGAAAACCCGC
>OMOG01000772.1:8964-30410 GCA_900290305.1 Candidatus Sulfopaludibacter sp. SbA4
AGACAAACGCGGGCCAACACTTGTACGGACCGGCGGGGGATGCCACGGGGGCCGCGTTCCCGTGGCGATCGAGCCACGTCATTTGAACCAGCGGTTCGCCCGCTGCGCCGAGCACGGCGGTGCCGGTCCGGGACGCCGAAAAATTGGCGAGTTGTTCGTTCGACCAAAACCCGACCGAGGCCGAGAGAACTTCGGGATCTCCCACCGGCTGCAGAGCGCCTTCGTCAAAGCCCTGCGCAAGCAGAGCGCCCTGACGGGCAAGGAGGAGATAGCCGGGATAGCCGCGCGCGGCCGGGACAAACGCCACGTTCGAAAGACCCGCTAAGACCCGGCGCTTCAGCTTGGGGTCCTTCAGCGATCCGACGAACACACCGCTACTGGCGAGATCGCGGCTGCGGATCATGTATGGAAAATGATCGCCATCGGGAAGGAAGGTTGGATGATAGTGGGCAGTCTCCCGCAGGGATACGTCCAGCCTTGTGACCGGTACCGGTTTTCCTCCGGTGCTGAGAACCCGGAAGACGCCCTGAACGATGATGGAGAAGAGAATCGTGCCGTCAGAGCCCCACGAGCCGCCTCTGGCCTGCCCTTCGAAGGACGAAACCTCTGTCCTGGAACCCGACGATAACGCGACGGTAAACAGCTTCTGGCCGGCGAAGAAGCCGATGGAACGCTGATCGGGCGACCAGAAAGGACGACCAGCCCCGCTAGTGCCCGGCACTTTCACCGCCGCATCGGAATCGAGAGAACGGAGCCATAGGTCGCCGCTGGTAACAAATGCGATTTTCCGGCCGTCCGGCGAGATCGGGCTGCAACAGTTGTCAAAGTCGAAATGAAGGCCAGGTGGAGGATTGATGGCGAGGCGGTAGGGCTCGTCGGCCGGCGCGGGCCGAAGGAGGGCGAAGATCCCGGGCCCAGCCGCGACCAGGGCGAGGGACGCAGAGAGCCAGATCCATTTGCGCGGGGGTGCGGAAGGTAATGGCGTGGGGGCCTGAAGCAGCAGCCGGGCGTCGCCGATATCTCGTAAACGCAGTGTCGGATCTTTTTTCAGGCAATAGCGCAGGAGGGTCGTGACGCGGGTTGGGATGCGTGAGAGATCGGGCTCCTGTCTGACGACGGCGGACAAAATGTCCGTGGTGGTCTCACCTTCAAAGAGTTGGCGGCCGGTCAGCATTTCGTAAAGCACCACTCCGAAAGACCAGATATCGGAACGTTTGTCGACGGACTTTCCGCGGGCTTGTTCCGGGCTCATGTAGGGCGCGGTGCCTAGGATCATTCCTGGTTGTGTGGCATTGATCGTAAAGGTGGGCGAGTCTTCGGGGGTGTAAGGTTGCCCGTCGCTCGGACTCGTCTTAGCCAGCCCGAAATCGAGGACCTTCACCTTGCCTTCGGGAGTGATCTTGATATTGGCAGGCTTGAGATCGCGATGGACGATTCCTTTCTCATGCGCGGCTTCCAGAGCATCCACCAACTGCCGCGCGTAGTCCAGGGCTCTCTCGACGGATACGGGACCTTGCAATGATTCCCCTTCGATGAGTTCCATCACCAGGTAGTTGGGGCCTACGTCATAGATGTGGCAGATATTGGGATGGTTGAGCGCGGCTATTGCGCGGGCTTCGCGCTGGAAGCGGTCCGAGAATCGCTCCGGCGAGATTTTGATGGCCACGTCGCGTTCGAGCCGCGGGTCCCGGGCGCGGTACACCTCACCCATGCCTCCGGCGCCAATAGGCGCAAGGATTTCATACGGGCCGAGTTTTGTTCCGGCAGAGAGCGGCATACTGGGATTCAGCTCAGTTTACCAGTTTGAACAGGATAGGGAACGAGTCACGTGCAACTCGGAAACAGCCCGTTGCTTTGCTTGCACAAACGACCCTTTCTGAAATACGGCCGGAGCCTATTCGTAGGGGATGTCCACCTCGGCAAAGCTGCCGGGGGTTGCCGCGTTCACCGCTGCGACGACTTGCGCAACATGTCGTCTGATGAGAGTCCATCGCCCCAGACCCAACACCACAATGGCGATCTTGCGGTCCTGAAGATTCTGCCGATACCTGAGATTCTTGTCCGTGGTGACGAGCACCTCGAAGCCTGCCGCCTCTGCTTGTTTCAGCAACTCGCCATTGTCCAATTCCTCCCATCCACGGGCGCGGGCCTCTGTGACCATGTGGCGATCGATCAAAAAGCGGGCAAGCGTTCTCGGTGTCCCGTTATCGAAGAGAACCAGCATTACAGGCGGGGCGCTGGCGCTTCCGCGGTTTGAGCGGCAAATTGCAGCACGGCTTGAACCTGCTCGCGCGTGACCCCAAATTCCTCCACGACCTCGTCAACGCTCATGTCCTGAAGGTTCTCGAACACGGTCGAAACCGGCGTGCGAGTGCCCCGGAATACCCACGCGCCGCTGCGCTTGCCAGGGACGCTCTCTACGGCGGGGCATTGTGACCAGTCGAGAGCCGGTGTTGTTGCCATGATTTCCACTCCTTCTCTTAGAGTACGCCAAAGTATCCAGGAAAACCCGCGGCTGAGTAGCTGGTGCGGTCCACCATGAACACGAAGTCGGTGATGGCGGGCGAGTAGACGGCGCCGCCGGCGCAGGGTCCCATGATGGCGGAGATCTGGGGAACGACGCCGCTCGAGAGGGTGTTGCGCAGGAAGATATCGGCATAGCCGGCGAGCGAAACGACGCCCTCCTGGATGCGGGCCCCGCCGGAATCGTTGAGCCCGATGACGGGCGAACCGGTCTTGAGCGCGAGGTCCATGATCTTGCAGATTTTCTGCGCGTTGGTTTCGGAGAGCGAGCCGCCGAAGACCGTAAAATCCTGGGCGAAGACATAGACCAGGCGGCCATCGATGCGGCCGTAGCCGGTGACGAAGCCGTCGCCTGGGATGACCTGCTCGTCCATGCCGAAATCCCGGCAGCGGTGGGTGACCAGCTTGTCGAGTTCTTCGAAGGAGTTCTCATCGAGCAGCAGCTCGATGCGCTCGCGCGCCGAGAGTTTGCCTTCCTTGTGCTGGCGGGCGCGCCGGTCGGGGCCGCCTCCCTGCTCGGCTGCTTCGTGCCGGCGGCGCAGTTCGTCGAGGCGATTCATCGGGACTATTGTAGCCGGGGGCCGCTACAGAAAGGGGTTCACGATTCTGACGCCGGCTATGACCTCGCCGTGGTTCATGTGTCCGCTGAGCAAGCTGGCCGCCTGGCACTGTTCAACAGCGGCGAGTATCATGCTGTCCGAGAACGAAAGACGCCATATTTCGCCGATCTCCGAAGCTCGAATCACCGTACCGGGAGTAATCAGTGAGTGCACCCAGGGATTGTAGTTTCGGACGACTTCGCGCGCCGCCCGGCGTGAGTATCCCAGAGTTCCCACAAACGGCCGGCCGCGCGCTGCTGCAGCGGAGGCGTCTAATGGAGGCCTCGCCGATCATGCAGAGACTCCCGGACCGTCAACTTCTCCCCACCGAGCGGAAAAAGGGAATCCAAGTGTGCCAGGGCCTTCTTTTTAGCTTGCTCGTACCGCGCTTCTTCCTCGACCATTCTGCGTAGTTCGGCCGCAAGCAGGGCGCGGACACTGGTTCCGCGTTGAGCGGCGAAGGCCCGTACCTTCTTCATGGTCTCCTTGTCGAGCGCGAGGGTGATGTTTTGCTTCATGAGGCTTCTTCCTAGCCCTAGCGTACACGGCGCCGCCCTGGCCCGGGCTTGCCCTACCGCACCAGCTCGAACCGCCCGTCCCGCAACAGGTAATACTTGCGGCCGCGCCACAAAATGGTGTTGCCGAAGAAGCCCGCGATCCACACCAGAAAACTCACCACGTCCTGCACCGGCACCAGCCACCACAAGCGGCGCACCAGGGGATCGCGCAACACGTGCGCGGCGGTGGCCCATCCGGCAGCGGCGCGGAAGATCGCGGCCACCGCGACCAGCGGCCACCAGGCGGGGCTCACGGCCCACAGGAGCAGCGCCAGCGGAAGCGGATTCGTGAACACCTGCCCGACGTAGCCCCATGGGCGCGAGCGGCGCGTGCCGCGATTCCAGCGCAGGCGATGCCTCAGGTTGGCGGCGAAGGACTGCCCGCCGATGCGGTGCTCGATCGCGTACGACGACAGAATCACGCCGTAACCGCGCTCGGCCGCGAGTTTTCCCATGACGAAATCTTCGGCCAGGTAGTCCTTGACGGCGTCGAAGCCGCCGATGCGCTCGAGCGTTTCGCGGCGCGCGGCGATGGTGGGGCCGAGCGCGAATTTCATGCCGTCGAGCATGCGGGCCACCAGCACTCCGCCGATGAATTCGGTATTCAAGCCGACCGCTTCGAGCGTGGACCAGAAACTGCGGCCGGGCTGGGCGCGGTAGGGACAGGTGGCCAAGCCGAGGTGCGGATCCTGGAATTCGGCGGCGATGGTGGCGAGCATCGCGGGAGTCACCCGGATATCGCTATCGGACATCACCAGCAGATCGTGGCGCGCCGCGGCGAGCATGCGGTCGAGACTGAATACCTTGGCGTTGGGGTAAGGCGGCTCGCCGGTGACGATGAGGCGCGAAGGGATGTTGGGATGGGCCGCGCGCAGACGCTCGGTGACCGCGATGGCGGGGTCTTCGGGGCTGCGGACCGCGAAGAGGATTTCGAAACACCCGTACTGCTGTTCGAAGAAGGAGCGGAGGTTCTCTTCGAGGCCATCGTCCACGCCCGCCAGCGGCTTCAGGATGCTGATGGGCGGAGGTGCCCGCAGCGGCGGAGGTTCGACGGCCCGATATCGCACGGAGGCGATGATCGTGAGAACGCAATAGACCAGCGAGCCGGCGAGCACTGTCAACAGAAGCAGGGCCAACAGAAGCAGGGCCAGCAAAAGCAAGGCGAGCACTTTTACACTGTAACAAGCGACATGAAGCACATCATCGTAGGCACCGCCGGGCACATCGACCACGGCAAGACCGCGCTCGTCAAAGCGCTTACCGGGATCGATGCCGACCGCCTGGAGGAAGAGAAGCGGCGGGGCATTACCATCGACCTGGGTTTCGCGCACCTGCAATTGACGCCTGCGCTACGCCTGGGCTTCGTGGACGTGCCGGGGCACGAGCGCTTCGTGAAGAACATGCTGGCGGGTGTGGGCGGCATCGACCTGGTGCTGTTCGTCATCGCGGCCGACGAGTCGATCAAGCCGCAAACCCGCGAGCACTTCGATATCTGCCGTCTGCTGGGCATTCCGCGAGGCATCGTCGCGCTGACCAAGGCCGACCAGGTGGATGACGACATCTTGGGGCTGGTGCGCCTCGAGGTGGAGGAACTGGTGGCGGGCTCGTTCCTGGAGGGCGCGCCTGCCGTGGCGGTCAGTTCGGTGACGGGCGCGGGGCTCGACGACTTGCGCAGAGAGTTGGCCCGCGTGGCCGCGGCCGTGCCGGAGAAGAATGCGGCGGGCCATTGCCGGCTGCAGATCGACCGCGTGTTCTCCATGCGGGGCTTCGGCACGGTCGCCACGGGCACGCTGATTTCCGGATCCATCCAGAAGGAGCAGGAAGTGGAGGTGTATCCCTCCGGAAGGAGGCTGCGCGTGCGCGGCGTGCAGGTGCACGGGTCGAAATCGGATCGCGCGGTGGCCGGCCAGCGGACAGCGGTGAACCTGGCGGACATCGAGCCCGCGGAACTGGCGCGCGGCGACGTGCTCTCGGAGCCGGGACGCTTCCGCAGTGTCGAACGGGTGGACTGCCGGCTCGACCTGCTCGGTTCGGCCAAGCCGCTGAAGCACCGCGCGCCGGTCCATTTTCATTCGGGCACGGCGGAGATCGAAGCGGAAGTGCGCCTGCTCGCCGGCGCTGCGGTGCTGCAGCCGGGCGGTTCGGCGTACGCGCGGCTGGTGCTGCGAGACGCCGCGCTGCTGCTGCCGGGCGACCGCTTCATTATTCGCATGTTCTCGCCCGTGGTGACGATCGGCGGCGGCGTGGTGGTGGACCTGGGTGAGCGCCGGTATCGCAAGGGCGAAGACGTAGGCGCGCGGCTGGATGTATTGGCAGCGTCGGATGCGGCCGCGCGCATTGCGCTGTTGGTGCGGGAGACCGAGTTCGGGCAGGGGATCGAGGAGTTGGTGGCGCGCACCGGAATGCGGGAGCAGGAGATTGCGGCCGCGGCCGGGCGCGCGCCGTTGATCGCCATCGCTCGGCCGCAGCCCTGGTATGTGGATCGCGCGTGGTTTCAGGCGGCGCGGGAGCGGCTGGTGAAAGCGGTCCGCAAGTTCCATGGTGAGCAGCCGCTGCTGGCGGGGGCCGCGAAGCAGGATTTACGCAGCCGTGAGATGCCGGAATGCCCGCCGTTCGTGCTGGACGCCTTGCTCGGGGATGCTCGGGAGATCGTGGTGGAAGGCGAAACGGTGCGGATGCGCGGGCACCACGTGGTGCTGAAGGAGGACGAGGAGCAGGCGCGGGCTGCCATCGAGCGCGCCTTCGAAGAGGCGGGGCTGGCGACGCCTGCGATGGCGGAGGTGCTGGCGAAATCCGGCGTGGAGCCCGCGCGGGCGCGGAGGCTGCTGGAGATCCTGCTGCGCGACAAGCGATTGGTGAGAATCAGCGAGGAACTGGTATTTCACCGGTCGGCCATCGAGAAGCTGCGGCAGATGTTGGCAGCGCGGAGGGCGGAGCGATTCAATGTCGGCACGTTCAAGGAATGGACGGGGATTTCGCGGAAGTACGCGATTCCGTTGCTGGAGTTTCTGGATCGGGAGCACGTGACGAGGCGCGAAGGAGACGAGCGGCTGGTGCTGTAGGGCGGTTCAGGCCCGTTTTCCGGACGCTGCCCGATTGGCTTCCATGTATGTCCGAAGCACCGCGTTGATTCGGGTCTGGTAACCTTTCTGTTTCCGCAGCCATTCCAAAAGGTCCCTGTCGAGGCGAATCGTGATGGTTTGCTTGGTCTTCGGAATGACGACGCGTGCCTTCTTCCAGAACTCCACGCCGGTTGGCCGCGCTTGCGGGTCGCTCTCGATGGCGCGCCGGATCTGACGGTCGTTCAGAGAACGGATGCGCTCCCAATCGGTGGCTCCCTTAACCGAAGTTTTTCCAGTAGGCTTCTCTTTCATGCCGCTCCGCCCTCCATGCGGAAATGATCCGACGCTCAGCCTGAGAAACATCGGTGTAGATAACCGTGATCTCGATGCCATTTACGATGCCAATCGCATACACCCGGACCTCGCCGTAGTCAAAGCGATCATCCACTCTCTCAAGTGTAGGGCCTTCGAAGATCCTGACGGCGTCGTCGAATGCAATACCGTGAAGGGCGATATTCTCCGGTTCTTCTTGGGATCCCAGGTGTGCTCCATAGCGCCATATTTACATTATGTATTTACGCCATTGGAATCGCAAGGGCCGGCGAAAGGCGGGCAAGCTTACTTTGACTCCGGTGCCTGCAACCCTTGAAGGGGTGTCGAGTCATCGAGAGGCTCCCGGGGAAGGTCCTCACCGTAGCCGCTCCGCAACTCTTCCTGGTTGGGAAAGTCCGGGTAGGAACCGAGAACCTCCAGAAACTCGGGCGGGCACGTGTTTTCTAGATTCTGTGCCATGGTCAAAAGCTCACCTTCACCGAGAACTGCAGCGAGCGTGCCGGAAGCTGGGCCGTGATTCCGGTGAGTGGTGCGCCGAAGCCGGGGCCGGCCGTGGCGCCGTTGCCGTAGGTCCCGCTGTAACCCACGAAGTTCGCGTGATTGACAACATTGAACGCCTCGAAGCGCGGCATCACCCGCACGTGCTCTCCCAAAGCAAAGGCCCGCTGCAGGAATGGCGCTACGTCGTAGATGGCATTTCCCCGCCCGGTGTTTCGACCCACCACCACGCCATTGATCACGGGCCGGTCCGTAGTGGCGCCGGTGTCTCCACTGTTGGTGGTCCCGGTGGTGAAGTTGTACGGAAGGCCGGTGGCCAGGGTCGCGATCATACCGAACTCAATCTTGCCGGGCAGTTGGTAGACGCCGCTCAGAACGAACCGGTGGCGCTGATCGAAAATAGCGTTGGCGTATTCCACGTGGCCGGTGAAGTTCGAATCGTTGGGGTTCTGGCCGGGCAGGTCTGGGTCTACGTTGTCCAGTGTGTGCGACCAGGTGTAACTGGCCAGCATGGAGAGCTTGCGGCTGAACCGGTGGCTGAGATTCACGTCCAGGGCGCTGTAGTTGGCGTAGCCGTCATTGACATCCGTCTGGATGGTGGCGTACGGCGGCTGGGGATTGGTTGCCGTGGAGGTGTTGCAGACCATCGCGTTCTGGCTGTACCACCAGATCCAATACGGCCGCGTGCAGTTGGCCGCCTGCGGTGTGCGGATCTGCCCGGGAGCCGTGCGGATAAACGGCGAGGGCGCGTCCACGTCGCGCGGGCGGTTGATCCTCGACGTGTGCGATCCGACGTAGTCCACACTCAGCACCCAGCCCGCACCCAGCCGCCGCTCGACGCCGAATGTCCACTGCCCGGAGTACGGATTGCGCAGCTTGTCCGGATAGCCCACCAGCGTGGACGTGGGGAAGAACGAATTGAGGGAAGCGCTCTCGCCGGGCCGCACGTAGAGATTACGCAACGGCGCCTGCGCCCCCGAGGGAAACGCGGGCAGCGGAGCGGCGGAGACCGCGGCGGGGAACCCGATCTGACCCGGAGAGGCCGTGTAGTTGAAAACGCCGGTCGGCCCTGTTAGAGCATAGTTGGCTTCCGAGTTGTCCACGATCTGAGAGTAGTAAATGCCGTAGCCGCCGCGGATCACGGTCTGGCCGTCACCGTGCAAGTTATAGGCGAACCCGACCCGCGGCGCGAAGTCCATGCGCGAGTCAGTGAAGGTCTGCTGCTCGTAGCGCAGCCCCACATTCACCGTCAGGTCCTGGCGTACCCGGATATCGTCCTGCGCGAACAGCGACCACAACGTGTCATTCACCGTGTAGTTGGCGTTGCCGTAGCTCTGTGTGTAAGTGCGCACGTTGGCGATATTGCCGAGATAGGCGTTGCTCTCGCAGACCGAAAGCGCCTGCGTGCAGGTGTTATAGACAAACTGACCGAGATAAATCGGCCCGCCGAACTCCTTACTGTCGCCGCCGGTATGAGCCACAATCGCGTTCGCACCGAACTTCAGCGAGTGACGGCCCTTCACCGTCGAGAGCGTGTCATTCACCTGGTACTGCCGGTTCAAGAGCAGGGCCGACTGCGAAGTTCCCGTGGTGAACGTGCCTCCCGTCGAGACGGGCACCTGGTACTGCGTGCCGTAGACCACCGGGTCGAACTCCGTAATCGGAGAAGCCAGTTGGAATTGCAGCCTGACATTGTTGATCACCGTGGAGCTCAGCACAGCCGTCTCGCCTAACTCGGTGGAGTAAGTGCGGCGGCGGAACACCCGGTCGACGGTCGGCAGACTGTTGCCGCCGACGGTGCCGTTGGGGTTGGTGTCGTGGAAGCCATCCAGGTTGCCGCGGAAGAACAGGTTGTTCTTGTCGTTGATCTGGTGGTCCAGGCGCACCAGCCCCAGCCAGCCGCGGTAATGGCCGGTAAAACTGCCGGGCGCGACCGGAGATATGATCGGCGAGACGCGATCCTGCCGGCTGAACTCGCCCGCTACGTTGAACTGGGTGTGCGATCCAAGCGGACCCGAAAGCCCCACCGCCGATTGGCCCAGGCTGTCGCCGGTGATCTGGTTGCCGCTGGTGGCATTGGTGGAAGTGAAGCCGGAGAGCGCCGCGCTGGTCCCACTGGGCCTCCACAGCTCCATGACTTCGCCGTGAAACTGGTTGCCGCCGCTCCTGGTAATGATGTTGACCACGCTGCCGGTGGACCCTCCGTACTCCGCCGTGAACGCGTTGGCCAGCACCGTCATTTCCTGCACGCCGTCCAACGGGATGGTGCTGAAAATAGTCTGCCGTCCCCAACTGTCGTTGCCCGTGCTGCCGTCGACTTCGAACCAGGTTTGGCGGCGGCCGGCGCCATTGGAGGTGAACAGGTTCTCGTTCATGAAGACGTCGCCCTGGCTGATGGCCTGGCGGTTGGCGGCGTTGAGCAGCGGCAGAAACGTGATCCTGCGATTGAGCAGGGGCATGTCTTCGGCCTGCGTGCTGTCCAGATGAATGCCCAATTGCGGCTCGTCCGTTCGAACCTCACCCACCACGCCGGTAACAGTGACCTGCGTCTGGCCGCCGGCGAGGCCGAGTTGGAGCGTGATATCCGCAGTCGTTCCACCTTCCAGAGTGAGATGGCCGGTGTGCGCGTCAGCGAAGCCTGGCTTGAGCGCCGTCACCTCGTACGCTCCGGCAATGGGCAATCCAGCCACTGAGAAGTTGCCGGTGGCGTCGCTCTGGGCCGTTCGCTCATACCCGGTCCGCGTGTTCTTCACGGTAATTTGTACGCCGCCCACACCCGCATGGCTGGGGTCGAGCACTTGGCCGTGGATGGCCGCCATATCCGTCGTCTGTGCCGCGATCGACAGGGAAAAGACAATCCACACGCCCGTTGGGTATGCGCGGAATCGAGACATAGTCCTCTTATTGATAAGGACAGGTTACAGCAGGCGTGTGGCTACTACCACGGATCGTAGTTGGCGGGCCGGGGTCTATTTCTCGGGTGGCGGGCAAAGCGTCGACACGAGTGTCGACGCGGCAGGCACGAGTGCCTGCGCCACGGCCCGGCCGGAGACCTACCCCTTGTACACCTTCCAGAAAACTTCGCGGAACTTCGCCATCTCCTGGTCGGTGCCGATGGTCACGCGCAGCATGTTGTCGAGCGGCGGAAACGGACGCCCCGGCGCCACGCCCAGGCGCGGCATGGCGTTGATGAACTCGCGCGCATTGCGGCCGGTATCGATCATGATGAAGTTGGCGTGCGGCTCGATGAAATTCACCTTGCTGTCGCGCAGCCAGCCACACAGCTCGCGGCGCGTGCGGGCCAGCGAGGCGCGCCGCTCCCGCAATATGTTCTGCTGGTCGCCCAGTGCGGCCACCACGGCGCGCGCGCTCACAATCGGGATGACGTTCATGCGCAGCGGCGCCAGGCGTTCGATGATGTCGGGCCGGGCGGCGGCGAATCCGACGCGCAATCCGGCCATGCCGTAGATCTTGGAATAAGTCCGCGTCACGATGACGTCCTTGCCCTGGCGCACGTAGGGCAGCGCCGTCTTCATCTCCGGACTCTCTCCGAAGTGGAGGTAGGCCTCATCAACCAGCAGGGTGGTGTTGGATGGCAGGTTGCTCACCAGCCAATCCATATCCTTGGCGGTGGTCATGGCCGACGTGGGATTGTTGGGATTGCAGATGTAGATCACGCCGCCGCGCGCCTTGCCGGCCTCCTCCGCGAGTTTGCGTACGTCGGCGGTGTAGTCTTCCCGCAGCTTGGTCAGCACCACCGGCCTGCCGAGCGAGCGCGCCAGCTCGATGGGGCCTTCGTAGGCCGGCGCCACGCTGATCAGCGGACGCGTCGCGGAGGTCAGCAGGTCGACGCTGGTATGCAGCACTTCGCTCGATCCGCAGCCGGTGATGATCTGCTCGGGCGCGAGCTCTTCGCTGCGGGCGATGGTGGCATAGATCTCGCGAAACTCCTGGTAGTGGTAGCGGCCCGAGGTCGGCAGCACGTCCCGCATGGCCGCCAGCGACACCTGCGGCGGTCCGAGGGGGTTTTCGTTGGCGTTGAGCCACACCATGTCCTTGGGCAGATCGGCCCCGTTGACGGCCGCGCGCTGCGCGTAGGCCATCTCGGGGAGCAACCGGGCTGTCGCGGCAGCGAGTCCGATTCGGGCCGCAAAGTTTCTACGAGTGAGCATCCGTACCTCCTTGTAGGTAGACTAACAGAACACAGGCACGAATGCCTGTGCTACTTCGAAACGCCGAACCCGTCTATGTGAACCTCGAGCAGGTGATTCACGCGGATGCCGTAGGTGCCGTCGGTATTCGCCGTGGCTCCGCTCTTCGGCGTCGAATACACCACCGTGCCGTTGACCACGTAATCGATCTTGTCGGCACCGACGCGCACTTCCAGGGCGTTGGTCGATTTCCCGGTATCGTCGGGCTTCTTCACCGCGTCGCTGGGCGTTTTCGACGATACGGTGGGGGTCGCGTCGCCGTCACGAGCCTTGACCAGCCACGTCCCGTTCTGCGCGACCACGAAGTACAGATACTTCTGCTGCGCCCCATCGAGATTGCTGCCGCCGAACACCAAACCGTAATAATTCGTGTGGCCGCTGGGCTTCATCAGCGTAAACGTGCCCTTGAGAGTGTATGTGCCGGTCGCGGTGTTCGACGGATTCCAGTACACCGCCGCCTGCGGATTCGTCGCGTGAAAGCCCGATCCCATGGTGACGAACTTGATCGTTCCCGCGCCGTCAGGGTCAGTCGCCGAGGTGCTGTGATCCACGCGCACCTTCCAGCCCGCCGGCGCCTGGGCAACCAGCGGCGCAAGGGCAACCAGCGCGAGCGCCGCAATATGAACGTGAAGTTTCATTTTGTATTCCTCCCGGTTAATTCGATTTTCGGTTCCGCAAACGATTATATACCCGCCTTACAGCTCGGCGAGCGCACGGTGAACCAGGTGAATGCTGATGGCGCCCTCGCCGACGGCCGACGCCACCCGCTTCACATTGCCCGCCCGCACGTCACCCACCGCAAACACGCCGGGCAAACTGGTCTCCAGCATTTGGGGAGCGCGTGCCAGCGGCCATCGCGGGTTCCGGTCCCCCGGTCCCATGCCATCCAGATCGCGCCCCGTGAGGATGAATCCCTTGTCATCGAGAGCCAGGCAGCCGCGCAGCCACTCGGTTCGCGGCGACGCTCCCGTCATGACGAACACGTGCCGCATGTCGCGTTTCGTGACTTCGCCCGTTTTTCGGTCCTGCCACGTTACATGCTCCAGCCGCGTGTCGCCCTCGAGCGCCACGATTTCGGTGTTGAAGTGCAGCTCGATCCGCGGGTTCTCGGTCAGCCGCTGGATCAGGTATCGCGACATGGTGCTCGACAACTCCGCCCCGCGCACCAGCATGTGCACCTTGCTCGCGGTTTGCGACAGGAACGCCGCCGCCTGACCGGCCGAATTTCCCCCTCCCACCACGGCGATCTCTTCGCGCTCGCACAACTGCGACTCGATGTAAGTAGCGCCGTAGTAGATCCCCTCGCCTTCGAACCTCTCCAGGTTCGCGAGCCGGGGCTTGTTGTATTGCGCGCCGGTCGCGATCACGATCGCGCGTGCCGCCAGAGCATCTCCGCCGTCCAGCACCACCTGGTACGGCCGGCGCCCGCATTCCAGCCGCACCACGCTGCGCGCAATCATCATGCGCGCGCCGAATTTCTGCGCCTGGGTGGTGGCGCGCGCAGCCAGCTCTAACCCGGAGACGCCCGTCGGGAAGCCCAGGTAGTTCTCGATCTTCGAGCTGGATCCCGCCTGCCCGCCGGGGGCGGTGGTCTCGATCACCAGAACATCCAGTCCTTCCGACGCCGCATAGACCGCCGCCGCCAGTCCCGCCGGGCCCGCGCCTGCGATAATCACATCGCGAACTTGCTTATCGTCGATGCTGGCGTTGAAGCCCAGGCAGTTGGCCAGTTTCTGAATCGACGGGCTGCGCATCACGTTGCGGCCGCTGCAGATCACCACTGGTACTTCCGACGCCTTCACATCGAAGCGATCGAGCAGTTCCTGCGAGGTCTTGTCGGTGTCGAGATCCACGTAGGTGTAAGGATATCCGTTCCGGCCGAGAAACTCGCGCAACTCGAGCGTCTGGGCCGAATGGCGCGAGCCCATCAGGATCAGGTTCCCGTAGCCGTGGCTGATCAGCGCCAGCCGCCGCAGAATGAAGGCGCGCAGCAGGATCTCGCTCATCTCCGCGTCCTTGGCTACCAGCGACCGCAGCGCATCTCCGCTCAGCTCGAGAAATTCGCCGGGCTCCGTCACGCGCCCGCGCACCAGGCACCGCTGCCCGGAGATCATCGTAATCTCGCCGGTGAATTCGCCCGGGCCGTGCGTGGCGATGGGGCGCTCGCCGTCAAAATCCGGTTGCACGATTTCCATGCTGCCCGAGAGCAGCACGAAAAACGGAACGCCCACGTCGTGGGGCTCGAAGAGAATGTCGCCGAGATGGACGCTCCGCGAGTGGCCCGACGGGCGAATGCGATCGATCTGGGCAGGGGTCAGAACAGGGAACGCCTGAGTGCGGGCGTCCAGAGCGCTGGGTGTGGGTATAGAAGCCATGCTTCATTTTCTCACCCCCGCGAATCGGGAAACGCCCGGCGGCGCTCTTCAGCGTCCGTAAACTAACAGGTGGAATGTTCCTGGCTTGGGCCTGCGCTGCGGACCCTTCTTCTGCGGCGTAGCGGCCGGAGCCTCCTCAAACTCCGCCGTGTCCACCAGCAGATTGTGGGTCTTCGGATCTAGAGCCATCGTCTTGGCGCCGAACTCGGTCTTCACCGTTTCGACCGCGCTCAGCTTGTCCGGCGAGTCTTCGTGGAAAATGTGGATCGTGCCGTCGCCCGTGGAACTGGCCACCATCCCGGTTTCGGGGTCGAAGATATTGGCATCCACGCGCGCGCCGATGGGGAATGGCTCGCCGATGATCTTCCCGTTATCCGGATTCATGACCACCAGCGTTTGCGGATTCCGGCCTGCGATGAAGAGCCGCCGGTGCTCCCGATCCATGGCGATGGAGACGGGCTGGCCCGCGGGCGCGACCGGCCACCGCGCCACGATCCGGAGCGCGCGTGAATCGATCGCGATCACCTCATTCTTGTCTTCGAGGTTGTCGTAGATCATCCCCTTGCCATCGGCGACCGCCTGCTCGGGAGCGCCACCCAGAGCGAGAGTCGCCACTACGGTCTTCTTCGCGGGATCGATTACGGTGCAGGAATTCGGTTCCCCATTGAAGACAAAGATCCGCTTGGACGCTGGATCGTAGAGGATGGAATCGGCGTCTTTGTCGGCCTTCAAATGGCCGATGATCTTGAATGTCTTCAGATCGAAAATGACGGCGTGGCCGGCGTCGCCATCGCTGATAAATCCGCGGCCCAATTCCGGGACAAGGGCGACGCCGTGGACCCGCTTCAAGCCGGTGACCGTGCCTGCCAGCCGGCCGCTGTCGGCGTCCACGACCAGGAACTCCGTGCCGTGGGAGAGGTAGATTCGGCGCGCCGCGGCGTCGAAGTTGATGTAGTCGAAATACTCGCTGCCGCCCGGCGCGGCGCCAAAAGGAATCGTCTTGATCAAATGGTAGCCGGGCGCAGGTTGAAAAGCGAAGACGCCTGCCAATAGAAAACAAAATACGAAAATAGACCGCTGCATGGGGCCTCCGTAAGTACACCATAACACCCCGCTGTGTAATGATTGAGAGCGGGACCGAACCCTCAATCTTGGCCGATGTCTCCATCCGCGAGCGACTACGCATACGACGTTTTCTTCAGCTACAAGCGGCACAGCTTGACGCTGGATTGGACCAGGGGCGTCCACAATCGTTTGAGGTATTGGATCATGCAGGCATGCGGCGGGCGCGACGTGCAGATGTTCGTGGACGACGAGAGCATCGAGACGGGTGACCGCTGGCCGGAAAAGCTGAAAGAGGCCCTCCGATTGTCGCGTTGCATGGTGGGTGTTTGGTCGCCCGCCTATTTTCAATCCAGTTGGTGTGTTTCGGAGTGGGAGAGTTTTCGCGCGCGCGAGCGGCGGCTCAGAATGCAATCCCACGGTCTCATCGCGCCCTTGCGGTTCCACGATGGGGAGCATTTCCCGGAGGATGCGAGGGCGGTCCAGTGGACGGACGTGGCCGCGTACACCTACACGGTGCCTGCCTTCTGGACGAGCCCGAGAGCTCTGGAACTGGAGGACGTGCTAAAGACGTTCGCTACACAAGTCGCCCGAATGATCCAGAACGCGCCGCAGTTCGAGGCCGACTGGCCCGTGGTGGACCTGCCGGGCCTCGCGCTTCCGAGAATAGGACTGGCCAGGCTATGATCCCGGTAAACGGCAAAGAACGCGGAATCATCTACACGTTTTATTCATTTAAGGGTGGTGTGGGCCGGAGCATGGCGCTCGCCAATGTTGCTGCTTTGCTCGCAAAATGGGGGCATTCCGTGCTGGTCGTGGACTGGGATCTGGAAGCGCCGGGGCTGGAACGGTTTTTCGGTGTCCAGGATCTTCGCACAAAAAGGCCGGGCATTGTGGACCTCGTTCAGGCAAGAAAGAATGGCGAGAGTTTGCGCTGGCGCGACTGTGTGATTGAGATCGACGTGCACGGAAGCTCCACACGGCTGTCGCTAATCACTGCGGGCCGAAGCGGACCGGATTACACGGCCCGCCTGCACTCGCTGAACTTCCCCGAGCTGTTCGATCACGGCGATCTCGGCTCCTATATCGAGGAACTCCGGAACGAATGGGTTTCGGAATTCGAATTCGTGCTGGTAGACAGCCGGACCGGCGTGACCGACATCGGCGGCATATGCACGGTCCACCTCGCCGATGTGCTTGTCCTGCTGTTCACGACCACCGAATCTAGCGTCGAGGGCGCGATGCAGATCCTGGAGCGGGCCAGGAAGGAGCAGGAGCATCTACCTTTGGATCGCCGGCGGCTGTTGGCAGTGCCGGTACCGGCGAGAGATGAGAGCCGAACGGAGTACGAGAGAGCGGCGGAATGGAAGAAACGTTTTGCCGAACAATTCAGCGAGTTGTACCGGGATTGGCTGCCATCGGGAAAGACCGCACTCGATGCCATCGACTTGTTACGCATTCCGTACATACCTTACGTGGAGCTTTGGCGAGCGGCTGCCAGCAATCGAGGAGGGCACGAGCGACCCTGCGAGCTTGGGCCACGCGTACGAGATACTGGCTCGCATTCTTGCGACGCGCCTCGACTGGTACGCGGCGCTGAACGGCCAAACACTTGCTCCTCCGCCGACGCCCAAGCGCCGCGAACTAGATGACGAGTGGTTGGCGCGGCACCGGAAGTCGGCTCTTGAGGAGTTAAAGGCTGCTGGCTTAGAGGGGTTCATGGAATTGTGCCATTTTCCCGTGGACTCCTTTATCTCAAGGAGCCAGCCTGAGTTGCTGTCAGCGGCAAGGCAAGCTCAGGTATTTGCGCACGCCCGGCCTACCGGCGTGGTCCGAGAGGATTCCCGGCCGCGACCAACCAACGAAGGTATCCTCGCGAGGGTTTCAGTACCCGATCCTGATACGCGAGGCCGGTTCCTTGCCTACTGGAACTTGACCAAGGGCGGAGACTTCTACACTCTCATGTCACTAACTGAGGACGAGCGCGATCAGGACCAGTCGCGTGAGATCATTTGGTCCGAGTCTCGGATCGTACGCGCTGCCGATGCGCTGCTGCACTGCGCCAATCTCTATAAGGTGCTCGGCGTCGAGCCGAACGCACATATAGAAATGACTGTCCGTTACGGGGGACTGCAGGGGCGCACCCTGACGGAAGCCCGCATCGTTACGCGCGGTCAGAATCTCTACGAAGAGGAAGTCACCATCCCTCCGATCACGTTTCGACTCGGCGCTGTCGAAAGCGAAATCGTGAGCCTGGTCAAGAAGCTCTGCGAGCCTCTTTTTGTCATCTTCGACTTCGCGACCTTCCCCGACGAGGTCTACCAGCAAATCGTGACGGCCTTCGTTCATGGAAAAGTCGCGTAGGATCTACACTGGATCTATGGGCATGAAATTCGCCGCCACCCTCCTCACCTTTGCCTCCCTCGCGCGATCCCAGGGGCCCCCGCCCCCATCCCCGTGCAGCAACACTCCAGCGTATTCGCCTTGCGAGATAATCTTCGAACTTGGCGACGCCGAGGCGAAAGCGCACCCCAACCCCTACCTCACCGTCGAGCTGAAAGTGGAGTTCCGCTCGCCGCGCCATCGGACGCTGGCGTTGCCGGGCTTTTGGGATGGCGGCCGGCGCATGGTGGTCCGCTTCTCTCCCACCGAGGCGGGCGACTGGGATTATCACGTCACCAGCAACATCGCCGCGTGGAATGACAAGACCGGGTCGTTCACCGCGGCATCGTCGGAATCGCCGGGCTTCATCCACGCGGAGAACATGCATCATTGGGCCTACTCGGAGAAGACCAGCACCGGGCTCTACCAGGCGCACCTCTGGATGGGCGCTACCGAGCTGCTGTTCGCCACCATGGACGACGCCGCCTTCCGGGCTATTGCCGACGCGCGCGGCGCGCAGAAGTTCACGCATCTGCGCGGCCTCGTGATGACCCCGCTGGGTGGCGCGTTCCAAGCCGACGCTCCCAATGCGGCCTACTTCCAGCAGCTCGACGGCCGGGTCCGTTATCTGAACCAGAAGGGGCTCATGGCCGACCTCATCCTGGCGGGCGGCCCGGGCTACCTGTCGAAGTTATTCCCCACGTGGGAACAGCGCCGCCGCTTCGTCCGCTACGTGGTGGGCCGGTACGCCGCCATGAACGTGACGTGGCAAATCGTGGATGCGTTCGAGGATTACGCGGACGGGCGCGCCCTGCTGAAGGAAATCGGCACAGTGCTCAAGGAGTCGGACCCGTACCAACATCCCCGCTCGACTGGCGCGCACCTCACGTCGTCCCCGTTGGTCGACGACGGCTGGATGAACTACGCCGCGTACGGCACCGCGGACGACCAACTGGGCGCCATCGAACACCAGGTCTTTGCGGTTCCGTTCGTGAACCTCGATCTGGGCCGGGAGGACAGCGGCGCCGGGAAATCCGGCCCCAACGACGTGGATGCCGCGGCCTTCCGTCACCGGCTGTGGAACGCCACCATGGACGGCCAGTCCCCGACCTACGCCAACACCGGCTCCGGCGCGCAGTACGCGAATTCGCCGGGCGCCAAGGCCATGACCGCGTGGTTTGAATTCTTCTCCGACACGCGCTATTGGGAGTTGGAGCCCTACTTCGATGTGGATGGCGGGCGCGCGCTGTCGCTTGAAGGCGTGGAGTATGTGGTCTACGTGGAAAAACCAGGCCCCGTGGAACTTTCGGTCGTGAAGCACGGCTACGACGTCTTCTGGGTGAACCCCATCGACGGGGAGAGCATCCGCAAAAAGTACTCCGGTGAGCATTTCACCGGTGAGCCGCCCGACCGGTCGCACGACTGGGTGCTGCACGTGGTGCGCGAGAGCCACATGGAAAGCATGGGCCGATCGTACAAGTTCGACTCGCGCGAGTATCCTATGGCGCTCCAGGAAGTGGAGGCCAACACTCCCAAGGTGCCGTTCGCCATCGAGCAGCCCGCGGGCGATCTTTCGCTTTCCAAGCCCTCGCCGTATGCGGCGAAGATCACCCGTGAGACACGCGCCACGCGATCCATGATGTGGTTGTGGATGGGCGAAGTGGCCGCCGATCACCAGGGCTACCGCGTGCTGGCCACCGGCCAGAAAGGCACGCTCGAGGTGCCGCGCGGGATCGCCGGCCGTTTTCCGGCGCTGATGCACCTGCGACTCTACGGCTTGAACGCCAACGGAAAGCTCTACGAGCTGGATGGCGCGTGCCAGATCAATCCGTGAATCCGCTGGTTCTGGCGATCGACACCACGCACGAGTTCGGCAGCCTGGCGCTGACACGGGGCGATGCGATTATCGAGGAGCTGGCGCTGCATGCGCCGACAGGTTTCGGGCACGTATTGTACGGGAGCCTGGGCGAGCTGCTGAATCGTCACGGTATCGCGGTGGATGCGATCGACTGTTTCGCGGCGGCGTCGGGACCTGGATCGTTCACCGGGGTACGGGTCGGGTTGGCGTGCGTGAAGGGTCTGGCGGAGGCCGTGGGGAAGCCGGCCGTGGCAGTCTCGAATTTGCAGGCGCTGGCCTGCTTCGGCGGCGGGCCTCTGCGCGCGGTCTTGCTGGATGCGCGACGCGGCGAGATCTACGGCGCAGTATACGACGATGCCGCGCAGATCGTCATGCCGGAGGTGGTGTCCAAGGTTGCGGACTGGCTGGGGACGCTGCCCGAGGGCGTGGAGTTCGTCGCGAGCGATTTCGCAGCGGTTGGCGAAGCGCTCGCGGGTACGCGCTTCGAGGGCGCTCGTGTAGTCACCGCGCCGCGCGCGCTGGCAGGAGTGATCGGGCGGTTGGCGGTTGCGAGGATGCGCGCCGGTGATGCGCCTGACCCGGCGTCGCTGGATGCCAATTATGTGCGCCGTGCAGACGCCGAGTTGTTCTGGAAGGAGTAGACGGGGCGCCCTGGCCACGATGTCCGTGGCGGAATGAGAAAGGAAACTTGGATGGGAGCGGGCGCGCGCCTCGGGGAGCGCCGGCTGAAAGCCGGCGGCTGAAAGCCGGCGGCAGCCAAGATTGGCTGCCCCACGAGTACTGGGACACCGAATCAGCAACCTGCAGGAGCCGTTCTTTACCCTCGCGAAGGCACCGTTGCGAACTCCTCGATGGCGCGGCGAAGTTCGTCGGGGCGTATGGGCTTGGTCAGGTAGGCGTCCATCCCGGCGGCCAGGCAGCGGGCCCGGTCGCCGCCCATGGCGTGCGCGGTGAGCGCGATGATGGGGAGCCGCGCGCAGCCGGGCTTTTCGCGATTCCGAATCGAGCGCGTCGCTTCGATGCCATCCATCCCGGGCATTTGTATATCCATGAGAACCAGATCCACCGTTTCCCGAGACAGCACAGCTAACGCTTCCATTCCATCCATCGCCGTGACCACGGTGTGTCCGTGCTTCTCCAAAAGGCGTTGCGCCAGGCGGCGGTTCACTTCGTTGTCCTCCGCCAGCAGAATGCGCAGCGGACGGGAGCGGGACGGATCTGCGGCGCGGCTGGCGTTTTCCAACGAGGCTGAGGCCGGCTGCGCATCCTTGCCCAACGCGAAGCGGGCCGTGAAATGGAAAGCGCTCCCTTGTGTCGGTTCGCCGGAGACTGGCGAGACCCAAGGGCTCTCCAGCCAGATGCGGCCGCCCATGAGCCTTACGAGTTTGGATGCGATGGCGAGGCCCAGGCCGGTTCCCCCATAGCGGCGCGCCATGGAGGCGTCGCCCTGCTCGAAGGGTGCGAAAATCAGCCCCTGCTTATCAGGCGGAATGCCGGCGCCGGTATCGGCGATCAGGAAGTGCAGGCACGGCGGTTGGAGACCGCCTTCCAGCCCGACGTGCATCAGCACCTTGCCCTCGTTGGTGAACTTGATGGCGTTGCCGACCAGGTTCACCAGCACCTGCCGCAGGCGCGCATCGTCTCCCCGAAGCCAGGGCGGAACGTCCGCAGACACCAGGGATTCCAGAATCAGACCCTTCTGTCGCGCTCCGAACTCCAGGGCGGCCACCACTTGCGCCACACATTTCCGGATCTCGAAATGGACCTCCGACAGTTCCATCTTGCCGGCCTCCACTTTGGAAAAGTCCAGGACGTCGTTGAGTATGCGCAGGAGAGCGCCGGCTGAGCTTTTCACCGTTTCCAGGTAGCCGCGCTGTTCGGTATCGAGCGCGGTCTCGAGCACCAGGTCCGTCATGCCCAAAATGCCGTTCATGGGAGTGCGAATTTCGTGACTCATATTGGCCAGGAACTCGGTCTTGTGGCGGC
>OMOG01000770.1 GCA_900290305.1 Candidatus Sulfopaludibacter sp. SbA4
CATTCAAACCAAATATAGTTCGGCGGGGCCAGAAACACTCGCGGATGTGCGAAAGTCGGGCTAACCCGGACGAGCCGGAACCGAACGGACCTCAGATCTTGACGCGGAGGCGCGGAGCACGCGGAGGAAGACGCGGAGAGAAAACCAAGAGAAAGTCAAAACCTGAGTAAACGGAGGAAGCAGAGAGAGCTGAGGCTTCATCCCACCAGTTTCACGTAGGCGTAGATCACCGGCAAGGCGAAGAGCGTGCTGTCCACGCGGTCGAGGAAGCCGCCGTGGCCGGGCAGCATGGCGCCGCTATCCTTCACGTGGGCGCCGCGCTTCATGGCCGATTCGGCCAGGTCGCCCACTTGCCCCGCGGCGTTGGCCAAGGCCGTGAGTCCGACCGCGGCGGCGATCGAAACGCCCGGGACGAATCGCAGCAGATACCAACCCGCGAGCAGAACCGACGTGACCACCGATGCTGCCGCGCCTTCCCAGGACTTTTGGGGGCTCACGCGCGGCGCCATCTTGTGTCGGCCGAATTTCCGGCCCACGTAATAGGCGCCGGCATCTCCGGCCCAGTTCAGCAAAAGCGCATACATCAGCCAGTGCGGATTCTGCGCACGCAACGGCATGGCAAACTTCCAGCATCCGAAGACGTACACCACCCCCGTGAACAGAACCGCGGCACGCGGCAGCGAAGTGCTCAAGTCGCCGCCGCGCATGGCCAGCGACAGCGCGATCAGGGCCAAGGCAACCGTGAGCAGCCACGCATCGCCTTCCCAGACCAGCAGCAGGAGGCCCGCGGCGAAGCCCATCGGCCCGGGCGAGCCGAAGCCATATTCGCCGGCGAGGGCCGCGTACTCGCGGTAGGTGAGCGAGGCCACGGTTGCCAGCACGGCGAGGAAGATCCAGAAGTTCGCCCACACCACCACGTAGACGACGATGGGAATCAGCGCGGCCGCGGTGAGGATCCGCTTCATGACGAGCGGAGCGCTTCGATGAGGGTCCCGTTGCCGGTCTTAGCGGCGCCATTGACGGTGTGGCGCCCGTTCGGGCCCGCACTCAAACCGCCGTAGCGGCGGTCGCGCTTCTGGTATTCCAGAACGGCCTGCAGCAAGTCCCTGCGGGTGAAGTCCGGCCACAACGTTTCGGTGACGTAAAGCTCGGCGTATGCGATCTGCCACAGCAGGAAATTGCTGATGCGCATTTCGCCCGAAGTGCGAATCAGCAGATCGGGATCGGGACAGGACGCCGTGTAGAGGCTGGTGGAGATCAGGTCTTCATCCAACTTCAGCGACGAAAGGCTGCCATCCAGCCGCGCCATATCGAGAATCGCGTTGACGGCGTCGACAATCTCCGCGCGCCCGCCGTAGTTGATCGCCAGATTCACCAGCAGCCCCCGGTTGGAGGAGGTGGCATCCACGGTAGATTCCAACTCGCGGCGCACTTCGGGGGGCAGCGCGTCCAGGCGCCCGATGGCCTGCAAGCGGATGTCGTTCTTCTGAAGGTCGGGGAGCTCGTGCTTGAGGTAGTAGCGCAGCAATCGCCAGAGGGTTTCGACCTCGGCGCGCGGGCGCTTCCAGTTTTCCACGGAGAATGCGTACAGCGTGAGCACCTTGACGCCCAGGCGGGCGCACGTCTCGACAGTGGAGCGGACAGGGCCGATGCCGGCTTTGTGGCCGGCCACGCGCGGCAGACGGCGGCGGCCCGCCCATCGTCCATTGCCATCCATGATGATCGCGATATGCGCCGGGAGGCGGGTCGGGTCGATGGCCTGTGCCAGGTCCCAGTCCCGTTCCCCAGGCTGCAGCGATTCCAGTAACGCCTTCATGAAGTAATCACTTATGGTAGCAAAGCTCTTTGTGGAATGTGGCAGCGGGGTTTACACTAGTCAAATGCCTCTGAATCCCGGAAGTCTTTTGGGCCCATACCGCATCACCGCCCTGCTAGGCGCCGGCGGGATGGGTGAGGTCTATCGGGCGCGCGACGAACGGCTGGAGCGGGACGTGGCCATCAAGGTGCTCCTCGAGGAAGCCACCAACGACTCCGACATACAACGGCGCTTCGCCCTGGAAGCGCGGTCCGCCAGTTCCCTCAATCACCCGAATCTTCTCACCATCCACGACATCGGCGTGCAGGACGGGATGCCTTACATCGTCTCGGAGCTGATCGAAGGAGAGTCCCTCAAGGCCATGCTGGCCGGTGGCCCCCTGCCGGTGCGCAAAGTGCTGGACATCGCCATTCAGGTGGCTGCCGGCCTGGCGGCGGCGCACGATGCGGGCATTGTGCATCGCGATCTGAAGCCCGCGAACCTGATGTTGACGCGCGACGGCCACGCCAAGATTCTGGATTTCGGGCTGGCCAAAAGGGTCCGCAAGCCGGGCGCCGCGGCCGACGATCAGACCGTCACGGCGACGGGTCTCATCGTGGGCACCGCCAGCTACATGAGCCCCGAGCAGATTCAGGGAATGGATCTCGATCAGCGCACCGACCAGTTCTCTTTCGGCCTGGTGCTCTACGAAATGGTGACCAACAAGCATCCGTTCACCCGCGCCACCGCCATCAGCACCATGATGGCGATCGCGGAAGAACCCGCCCGGCCGATTGCCGAGCTGAATCCCGCGGCGCCGCCGCCTCTCAGGTGGCTGATTGAGCGCTGCCTGGCGAAGGAGCGCGAAGGCCGGTACGCGTCCACGGCCGACCTGCACCGCGAGCTGCAGACCATTCGCGCCCACCTCGACGAGCTGTCCTCTTCCCAGCCGGCGGTGGCGCCCTCGCCGGTCCGGCGGCGAAAACCGTGGTGGCCCATCGTCATGGCAGCCGCCGCATTGGCCACCGGCTTCATCGCGACCGAGGCCTTGCTGATTCCCCAGTCGGCCGTCGATATGAGCAGGTACCACCTGCAGCCGGTAGTCAGCGCCGGCGCCAACGAGGGCTCTCCCGCGTGGTCCGGCGACGGCAAGAGCATCGCCTACACCGGCGCCGTGGGCGGAGTCCGGCAGGTATTCGTGCACGACCTCAGCTCACCCATCTCGACCCAGGTCACCAATTCCACGGCCGACTGCGAAGCGCCCTTCTGGTCGCATGACGACACCAAGATCTTCTACTTCATCCCCGGCGCCGCGGCGACGGACTTGTGGTCCGTGGGCGCCAGCGGCGGCGCCCCGCAGTTGGCCCAGCAGAATGCACTGGCGGCCTCGCTTTCGCCCGATGGGCAGACCCTGGCTTTTCTACGCGCCGACCCCACCGGCAAAGATCCGCTTTCGCTGTGGTTTTCGTCGCCCGGAGCGGCCCCGCGCCGGTATGCCGATGGGCCTTTCGCCAACGGCCGGTATCAGTCCGGCTACCTCGCCTTCTCACGCGATGGGAAGTCGCTGGGCGCCTGGCTGGCGCGCTGGGACGGCCGATCGGAATTCTGGGTACTGGCCTATCCGCAGGGAAAGCCGCAAGAGCCGTTCACGTTCATCCAGGGGACCTACCCGTTCAGTTGGATGCCCGACAATCGCAACATTGTCTTCGGAGGAGAGGTGCCTGGCTCCGTCGGCGGCGACATCCAAATGGTGGATACGCGGACCGGCAACTTGCACCACGTGTCCATGCTGACCAGAGATGCCATACAAGCGGCCGTGTCTCCCAACGGAAAGACCATCGCCTTCAACGCCGCCGAATCGGATTTCGACGTGATCGAAGTTCCCCTCGACGGTTCCCCGGTTCGCACCCTGTACCACACGGGACGCGACGACCTGGACCCCGCATGGTCCCCCACCGGCGACCAACTGGCTTACTCGACGGACCGCATGGGCATCTCGCAGATCTGGCAGATGAGCGCGCGCGAGGGTTGGGAACGGCCTCTGGTGACGGAGAAGGATTTCGGTGAAAGCTGGATCGCTTCCTTCGAAGAGCCCGTCTACTCGCCGGACGGCCGGCGGATTGCGTATTCGGTGGTGGGGAGTTTGGGCCACTTCATTTACCTTTCGGCGGTGGCAGGCGGCAAGCCCATTCGTCTGTCCGCGGACAGCGCCGACGAGCGGTCGCCCACCTGGAACGGAGATGGCACCTGGATCGGCTACCTGCGCAACAACAGCGGAAGCTGGGCGCTGGTAAAGGCCAACTCGGGAGGCGGCGCGCAGCCGGTGGTGCTGCACGATGGCTTCCTGCCATCGCATCCGAAATGGAACCACAAGAACAGCCACTGGATCGCCTGCCTGAGCGGCGACGGCCTGGAACTGATCTCGGAAGACGGAAAGGAAATCCGCACGCTGAGCAAGGACCACTGGCTGGTATACGGTTGGAGCAACGACGGGACGGCCATCTATGGGATCAAGCAACTGGCGGATCGGCGGCGCGTGATCGCCTCGGTGGAGATGGCCAGCGGCGCCGAGAAGGTCCTGGGTGAACTGCCACTCCCCGCGGAGGCCGAAGTGCGCGGCTTCAGCCTGTCTCCGGATGGCCGATCGTTCGCCACCTCGGCCAGCCGTCCGACCGGCGCCATCTGGACGCTGGAAGGCTTCCAGCGTCCCGGCTGGTTCCGCTAGGCGGCAATCGTTAGCCCTCACCGCGGAGACGCTGAGGAACGGAGACCGCGCGGAGAAGAGTGAGAGAAAGTCAAAAACCGAGACGACCCGCGACGGGAAAACTCAGGATGCGGAGGTACGCTGGGCTGCCAGCCTGCCCAGAGCAGCAGAGCCGCAACCAAAGGCCGACCAGGGGTCGGCCGGGCCCAGAGGGCACCCCCCCATGGGGCCCGCCCCAGGGGCCCGCCCCACCAAATCGTCGCAGGCTGCGAAGACTCGAGACTGTTGTAGGCGGGCTGGGTGACAGACCACCCAACCAAATAAAATTCCGAGAGGGCGAATCCTTCCACCCGTCTGGCGGAAACTGGATGCAGGATGACCGATCCGGACTTCCGCGACGCGTTCCACCGCCACAAGGATGTCCTCTACCGGTTCGCTTACCGCATGACCGGATCGGGGGCCGCTGCCGAGGACACTGTGCAGGATACCTTCCTGGTCCTCTGGCGCAGGCCCGAGGCGTACGATCCGGGGCGCGGCGCCTTGCGCGCATTCCTGTTGGGCATCGCGCGGAACCTGCTCCTCAAGCGTGCGCGCGACGAGCGTTCCTACGATCCGCTCGTGGACGAATCTTCCATCTGCCCGCCGATCGATGTGGTGGGGCTCGAGCGCGCGCAGATCGTGGCGCGGGCAATTCAGGCGCTGCCGCCGCTACAGCGCGAGGCGGTCATCCTGGCCGAATACGAGGAGATGACTCTCGAGGAAATCGCGCGGGCCACGGAGGCTGAAATCGCCGCCGTGAAATCGCGTCTGCATCGCGCCCGCGAAAATCTGCGCCGCATGCTCGCACCTTTATTGGAAAAGAAAGGCACTTTCTATGGAACCAAATGACGATCCACAACTGCGCAAGCTGCTGCGCGAATGGGAAGTCTCCGGCGCGCCGCCCTCCCTGGACGAGCGCGTGCTCGGGCGCCGGCGTCCCTGGTGGCAATTCCTGTTCACCGGCTACATCCGTGTGCCGGTCCCGTTGGGCGTCGCGATGACCGTGGCGCTGGTAGTGCTGGCTGTCTACTTCGTGCGCGACCGCGCGCGGACGCCCATCGCGCCGCCCGGCAAAACGGTCAGCCTGACCGAGTTCCGGCCGGTGGACAACGTCAACGTCCGAATCATCCGGAGCGGTTATGAGAGTCACTAGTCTCATCGTGCTGTGGATAGCCGCCGCGCCCCTGTTCGCCCAGGAAGGACATCTCTCGCTGGGACACGAGGACTGGGAGGGCGTGAGGCTCCATTTCTCGGCCATGTTCGAACCGCCCGACCCGGTGGCCGGCAAGGAGATCGACAGCATGCTGGTAGTCGGTGAGAGCGGCGGCCACCGTCTCATTTTCGACCGCAACCAGAAAAGATACTTCGGTTACGACGTCAGGATGGAGCCGCGGGCGTCCGGCACGTTCCTGCTCCGGATCGAACCCTTGAACCTCACGAAAAAACAGTCGGACGGTCTCGCCGTGGATGCTTCGTGGACGAAACTCGGGCTCCCCCGGTATCCCGTGGTGCCGGATATCCGGGTGGGTGATACCGTCACCATCGATCTGCTGGTGAATCCCGCCACGGGGCAGAAGATCGTCGACTATATTTCATTGAAACGCTCCATCGATCGGAGCGTGCCGCAAGACTTCTCGCTGGCCGAGGTCGTCCTCGAGTGGAATAACCCCAGCATCAGCGTAAATGGAAAGCCCGTGGAGAGTTCCCCACCCGGCGGAGGCACTACGGGATCGGCTTTGTGGTTCTACCTGCCGGGCCACGGGGAATACGTGATCTCGCTCGTTCCCAATCCCAAGCTGGGATTCCGCAAGGCCGGCCAGGTGTCGGATAGGATCCTCACATTCAGCGACGGGGGCGTGATGTATCGCCTGGAGTCCAGCAGCAGGATCGCTCCCGGGCTGGGGGTGTATAACGTGTACGTCCGCCACAGTGCCTCGTCCCGGCCCAACGGAACTTTTATTTTCGGCTCCGCGGACCGGCCGGAGTATCTGATCCATGAATGAAGCGCAGATTAAATTCCGGGTAAATTAGTTTGAAAGGACCCGCCCATTCGCGGCATTCTCGAAGTATGAGCATTCCTGACTCGATTCGCCGATTCACACTGGCGCTCCTGCTTGCAGGAGGGCTTCACGCGGCCGACGGTGCGGCGCCGGGGAGCAACAGTTTCGCCACCAGGATCTACCGCCAGCTCGCCGGCGGCCACGGCAACCTGATCCTCTCGCCTTCCAATATCGCGACCGCGCTCTCTATGGCCCTCCAGGGTGCGCGCGGCCAGACCGCGGACGAGATGGCGGCGGTGCTCGATCAGCTCCCGCCGGAAGCCGCAATGGACCAGCTCCTCAAGGACGCGAATACCGGCGGCAACCAGTTGCTCACCGCCAACGCCCTGTGGGTCCAGCACGGTTTTCCGATTCTGTCCGATTTCCAACAAACCATGGAGACGCGCTTCCGCGCGCCCCTCAGCCCACTCGACTTCTCCGGCAACCCCGAGCAGGCGCGCGCGGCCATTAACTCCTGGACCGAGCAACACACTAAGGGCAAAATTCGCGAGCTGTTCGGCCCCGGTTCGCTCAACGCCTCCAACCGCCTGGTGCTCACCAGCGCCATCTATTTTTACGGCAAATGGCAATCGGCATTCCCTGCCGTGGCGACCAAACCGGAGCCCTTTCGGCTGGTTGGCTCTGCCACTGTGCAAGCCAGCTTCATGCACCAGACGGCCACGTTCGGCTATGCCGAGACGCCATCCGCCCAGATTCTGGAAATGAAATACGCCGGCACGCCGGTGGTGTTCGACGTGGTGCTGCCGAAGGCGGATGCGGGTATCGGGGACGTGGACACCACGATCGACCCCGGCAAACTTGCGGAGTGGCTGGGGGCGATCCACCCGCGAACCGTCGAAGTGGCGCTTCCGAAATTCCGCGCGGAATCGGCGTTCTCGCTGAAGGAGACGCTTGCCCAAATGGGTATGCGCTCGGCCTTCACCGGCCAAGCCGACTTCTCAGGCATCGACGGCCGGCGCGACCTGGCGCTTTCGAGGGTGGAGCACAAGGCCTTCGTGGATGTCTCCGAGGAGGGAACCGAAGCCGCCGCGGCCACCGGTGTGGCGGTGGCCCTGGTCGCGATGAAGTCGCCGCCGCGGACGGTCTTCCGCGCCGATCATCCTTTTCTGTTTCTCATCCGCGACACCCGCAGCGGCACGATTTTGTTTGATGGCCGGCTCATGAATCCGAAGCCGTAGTGTGGAGGTAGGACAGACGATCGGTTTTTGTCGTCTGTCACTCGTCGCGCTTCAAGGCAACCGGAGATCGTCCCGTCCGAAGGGCCCCGCTTGGGGAAGCCCGGCACGAATCTGGTCGGGCGTGAACCCGTGCCGTGGCGTCAGATCGGCGGGTAGCGGATCGGCGTAGGGCACCGCTTCCACGAAGCCTTCCGCCAGCATGCGAACCTGGGCCGTGGCCACCAGCGGGACGCGCATGACGCGCTCGAAGATTCGCGCCAGCGCGAAATGCAGCCACACGGGCGCGGGCACGATCCAAACCCTGCGGCCCAGAACCGCTGCCACGCGCCGCACGGCCTCGCTGAGCAGCAGAGTCTCCGGCCCAAGGACCAAGACCGTCTGCCGCGAGATCCGCCCATTCACCAGCGCCGCCACCAACACGTCGACGAGGTCCGCAACAGCCACCGGCCGAATCGGCCGCTCCCGGAAGCCGACCGTCGCGAACAGCGGCAGCGTATGAATGGTGTGGCTCAGGTGGTCGAGCATGTGATCGCCGCGTCCGTAGATCATGCCGGGTTTGAGGATGGTGTAATCCAGCCCGGAGTGCCGCACCAGCTCCTCGGCCGCCCACTTCGTTTCGTGATATGGCGATCCGCAGGCGGGACGCGCCCGCAGAAAGCTCAGCAGCAGGAAGCGGTCCACTTGAGCCATCCGTGCGCCTTCGAGTGCGTGAGCCGTACCCTCCACATGGATGCGCTGATACGTCTGCGCGCCGATCTCGCGGTTGATGCCGGCGCAGTGGGCTACGCCGTCGCACCCCACAAATGCTTCGGCCAAGCGGGCCGGGTCAGAAAGATCCGCCTGGAAGAAGGTCGCCCCAGGCATGGAACGAACGGCTTCGTCGCGGCGGTCGACACCGCGCGAGATGACCACGGCGTGGTGTCCGGCGGCTGCCAGCGCGCGGGCGAAGTGCCGTCCGATGAAGCCCGTGCCGCCGGTAATCGCGATCTTCATGCCGAGTTCAGAAAGCCTTTGAGGGTTATTTTAGCCGTCGCCCGTGTCAAAATGTTGGTCGGACGATGTCCGGGGAAGCTTGCATTCGTGTGTTCCTTTCGAAGGGTGTCAGCGGTGAACCTTCGATCAGTGAGATCCTCGCGCCCTACCGCGACCAGGTGGATTCGATGGGAGGAAGCGGGTCCAGGGGGACCCGCGCGGACCAGGGGTCCGCCCCACATAAATGCAGAATCCCAAAGTAAGTGGCATTGGGCTGCCAGCCTGCCCCACAATCCTGGGTGACGTTTGTCTCACCTTACCGGTAGAAGCTCAGCGCATTGTCGCCCTGTTTGACCATCCGGGTTCGCCGGAGAGCCCCTTGCTCCTCCGGGAGAGCCAGCCGGATGGAGTGCTGCACGATAGTCAGCGGCGGCGGATCTTCCCCCAGCAACGCGAGAATCGCCGCATACTCGCGCTCGGCATCGTAGGGCGGATCGAGAAAGACAATCTCCGCGCGGTAGTGGGGGATCGTCAGCGTCACCATTCCGGTCACCACGGTCGCCCGCGGCGCGAGCTCGAGCGACGCCAGGTTCTCGCGGATGGTCTCGACGGCCGCCCGATGGCGCTCCAGGAAAAACGCGTGCGCCGCGCCGCGACTCAGCGCTTCGATGCCCACCGCGCCGGTGCCCGCGTAGCCGTCGAGAAACGTCGCTCCCTCGACGCGTGAGCCGAGGATATCGAACAGCGTCTCGCGCAGGCGATCGGGCGTGGGACGCGTGGCATCGCCAGGAATACTCTTCAATCGGCGCGAACGGAACTCTCCCGCGATCACGCGCATCAGCCCACCGTCACCAGGCCGTAGCGCCGCTGCCAGTGGTCGCGAATATACGCGACGGCGCGCAGCAGGTTCTCTTCCGAGGGCGGCCGCGCAATGAAGTCCACGGCCTCGCGGCGCGCAATCTCCAGGACCTCGCTGTCGCGCAAAATGTTCGCCACCCGCAGCGAGGGCAGGCCCGATTGTTTGGTGCCGAAGAACTCGCCGGGCCCGCGCAGCTTCAAGTCCATCTCGGCAATGTGGAAACCGTCGGTGGATTCCACCAGGGTGCGGATGCGGTGGCGCGCGGCGTCGTTCATCTTCTCCGTCACCAGGATGCAATAGCTCTGCGCGGCGCCGCGGCCCACGCGCCCGCGAAGCTGGTGCAACTGCGCCAGGCCGAATCGCTCGGCCTGCTCGATCAGCATGACGCTGGCGTTGGGCACATCCACGCCGACTTCGATCACCGTGGTCGAAACCAGGATCTGGATCTGCCCTTCCTTGAAACGCTGCATGGCCGCTTCCTTCTCGCCGGCGCCCAGGCGGCCGTGCATGAGCCCCACGGAGAGCGTGGGGAAGACCTCGCGCGATAAGTGCTCGTACATCTTCTCGGCGGCCTTCATGGCCTGGGTCTCCGATTCCTCGATCACGGGGTAGACGACGTACGCCTGGCGGCCTTCGTCGATCTGCTTCTTGAGGAAGCTGTAGACCTGCTCGATGCGGTCGTCGGTAGTGTGTTTGGTGACGATGGGCTTGCGCCCGGGCGGAAGCTGGTCTATCACCGAGACATCCAGATCGCCGTAGAGCGTCATGGCGAGCGTGCGCGGAATGGGGGTCGCGGTCATCACCAACACGTCGGGATGGACTCCCTTCTGCACCAGGCCGAGGCGCTGGAGCACGCCGAAGCGGTGCTGCTCATCGACGATGGCGAGGCCCAGGCGCTTGAACTCCACGTCCTTTTCGAGCAGGGCGTGCGTGCCGATGGCCACCTGCGCCAGGCCTTCGGACACCAGCTTCTTGAGTTGCGCCTTCTCGCGCGGGGTGAACGAGCCGGTGAGCAGCAGGGTGACGTAGCCGAGCTTCGACAGGATCTGCTTGAAGTAAAACGCGTGCTGCGCGGCCAGGATTTCGGTGGGCGCGAGAACCGCCACCTGGTAGCCGTTCTCGATGGCGATGACGGCGGCTTCGGCGGCCACGATGGTCTTGCCGCTGCCCACGTCGCCCTGCAGCAGGCGGTTCATGGGGCGCGGCGCCTTCATGTCCTCGGCGATTTCCTTGATGACGCGCTTCTGCGCCTCGGTCGGTTTGAAGGGCAGCATGGCGCGCACCTGTTCGCGCACGCGGTCGTTGATCTCGAACGCGATGCCGGGCAGCAGGCGGGCCTTGGCGCGCTTGAGGGCGACCCCGCACTCCAGCCAGAAGAACTCCTCGAAGATGAGGCGGAATTGCGCCGGCGAGCGGAATGCGTTGAGCAGACGCAGGTCGGAATCGGGCGGCGGAAAGTGTGTGTGGCGGATGGCCGTCCAGCGGTCGGGCAGCTTGAGGCGGTCGAGCACGTACTGCGGCAGGTAGTCGTCCTCCGGCGGCAGCGATTCCAGAATGCGATGCGTCAGGACGCGGAGCATGCGCGCGGTGATCTTGGAAACTCCTTCGTAGATGGGGACCACGCGGCCGACGTGGAGCGAGGATTCGCCATCGTCATCGTCGCCGGAGAGGATTTCGAATTCCGGGTGCAGCATGGTGAGCTCGCCGGCGTAGCTGTCGAATTCCACCTTGCCGTAGAGCGCCACCCTCATGCGTTCGCCGAAGACGTTGGCGAGATAGCCGCCGTGAAACCACTTGCCCACCAGGATGGCGCGCGAGGCATCGCTGAAACGCACTTCGAACAGGCCGAGGTTTTTGCGCTTGAAGCCCGAAAGCTTCGCCACCAGCACCTCGGCAATCACGGTGGCCATCTCGCCGGGAGCGAGCTGTGCGATGGTCTTCATGTTGCTGCGGTCTTCGTAGCGGAAAGGGACGTAGCCGAGCAGGTCCTCGGCGGTGACGAGTCCTTTGGCCTGCAGCATGGCGGCGCGCGCCGGGCCGACTCCTTTGACGTAGGTAAGCGGGGTTGTTAGCTCCATTCTGTGAGATGAACCCAGTGTACAATGCCATCGTGAGAACAACACTGTTACTGCTTGCGGGCGCGCTCTCGGCGGCGGGCGCGGACTTCCGGGTGGGCATCATCGGAACCGACACCTCGCACGTGCCGGCCTTTACCAAGCTGCTCAATGAGGAGCCTGGCTCGGGCGCGCGCGTGGTGGCCGCGTACAAGGGCGGTAGCAAGGACATCGAAGACAGCTCGCGGCGGGTGGACCAATACGCCGAAGAGATCCACTCGAAGTGGGGAGTCGAGATCGTGCCCGACATCCCGGCGCTGCTGGCGAAAGTGGACGGGGTGCTGATCGAGAGCATCGATGGCCGGGTACATCTCGATCAGGCGCGGCTGGTGATTGCGGCGCACAAGCCGCTGTTCATCGACAAGCCGCTGGCTTCCACGCTCGAAGACGCACGCGAGATCGCACGTCTGGCGAAGGAGGCTGGAGTGGTGTGGTTCAGCTCGTCGAGCCTGCGCTTCGGCGCGATCGGCGCTGCGAAGGTCACCGATGCCACCGGAGTCATCACGTGGGGGCCGGGGCCGCTCGAGCCGCACCACTACCTGGAGCTGGCCTGGTACGCGGTGCACCCTATCGAGATCCTGTACACGCTGATGGGCCCGGGCTGCGAGTCGGTGACCCGGACTTCGAGCGCCGACTCCGACGTGATCGTGGGGCGATGGAAGGACGGACGGCTCGGCACGGTGCGCGCGGTCCGGCCGTACAGCGATTACGGCGCGATCGTGAATCGCGGGCGCGAGGTGGTGGTGAGCCACCCGAAGGCCGGTGAGGCTACCGACTATCACCCGCTGGTGGTGGAGATCGTCAAGTTCTTCCTGACCGGCAAGCCGCCGGTGGCGAACGCCGAGACGCTCGAAATGTTCGCGTTCATGGACGCGGCGCAGCGGAGCAAAGAGCAGGGCGGAAAGCCCGTGGCGCTGCGGTGACGGCGGGTCCGTGGCATGATGGAGTCATGGCGAAACTCCTGCGGGCGAAGGATTCTCGCTCGCCATCGAGTATTACCGGGGGGAAGATGGGCGGTGGTTGGCCGACATCCCGGCGCTCCCCGGCGTCACGGCGTATGGCCGCACCAAGAAGCAGGCCACCGCAGCCGTTCAAGCTCTGGCGTTGCGCCTGATCGCAGACCGTCTGGAACACGGCGAGGCTGTGCCCGGGCCCATGAACGTTTCCTTCATTGCCGCCTAAACATCCATCCCAGAAATGGCCGTGTTCGCTTACCATGACAAGGTCACGCTGGGCCCGACGGCCATGAAGGCACTGGCCAAGAAGACGGGGCTTGTTCCCGGTGACCTGTAGCTGGCCGCGGACTGCGCGAGAAGTTTCACTTGCGGGCAGAGTCAGCTCGCCCTTCGGAGCGCGTCTTCCACGGCGTCCGGATGATGGGCGATGACCGCAAGAAGGACTCGAGCGGGACCATCCGGCTGGGTTCGGCCCTGCTCCCAGTTTCTTATCGTCGCGGGAGTGAATCCGAAGCGCGCGGCGAACTTCGTTTGGCTCAGGCCGAGCTTTTGGCGAATCGCGCGCACGTCGATGGGAGCGGGGCGATCTACCTGGACGTAGGTGACGCGGATGCCTGGGACGTGCTCGCCTCGGGCGTATGCGAGAGCTTGGTCGAGGCTGGCTAGAAGGGCCCGGCCGGCGGCCGTGCTCTTCGGCGCGCGCCTTTTGACTTTGGGTTTGGATTGCTTCGGCATACCAGCTATTGCCTCCTGCTGTGTTCGGCTATGATCGCGGCTACTGTTTTGCGCGCCGCCTTTTTCTCGGCGGCGGATAGGTTCGCTTTCTGGTTCTTGGCGCAGATGTTCAGCCCATAAAAAGGGATCGATTCGTTGTGGTAGTAGCAGATCACCCGCGCGCCGCCGGACTTGCCCCTTCCGGGAAGTGCCCATCGGAGTTTCCGGACCCCGCCGGTTCCGGTCACGACCACACCGACTTCCGGGTTGGCGGCGAGATAGATAATTAATGCCGCGCGTTCCGTTTCGCTAATCCCGAGGCGGGCGGCACTCGCCAAGAAGGTCTCTGTTTCGACGACCGCCATCGGGCTTTCCATGGCCGCCATTCTTGTCGCGATGGTTCGCTCTTCACATACACGTGATAAGCGTACGGCCGCGGCGTTCAGGTCCTTCCTGCTAAGCTAG
>OMOG01000764.1 GCA_900290305.1 Candidatus Sulfopaludibacter sp. SbA4
CGGATCGATCGGCATGCTCCCCTCGGCATCCATCGGCGACCGCCGTCCGTCCGGCGCGTGGGTCGGTCTGTACGAGCCGGTGCACGGCTCGGCGCCCGACATCGCCGGACAGAACAAAGCCAATCCGCTGGGCGCCATCGGCTCGGTGGCGGCCATGTGGCGGCCATGCTGGAATACAGTTTCGGCTTAAAGGAAGAAGCCGCCGCCGTGGACACGGCCATCGAAGCCGTGCTCCGCAGCGGCAAAGTCACCGCGGACCTTAGGCCCACAGGCCCCCCCGCCACGACAGAGGAAGTTGGAGCGGCGGTAGCCGCACACATCCCCAACCCACTCGCGCTATGGCGAGCCTAAACCCCAACCCCCAACCCCTTTTTCTATGCCCCAAACGATAATCGAAAAGCTCTGGAACTCCCACGTGGTCCACGAACAGCCCGGCGCTCCCACGCTGCTGTTCATCGACCTGCACCTGGTCCACGAGGTCACTTCGCCCCAGGCCTTCGACGGCCTGCGCGAGCGGGGGCTCAAAGTCCGCCGCCCCGACCTCACCATCGCCACCGCCGATCACAGCATCCCGACCACCGACCGCTCGCTGCCCATCGTCGACCCCATCGCCGCCAAACAGCTCGCGCAACTGGAAACCAACTGCGCGGAATTCGGCATCCGCTGCCTGGGCATCCACAGCGACCGCCAGGGCATCGTGCACGTCATCGGTCCCGAGCTGGGCCTCACGCAGCCCGGCATGACGGTGGTCTGCGGCGACAGCCACACCGCCACCCACGGCGCATTCGGCGCGCTGGCCTTCGGCATCGGCACCAGTGAAGTGGAGCACGTGCTCGCCAGCCAATGCCTCTTGCAGCGGAAGTCGAAGACCTTTCAGGTGCGCGTGGATGGGTCGCTCAAGCCCGGCGTCTCCGCCAAGGACATCATCCTCGCGCTGATTTCCCGGATCGGCGTGGGCGGCGGCACCGCCAGCGTGTTCGAATACACCGGCAGCGCCATCCGCGCCCTGGGCATGGAAGAGCGCATGACCGTCTGCAACATGTCCATCGAAGGCGGCGCGCGCGCCGGCCTGGTGGCCCCCGACGACACCACCTTTCAATATCTCGCCGGTCGCCCGCACGCCCCCCAGGGAGCCGATTGGGATGCGGCCCTGGCGCGCTGGCGGCAGCTCCCCACCGACGAAGGCGCAGCCTACGACCGCAGCGTGACCATCGACGCCGAGTCGCTCGAGCCCATGATCACCTACGGCACCAACCCCGGAATGGGCCTATCGATCACCGCCGCACTACCCGACCCGTCGCAGGTCGCCGATCCCATGGCGCGCGATTCCATCGCCAAGGCGCTCAAGTACATGGGGCTCGAGGGCGGCAAGCCGCTGCTCGGCCACCCCATCGACGTGGTCTTCATCGGAAGCTGCACCAATTCCCGGATCTCCGATCTGCGCAGCGCGGCTGCCCTGCTGAAGGGCCGCAAGGTCAACCCCAAGGTCCGCGTGCTGGTGGTGCCCGGCTCGCAAGAGGTCAAGCGCCAGGCCATCGCCGAGGGCCTGCCGGATCTCTTCCGCGCGGCCGGCTGCGAATGGCGCGAGCCCGGCTGCTCCATGTGCATCGCCATGAACGGCGACCAGCTTTCGCCCGGCCAGTACAGCGTTTCCACCAGCAATCGCAACTTCGAAGGCCGCCAGGGCAAGGGCGGGCGCACCTTCCTCGCCAGCCC
>OMOG01000763.1 GCA_900290305.1 Candidatus Sulfopaludibacter sp. SbA4
TGTTTGGCGTACGCCAGAACATCCAGCGACCGTTCGTAGCGCGCGCCCAGGCGCACCTGCCGGTACAGGCGCGGCACCGTCTCGGTATTGTGATTCAACACGTCGGGCGCGGCTTCCATCACGGTTTCGACGGCCGCGCGGCTGCCCTGAAAATCGGGGATCAGCACTTCGATCCCGCAGCCCGCAACGCGCTCGCGAATCGCCCGGATCACCAACGCGAACAGCTCCGCGCCGCCATCTTCGCGGTCGTCGCGATTGACGCTCGTAATCACGGCGAACTTCAACCCCATGGCCGCCACCGCTTCGGCCACGCGCTGCGGCTCATCGTAATCCACCGGCAGCGGCGCCCCTTTCTCCACCGCGCAGAATCCGCAGCGGCGCGTGCACACGTTGCCCAGGATCATGAAGGTGGCGGTGCGATGGTTCCAGCACTCGCCCACGTTGGGGCATGCCGCGCTCTCGCACACGGTATGCAGGCGGAGGCGCCCGATCAGGTCCTTCAGCTCGCGGTAGTTCTCGCCCGCGGGCGCCGGTGCGCGCAGCCATTGGGGGCGTGGCACGGACACTTCAGAGTCGAGCTTGGGGATGATCGAGACCAGCACTCTGACTCCATTCTACCCTGCTCGGGCGAACAGATACGCCCGGCGGCTGGGGTATTCGACCTCGGGATAGGGATCGCGCTCAATGGCTTCCTGCAGATCGAATCCCGCGGCCACCAGCCAGTCCTTCTCCGCGGCCTGGTAGAAAAGGTGCTATTTTGGGTTGGCTTGCCATTTCGGCGGCGCTCCTGGAGGTTTGATGAAGCAGATCAGGAAGAGCACGCGCATCGTAGTGAAAAGCAAGGCTGCGGCGGTCGCACAGGACTCCCATACCTACCAGCGCCTGCTCGATATCGCTGCCCGCGCCGACGTGTACGAAGGTATCCGCCAAGGCCTGGAGGAAGCCCGTCAGGCAAAGGGCCGCGACATCGAGGAGTTCTTCGCCGAGTTCGAAGCGGCTCATGGCATATCGGGTTGAGGTCATGCCGGCGCGCCCAGCGCGGCCACAGAAGGAGAAGGCGTAAAGAAAACCAAAAGGAGCCGCCGATGAACACCGATCAACGCGGATAAACCCACTGCATTGTTTTATCCGTGTTTATTCGTGTTCATCCGTGGCTCAATTCTTTGGCAGCTTCTCCCCGGTTCTGCGCTCGCGGGAATTCGGGGCCGCGCTGAGGCGCCGCTACAGAAACGCCATGGTCTTCACGCCCGAAATATCGAAGCGCTTGCGGCACCGCAGATTCTTGCACGCCACCTTGTCGTCCAGCAGCACCATGTAACTTTGCGCCTTCCCGAACTTGGCGCGATCGCGTTCGTCGGCGCCGGGCGGGATGCGGTCCTTCTTCTTGCGCACCACCCAATGCAACTCGTACGTCTCC
>OMOG01000759.1 GCA_900290305.1 Candidatus Sulfopaludibacter sp. SbA4
GAGGGGTTGGGGGTTGGGGGTTGGGGGTTGGGGGTTAGGGGTTAGGGGTTAGGGGTTAGGGAAGGTGGCTCGCTGCGCTCGCATCTTTTCTTAAGTGGCAGTGTATAATGCAGATGAGTTCTGCGCCATGTCCGCGCGGCTGTGGGCACTGTGTTGCCTTTTGAACCCCGTGGTTTCCTCTGCCTGGACCGGGTCGACCCCGTCGGCCGGCCCCGATGTTGTGGTGTATCTGAAGACCGATTCCGTTCAGCCCGCACGTTCCCTGGAGCACATGAAACGGGAATTGGGCGCGCTCATGAGCGTGCCGGGATATCGTGTGGAGTGGCGCGATGCACAGTCGCCCGACCGGAATGTGGACAATGCGGAGCTGGTGGTGGTCGAGCTGCGCGGCTCCTGCGGAGTTCCGCCGGGGTGGCTCGCGGCCGGGCACACCGGGCGCGCGGATAGTCTGGCGTCCACGCATGTCTCGGGCGCGAAGGTGCTGCCTTTTAGCTGGCTGAATTGCGACAGTCTGACCCGGCTGCTGGCCCCATCGCTGGCCGGTGAGGCCGATGCGCAACGCGACTATCTGTACGGGCGTGCCATGGCGCGCCTGGTGGCGCATGAACTGTACCACATACTCGCCAACACCCGCGAGCACGGGCGGGAAGGTATCGGCAAAGCCGGTTTCACGTCGAAAGATTTGTTGTCCGAACGCTTCGGATTCGCGACGGCCTCGACCGCGCTGATCGCCAAAGCCCGGTAACACGGTCCTCGATCAGATAATTTTATGGGGCTCATCCATGGGATCTTTTTGACACCTCCGCGGTGGCAGCGCATAATCACTTCTAACGCACGGTGAGAGCTGCCCCCCTGTCTGGGGCCGGCCGACGCAATTCCAAGCGAGCCCGTCTCTCGCTATTCGGAAATCCCATTGCAATCATCTTCCAGATAGGGGTGCAATTTGAAATTCACCAGTCTTGCGCTTGTGCTTGCGTGTGCTGCCGCATACGCTCAATCCACCGCGTCGCTGCGCGGCGTGATCGCCGATCCCAGCGGAGCCGTGGTCCCCGAGGCCATCGTCACATTGAGCAACGCCGAAAACGGGTCGAAGCGAAGTATCTTCACGGACGCCACCGGCCAATACAGTTTTCCGCAGGTGATTCCCGGCACGTACCGGTTGGTCGTCGATAAGCCGGGCTTTGCCAGCATGACGCGCGACAACATCCAGTTGCTGGTCAATACCCCCATCACGATCAATGTCACGATGACGCTCAGCGCCACCGGTGAGAAGGTCAACGTGACCGCCGAGGAATCCCCGGTGAACACCACGGACGCCACGGTGGGCAACCCGTACAACGAACGCCAGGTGCGGCAGCTTCCGCTGCAGACGCGCAACGTGGTGGAGCTGCTCAGCCTGCAGCCGGGAGTGACATCG
>OMOG01000756.1 GCA_900290305.1 Candidatus Sulfopaludibacter sp. SbA4
GGGCTGTCAAGAGGACATTTCTACTTTGCCAAAAGGGGACATTATCACTTTGCCGCCACACCGCGCCACCGGCGCTGTCGCCATCAACATCTTGCCGCCCGCCATTGCGGAGAACCCCGGGCGCCTCCTCCGCTGCAACCGCTGGGGCCGCCCTGGGTTGGACCGTCCGGCGCCTCTCGGAAAGAGTTGCACTACGAAATTGCCCGGTGGCCGGCAACGTGACGGCCCGCACGTCCACCAGCGGCGCAGAGCCGCGTTATTGCACGGAAATTACGACATTCGACTGTGTCGGCACGCCATTCACGCTTGCCGCCAGCGTGACATCTCCGGCGCCAAGACCTGCGGGCAGTATCAAGTTGATCTGGTAGAGTCCGGCGCCGGACAATCCTGCGAAGCCTGGGATGACGCTCACGTTGTCGATGAGGACGTTCACGGTTTTAGTGGTTGACGCAGCTCCGGAAAAGGCCTGGCCGGCCGGCGCCGACGGACTGGTCGGCCCGAATCCGACTCCGAATAGCAGAAGGGAATCGCCTGCCTTCGCCGCAACCGTCGGATAACCGAGGGACGAGCCGGTGGGGTCGGCTATGTCGTAGGCGCCTCCGCCGTAAGCCCCGGTGCCGTCGGACCGGAGGATGATACCGGTCACGTGTTTGGTGTCGAGCAGGAGGAATGCAGGAGCGAACTGCGCCAACGTTACACTGGACGTTGCGCTCCCGTTGGCGGTCATCACTACGACGGGGACACTTCCCGTCGTGGTGTCGTCCGGGGCTTGCAGATTGATCTGTCCGGGGCTGACGTACCATAGGTACGCCGGCTTGCCATTGATTGTGACGCTGGTGCCGCCGAGGGACGTGGGGAAGTTGCCGGTCCAGGTTGCGGAGGCGGCGGCGAGATTGGTGCCGTAAATCGAGACCCATTCACCGGGCTGAATCGTGGCAGAGGAACCGTCAACGGGGACGATGCCACCGGATGCGATCGTGGGCGCCTGCGGCGCCACCGTGGATAAGTTGATCTTGGCGATTAAGCCGTCGCCGTAAGCGCCTTGGCCTCCGCGGAACGAAGGCTGAAACACGCCGGGTGTCGTCGGGAGTGTAGCGTCGTTGATACTGCCCGCCACATAAATGTTCCCTTGCACGTCCACCGCCACGCCCGATAGAGATGAATTGCCGTTAATGCCAACGCCGGCTCCTACCACCGAAGAAAACAACAAGGTGCTTCCCGTCGGGTCGAGTTTCGAGACGAACCCCCCGGAGAGCAGACCAGGCTGCAGCGGATTGACTCCCTCGAAAAATTCGTTGCTGTGACCGGTCACGTACACATTCCCTTGGGCATCGAGTTGAATCGATCCGAAGTAGTCGGCGACTTCCACAAAAGTGGACCAGACCAAACCGGTTCCCTTGGAGTTCAGCTTGGTCGCGAATACGCAACTGTTTCCCTTGCAAGTGCCCTGATAGGCGCCCGGCGTCAAGGGGAACGCTGCTGAGTTCGTGTAGCCACCGATGTAAGCGTTGCCCTGGGTGTCGGCAACCACGCCGCCCGGCAAGTCGCCGAAGCTGACTCCCGTCGCTTCCAAATAGGTAAGGTAGATGAGACTGGCTCCGCTTGCGCTTACCGGTCCGAACTTGGCGGCAAAGCCTGCAAGTGGTATGGCATTGCTCGTCCCAAGTTTCGGCTGGAACGCGCCCGGAGTCGTAGGCAGGCTTGGCGAGCCCGTAACCCCAACCACATAGAAATTCCCGCTCGGGTCCACCGTCACGCTAAAGGCCTCCGAAGTGTTTGTCTGCGCGCCATTCGGATCGCCGAGGAGAGTGGAATACAAAAGCGTCGATAGCTTGGCGTCGAAAACGGATATAAAGCCATCCCCATTCTGCGAAATTGTGCCCGCCGGAATGACCGCCCCCGGTGTAGTTGGGAAGCAAGAGTAAGAGGGCGAGTAAGGTGGGATGCAATTATACACGGTGAAGCCGGCAACGTAGGCTCGGCCCTGAGAGTCCGTTGCAACTCCAAATCCCGCGGTTTGGGGGTTTCCGCCCAAAAAGGTCGAGTTCGTGAGTTGACCGGCGGCGCTGAACTTCGCCACAAAGGCGTTGTATTGGCCGGCACTGCCTTCCTTGCCGCCCACCATCCCCGGCGACAAGATCGTCTGGAAAGCGCCTGCCGTGATCGGAAAATCGGGGGAATTCGTGGTGCCCACAACATAGACCGCGTTGTCGTGGCTATCCCATACGATCGAGCTCCCCGCGGTGTAAACCGACCCCCCCAGATACGTGGAGTACAGAAGCGCCGTGCCGGAGGGGTTCAGCGCACTGACAAAGGCCGTCCATGTATTCGTTTTGCTGGTGGCTTGATATGGATGGGCCACGGGAAAATCCGCCGAAGTGGTAAATCCGGTGACATAGACATCGCCGGCAGAGTCAATCGCCAGAGCCTGTGCCGGGCTAGTGGTCTGGTTCACAACCTGGTTGCCTCCGATTTGGTCCGGGCCGGAGCCGCCCAAATACGTCAGATACGAAAATACGGGATCGATCACCAGCGTCTGGCTGTGGTCGTACTTGCCCAGTTCGAAGCGGACTTTGCCGCCGGCGATGGCGTACCTGGCATCGACAATTTTCTTGCCGCCGCCGATATTCTGATAGACGATTGCCTTCTTCAGAGCCAGATCGCCGTCAGCCAGTCTTAGTAAAACATTGCCCTCGATGTCCAGACTCGGCGTCACGCCAGTGAGCCCCAGCGAAATTTGCGTGGGGTCCGCGCCCGGGGCCACCACGAAATCGTACTCCAGTTGCCGTTGGTTGCCGTAGAAAACGGCGTCAACACCTGGATAGATGCCCCGGTACTTCACTTTGCCATAAGCGCTGATGCCGCTGCGCCACTTCTTCGGATCGTTACCGATGAAATAGTTGGCCGCGCCCGGAAGTTTATCCGCGCCGGAAACTTGCGCGTGGCGTTCGGCGCCCAGCAGTTCCATGCGGAAAACCGACGGCGGAGCTTTGACACCAGCCGGCGTCCGCAGCGTGAAGACAACTTCGCTCGATGTAAGAAACAACGAATACCCGTCGCCGCGGGATAGAAACTTTACTTGACTGTCAGTTTGGCCCTGATTGGCTTCGAAGCGCAAGGGCACGGCCGCGAGCGCCGCCTTGGCCGGTTTCGCGTTGGTCGGTTTTTCCGATGAATCCCCGAATATGTGCCCGGCCGTTAAGCTACAAAGAACCATGGACATCAGGATGATTCCGGCCGTGCGCGCCGGGAAGCCGGCGTGGGCCGGCAAAATTCGTTCGCTCGCCATGTGCTTTTCCTCCATATGTCCGCGAGGAATCGACTGGTGAGCCATTCCGAGGATAGGACCAGTCCTCAGTCTCGCACACACTGGAATTCTCCGCCACAGCCCAGAGGGCGCTTAACCGATGTGGGGATCTCGCGGCCGGTCCAGGAAACCGCTCCCTCACGGTCGCGGCCCCGTTGCGGTTGTGCCGATTTCAGCGTGAGTTACAGAGCCGCGACCGTGAGGGGGCGGAAGAGTCTCGACGCTGCACCCAGGAGTGCGTGCACCCGTCCAAATCCGACGTCTCACGGACACCGGAAAGAGTTTGTATAATAGCGCGAGACGCGTGCGGTTCTACCGCGAAACCAGGCGGCCATGAGGAGGGAATATGTGCGATCAGGATCATTTTGAAAAGGACCGGCAAGAGTACGAGGCTCTCGGTCTGGTGACCCGTAAGCAGTTCGGCGTCATGTTGGGAGCAGGCATCGCCATGCTGCTGCCGCAAGTCGCCAACGCGGTCGCAGTGACCGAATCGGAGGTGAACGTAACGACCCCGGACGGCGCCGCGGACTGCTACTTCGCGCATCCGGCCAGCGGCACGGCCCCAGGCGTTCTCGTGTGGCCGGACATCTTCGGGCTGCGGCCGGCGTTCCGCCAGATGGGCAAACGGCTCGCCGAATCCGGGTATTCCGTCCTCGTGGTGAATCCTTTCTACCGTGTCAAGAAAGCCCCCACTGCGGAAGCCGGCGCTGCAACTCCCATCCAGCAACTGATGCCGCTCGCGCGAGCCCTGAACGAGACGACCCACATGTCGGATGCGAAAGCGTTCATCGGGTGGCTGGACGGGCAAACGTCCGTGGCCAGGAATCGCAAGATCGGCACGCAGGGCTACTGCATGGGTGGCCCGATTGCGTTTCGTACCGCGGCCGCCGTGCCCGATCGTGTCGGAGCAGTCGCCTCATTCCATGGCGGCGGACTCGTGACCGATACGCCCAACAGTCCGCACCTGCAGGCCGCCAAGACCAAGGCGCAGTTCCTCATCGCCATCGCGGCCAATGACGACGCGCGGTCGCCCAATGAGAAGACCGTCCTCAAAGAGACGTTCGAAAAGGCCAACCTTCCTGCGGAGATCGAAGTGTACGCTGGATCCGCGCATGGCTGGTGCCCTCCGGATTCGACGGTCTACAACGAGCCACAGGCCGAGAAGGCGTGGAGCCGCTTGCTCGCGCTGTACGGAAAGGCCCTGGCCTGAACCTCGGCGGCCGAACCTACGGCGGCCGCTCCAGACCGCCGTCGAATCGTCCACCGAGACCGGGAAGGGAATCCTCCTTACCGGCGGGCACTGGATGGCGCCGCGATTTCCGTGGATTGCCTCAACGGATGAGGCCGACGCGTCTCCGCAATGGATCGAAACGAGGGTCTGGGCGGAGACCGTTCCATCGCGGATCGAGACTTAGCCACACCAGCCAGTGGGAGCGCTCGTCGTAGGCTTTATCCAGCCAATGGAAGGCCTCCTCGTTCTCGCCGAGTCCGGCGTAAACCAACGCCACGCCATACGACGTTGCATACCGCTGTTCGCCGAGTTCCCGGAAACGCCCGAGTATGGCTTCCGCCTCCGCGCGCTGCCCGCAGGCGCCGGAAATCTGCCCTCGGGCCGCCAACGCGGGTTGCCAATCCTGGAGCGCCGGCCCCATGGAAGCCAGCTCGGCCAGCGCCTCCTGGCACCGGTGTTCCGCGCCGTAGACGCGGCTGAGCCAGAAATGCGCTAACGGAAAGGCGGGATTCTCCGCCAGCACAGCCGAGAGTTGCTGGATCGCCTGGTGGTTCAGCCCCCGGTAATGGAGTTGGAATCCAAGATCGGTCTTGAGCGGCAGCGAGAACGGGTCCAAACGGACCGCACGATCCAGTTCCGCGCGAGCTTCTTCGCCGCGCCCCATCGCCAGCATCAGAATCCCATACCAATCGTGGGCAATCGCGAAACTGGGATTCAACTCGATGGCCTTTTGGAATTGGGCTTCGGCCGCCGGGAAGTTCCAGTCGAAATACATGTTGACGTATCCGAGCGAGGCGTGCGGCTCGGGGGCTTCCGGGTCTACCGCCAGTGCTTTCTCCGCGGCGTTTCGCGCTTTGAGGAAGGCTTCGGAAGGCCCGAGATAGTTGCCGTAGCCGAGAGCCGTGTAGGCGTCGGCGAGTCCGGCGAACGCGGCCGCATAAGAGGGAGTGATCGCCAACGCGCTCTCGAATTTCCCGATCGATCGCCGCATGCTGTCTTCGGTACGGCGGTTCCACAACTCGCGCCCCTGCAAATAGAGTTGATAGGCCCCGGGGTCGAGGGTGTTGGCCTGGGCAACGCGATTCGGCCGATCCGGGGTTACGCGTCCGGTGACTTCCCGAACGATGGCTGCCGCCACATCGCTCTCGATCCCCAGAATCGTATGGGATTCCCGGTCGTAGGACTGGGCCCAGATGTGACTCTGGTCGCGAACGCGGATGAGCTGCGCGGTGATTCGTAACTTCTCCGCCTCGCTCCGCACGCTTCCCTCAACAATATAATCGACCCCCAGTTCCTTCCCGATGTCCTGGATCGATCGTGTGGTTTCTGTGTAGCGCAGCACCGACGTGCGAGCGATTACCCCCAGATGCCGCGTGTCGAGGCGGCCGAGATCGGTGATGATTTCCTCCGTCAGGCCATCGCTGAAATAGCGCTGGCCTGGGTCGCCAGTCAGGTTGGAGAAGGGAAGCACCGCCAGCATGGAGCGTCGGTTACCCAGGGACCACCGCGGCGTCCATAGCCACCATGCGACGAACGCAATCGCCAGCAAGCCAACCGCCAGGGCCACGCGTTGGCGCCACGGCCGCGTCGATTCAGCCTCAGGCGCGGGCCCGGCCTCAGGAGGCGCCGGTGGAGCGGCTTCCGCCGGTTCCGCGCTAATGGGCGCAATGAAACGGTAGCCCCGGCCCACCACGGTCTGCAGGTATCGCGGCTGTTGCGGGTCGTCCCGCAGTGCCATCCGGAGTTTGCGGATAGCGGTGTTGATCCCCTGTTCCGTGTCGCGATAGACGCCGGCGCCCCACAGTTTCTCGATAATCGTCTCGCGCGTGACCAGACTCCCGCCGGCTTCGGCCAGAAGCAGCAACAGATCGAACGGGATGTTCTCGATCTTGACGGGACGGCCGGCTCGCCGCAGTTCATGACGCTCGGGATCCAGCTCGAACTCCAGGAAGCGATACCGGCGTTGACTCATGGTGGCCGTACAACCTCCTCAAAAGCGCAAAGGCCGCGGCGCGGCACCGTACGGCACAGGAACTGATCGCGCCGCGGCCGTTTTGCGCAAGTTCCTCAAAAGCAGCAGCTTACTACTTGAGACAAACTTGATGCGTTCTTGATCCCCGATCCATGGACGCGCTGCCCCGCGCGTGCCATGATTTCAATCCACGGGAGCCGGCTGAGGCCGCCCCGAAATCAGAACCGGAGGAAAATCATGTTCCACAAGACATTCAGACCCCTGTGGGCCGCGTTCGCACTGGCAAGCGCCTTAGCCGTGCCATCCAGCGCACAAACACCTGTTGTTATTCAAATCGACATCGAGAACTACGCGTACTACTACGCCGACAATCCAGACTACAGTAAACTCGCGGGCACCGGACAAGCGGCGCCGCCGGTCTCCACCAAGACTTTCTCCAGTTTCATTGGCTTGGCGGACATCGTACGAGTCAATGGAAAACCCGTCAAAGGCACCTGGTCGATTCGGGCCACCACCACAAACTATACCCCAAACCCGCAGCCCGGACAGGCCATCGCGGATACCACCCGCAACTTTTTCGTCGACTGGGTATGGGAGATTCAGCAGGCGGACGGTACTCCGATCGGCACCATCATGGCTACGGGCATGGGATTCGGTCCGCCTCCGCCAGGTTCACCCTCTGGACTATCCCCTACCGCCGCCAGCACCATGGCCATAACCGGCGGGACGGGAGCATTCCTGGGAATGCGGGGACAAGCCGGTTTCTCACAGATCACGACGACCGGCCGCGCCGCATCGGTGGCAGAGGATCCTTCGCTCCGAAGGACGCTGGGGGGAGGGACACGCAGCTTTCTGCTCACTCTGATCCCCCTCACGCCACCGGCCGTTTTGAGCAACAGCTCGGGTCCACTGGTCCTGCATTCGGCCGACTTTTCTCAGGTATCGGCAGCCAGGCCGGCGCTCCCAGGAGAGATACTCACGGTTTTCGCGACGGGCTTGGGACCGACAAACGCGGCGTCGGACCCCGGCCAGCCATTCATGGCCAGTCCCCTTGCATTGGTCAATTCGCCGTTGCAGGCGACGCTCAACGGGAGCCCGGCGGACGTACTATATGCAGGGGGATATCCGGGCACCAGCAATACCTATCAGGTCAATCTCCGGCTGCCGGCCGATGCGCAATCGGGCGCCGCGGCGCTGCAGATCACCTGCGCGTGGCAGCCCGCAGCGCTAGTGACGATCCCGGTTGGCAGCGCCGGGAAATGAGCGGGTGGATACTGCGATGATCGAACACCAGCCGGCTCGGGCATACCGCGCGGAAACCCAGCGCCACCGCCTTGCACGGTTGGCGATGGTGTTGGCTGTCGTCGCTCTTCCCATAAAATCGTGGGCCCAGGGCTGAATGCCCGTTCGATTCTTATCCCCCAGTTTGGGCGGATCGGGCGGGCCCCTGAAAGCGCACGGGTGGGAGGTGGGGGTCGCGTTCCGGCATCTCGGCGCCGACCAATGGTTCGTCGGTACCGATGTGCGGGAGTCCGCTGCTCCCTTCGGGCAGCCCCTGTTCCTCAACATCGACTCGCTGGACGTCAACGTGAGCTACGGAGTCTCCGACCGGATCAGCGTGACGCTCACCGTGCCGTTCTCGCGCGGCACTCACTCGCGTTTCTACGCCGATGGCGTACGTCACAAAGTCAGCGCGGCGGGATTGGGCGACGTCAGCCTGGTGGGCAACGTATGGCTGCGGAACCCCGCCAAACACCCTAACGGGAATGTCGCCCTCGGGGTGGGTCTGAAGACGCCGAGCGGGAACAACGCCGTAGTGGACGACTTCTTCCAAGCCAACGGCTCGGCCATCCAGAGCCCGGTCGATCAGTCCATCCAACTGGGCGATGGCGGCCTGGGTATCGTGTTACAGGCTCAAGCATTCCAGAAGTTGTTCAATCGGGCCTCAGCGTATTTCTACGGCTGGTACCTGATGACGCCGCGCGAGCAGACGGCGGTGCCTTCGCCTAGCGCGGGGGTGCCCTTGTCCGTCCCCGACGTATATTCCCTCCGGTCCGGAGTGACTTATGCGCTACGGCCGAAGCAGGGCATTTCCGCGAGCCTGGGAACGCGGATCGACGGCATCCCGGTGCGGGACATCGTGGGTGGCAGCAATGGCTTCCGCAGACCGGGCTACAGTCTGTATCTCGACCCGGGGCTCGGCATTGTCCGAGGCCGCGGCACATGGACGGTGAATGTTCCGCTACGCGTTCATCAGAACTTCAAAAGAAGCCTGGTCGATGTCGAGATGGGCGCCTCCGGGGGTGGAGATCTTGCAAATTACCTGATTATCGTGGGCTACAGCCGGCGATTCTGAAGGTCTTTTTAGCCGTTTCCGAACAACTGCGGCCACATCCCAGGTTGGTGCTGCTGCAGGGGCGTCGGTTTTCCGCGGCCGATGCCGCCGGAACCAGGCCCGTGGCCGGTGTTTACCTGCCGTTCCGCGAGAACCGTTCGGCGGTCCCCCACTGGCCGTCACCCTGGTGGTGCGGACCGGCGGGACGAAGCCGCTCTCGCTCCAGCCCTCCGGGCGGCGCTCTCTTCCCTGGATCGAGCCTTGCCTATCTCCGGCGTACGATGGAGGCCTACGTCGACGATTCGGTGGCGCCGCACCGCTTCAACCTGATGCTGCTGGGAATCTTCGCCGCCGTGGCAATCGTGCTGGCGGCCGCGGGCGTTTACGGTGTGATGGCCAGGTGGCTCATGTGGCGCGTTTCCGCCAGGGCCGCCGCGAGACCGATCACAACACCGCCCAAAGCCAAAGCCATCCCACGCTGTTCGGGGTCGAGCCGCACGATCCCCTCGTGTTCGCCGCCGCCCCTGTCGTACTGCTGCGGCCGGAGGACATTCCGGCCCGTAGGGCTTCTCGCGTCGGCCCCCTGGCCGCGCTGCGCAACGATTAGTTAACGGCTTTCAGCAGACACATCCGCCGGGCGGCGCGACGCGCCTTCAGACGCTCATTGGCTTTCTTCTGCTTCTCCGCGGAGACGACGGTTTGGCAAACGTCGCACCTTTTCCGGATGCGCGACCTGGTGATGAACTCCGCGCCGCAGCGGCGGCACTTCTTCATCATCGTCTCCTCCAACGGGAGAATGCCCGGCTTCTTGGGCAACAGATGAGAGTAATGGAAATCGCAATGATTCACGTCCGGCACCTTTCTGCGGCCATTCCATTCCGGGACCCCAACAGCCCAAGGCGCTTATAGGGGCACTTTGGGTGTTATGGCGCATGGGTCTCTCCGGGTGCATAAAAACCCCACACCGGCAGGGCGGGAGCACTTCCGGCAGCATCCCGGACGACACCCGTATCTGGTTCTGAAATAGGGAGTTCCACGGCTTGAGCGGCAGAGGCAGAGATTTGCGTAACGAAGCCCTTCCGGGAACTGTCATGGTTCTGACAAATCCTTGCACGCGACCAGCCGAAATTCAGGCCGCGCTCGGGGAGGCCGGGCGGAACACCTCGGTAGCGCTCAGCAACTCCCATCGTAAATGGTTGATATAAAAGGCGAGAATCGCGTCCGGATATACTCCGTGGAACTTCTCCATGACGCGGTTTTCCCAGCCCTCGGTAAAGTACGGCTTCGGGTCCATGTCCTTGGCAAAGAACCCGTTTTCGTGCGGCACCCCGAGCAGATCGAGCACCGCCGTAATCATGTCGAGATGCGACACCAACACTGCCTGCGCCAGATCCTTCGCGAAATCCTCTTCCCGTTCGGAGATCCGGACCCAAAACCTGGGAATCGATTTGCGCAAGGACTCGGTATTCACTTTGTGCAGGTGCGCCCTTACTTTGAAACCTTCGTAGATCTGGTACGTCCTCAGTTTGCCGATCGAAATGCTGCGGATGAGTTGGGCAAACACCTCTTCGCCCAGGCCCACGTAAACATCCGAAATCTGCATAACCGTCCAGCGTATCATTTCCGGAGGCTCTGCGGAGGAGGGGGTCCGGTTATCCGCTCCTTCCCTCCCCGCCCAAAACCAATCCCCGGCACAGGACAGCGATACTGAAATCATGCGGCAATGGATGGCGCGCTCCCACATCCCCGCGGTGTTCCTGCTGACGGCGCTGAACCTGGCCGTCTGCTGGCGCCTCTTCCAGGTCGAGTATATGGACGAGTTCGGTTCCATCGAAGGCTCGTTCATTGCGATTGCCCGCTACGTCTCCAGGCACTGGGGAGACTTTTCCTGGTTTCCGCTGTGGCACTGCGGAATGCCGTTCCAGGACACCTACGTTCCGGTGCTCCACATGATGGTCGCGATCGCCGCTTCGCTCGGGAAGATCTCCGCCGCGCGGGCCTATCACGGCGTCACCGGCGTGACCTACGCTTTAGGCCCGGCGACCGTCTACTGGATGGCCGTGCGGATGGGGGCGCATCGCGGCGCGGCCTTCCTTTCGGCGCTCTTCTATTCGCTGTTCTCGCCCTCGGCGCTGCTGATGCCGGATGTGGCGCAGGATCTCGGCGGCTTCTGGTCCGCACGCCGACTGCAGGTGCTGACGGTCTATGGCGAAGGCCCGCACATCACCGCCATGACCATCCTGCCGGTAGCGATTCTGGCGCTGGAGAACGCGCTCGCGCGTAGAACCGGACGGGCGCTCGCTCCCGCCGCGCTGGCTATCGCTCTCGTGCTTCTCACCAACGTTCCGGGAACGGGGGCGCTCGGGCTGGCAGTTTTCTGCTGGATCTCGGTGCAGCCGGCGGGCCGGCGCGCGGCCGCCTGGGTGGTGGCGGCGAGCGCGGCCGTCTTCGCGTATGGCCTGGCCTGCTACGGGGTGCCCCCTTCGGCCTTGGCCACCATCGGAGCCAACATGGGCTCCATGCACCCGGACTACGCAGGCAGCCTGAAGTATGAATCGCTGCTGCTGTTGCTGGCGCTCGCCGCGGTCGCGGCTGGCGGCCACCTGCTGGCCCGCACGCGCCTGCCGCTTTGGCTTCGTTTCGCCATCCTCTATTTCGGGTTGATCACCGCGGTGGTCCTGGCCGCGGATTTCCGCAAGCTCGAACTGGTGCCGCAGCCGCTGCGCATGCAACTGGAGATGGAGATGGGCGCCTGCCTCCTGCTGGGCGGCGCCGCCTGGGCGATCTACGGCCGCATTCCGCGCTGGATCCGGCCGGTGGTGTGGGCGGCCTGTCTGGCGCCCATCGCAGTTCAGTTCAGCAACTACCGCACCGAGGCGCAAATCGACACCCAGCCCGTGGACCTCGCCAGCCGCTCGGAGTATTCGACGGCGCAATGGCTGGACGCCAACCTGCACGGGCAACGAGTCTATGCCGCCGGTTCCTTTTCCTTCTGGCTGAATGCATTTTCGGAGACTCCCCAGATGATGGGATGCTGCCTGCAGGGCCAGTCTTTGCCCGTGCTCGACTGGGTCCATTACCTGGTAAATCACATGACCGATCCCAAGGATACGGAAGCCACCAAGGCCTGGCTGCAGGCTCTCGGCGTGGACGCCCTGGTGGTGAGCGGCCCTTCGAGCACCGACAAGTACCAGGACATCCTGCAGCCGAGCCGCTTTGAGGGGCTCTATCCGGTGCTGCACCGGGAACACGGCGATACCATATATGCAGTTCCGCGGGGACGTCCGTCGCTGGCCCACGTGGTGCGGACGGAAGATCTGGTGCCACGGCGCCCCGGCGGCCGAATGGACTATTCCGAAGTGGTGAAATTCGCCCAAGCCCTCGGGGACAGTTCGCGACCCTTCGCCAGTTTCGAGTGGCTGCGCGGCGATACGGCGCGCATCCGGACGAACGCGCGGCCGGGCGACCTGGTGTCGGTGCAGGTGGCGTGGTTCCGCGGGTGGAAGGCCTGGGTCCGCGAGCGGCAAGTGCCCGTCTCCGCGGACGGCCTGGGCCTGATAGCGATCCAACCGGAGTGCGAAGGCGACTGCGAGATCCTGCTTCATTTCGCCGGCCGCCCGGATGGGCCGTTTGCAGCCGTGGTTTCGGTTGCCTCGTTCGCCTTGATGGTGGCGCTCTTTTGCAGGAGTGCAATAATAATGAATCGAATGCAATGATCAAACTCTCCCGCCGCCAGGAAATCCTGCTGGATTTCTTCCTTCTGTTCGTGTTTGCCGTGGCGCTGATCCGGCCTTTTCTCAAAGCCAAGTACCTGGACAAATGGGCCTCGATTGAAAGCACGTTCATCGGCGATGCGCGCTTCCTGATTGCGCACTGGCCGCATCCCCAGTGGCAGCCCTTGTGGTACGGGGGCACGCGCTTCGATTACGTTTATCCGCCGGGACTGCGGTACGGGACCGCGGTAATCTCGATGGTCACCGGTTATTGGCCGGTGAAGGCTTACCACTTTTACACCGGAATTTTCTACTGTATCGGGATCGCGGGCGTGTACCTGCTGGTGCGGGTGGCCAGCGGGTCGCGCGGCATGGCGTGGTTGTGCGGATTGGCCTCGGCGTTGATGTCGCCTTCGTTCCTGTTCATGACCAACATGCGGAACGACGCATGGAAACGGCTGCCCGTGCGGCTGGGGGTGCTGGCCAAGTACGGGGAAGGTCCGCACATGACGGCGTTCGCGCTGATCCCCATCGCGCTGGCGTTCACCTGGATCGCGATGGAGAAGCGCAGCCTGGCGGCGGTCGCGTGGGCAGGCGTGTTTTGTGCCGCGGTGGCTTCCAACAACTTTTACGGCGCCACGGCGCTGGCGGTTTTCTACCCGATTTTGGTGTGGAGCTTTTGGATCACCCGGCAGGACAAGCGCATCGTGCTGCCGGCGGTGGCGATCCCGGTGCTGGCTTACGGCCTGACGGCCAGTTGGCTGGTGCCGTCGTATTTCAAGGTGACGGCGGAAAACATGAAGTACGTTTCCGAGCACGGCACTACGTGGTCCATCTGGGTGGCGGTGGTGGTGGCGGTGGCGTACGCGGTGATGTGCGACCGGTTCGCGCGCGGCAGGAAGGAGCGCACGTGGGCGGTGTTCGCGGCCGGGTGCGCGGTCTTCTTTTCGCTCAACGTGCTGGGCAACTACTACTTCAATTTCCGGGTGACCGGCGAGCCCGGGCGGCTGGTCCCGGAATTGGACTTCGTGCTGATCCTTTTGGTGGGGACTTTCCTGCGCTGGCTGTGGAACCGCCCGGGACTGGCGCCGCGCATCGCCGCGGCCGTGGTAGTGGTGGCGGCATTCGCCACCACCGCGGGCTACATCCGCCATGCCTGGCACATGTTCGCGCTGTGGCCGAATTACCAGGACCGCATCGAATACAAGGTCTCCGAGTTTCTCTGGCAGAACATGCCGGACAGCCGCGCGCTGCCCACCGGATCGGTGCGCTTCTGGTTCGATACGTGGCACGACCTGCCGCAGATCGGCGGCGGCAGCGACCAGGGTGTTTTGAACGGCGAGGCCGAGCAGGCCCAATGGGAGATCAACCTGGGGCCCAAGCCCGAGCCGGCCATTCTGTGGATGCAGTGCATGGGGGTGGACACGGTCTACGTGTCGGACAAAAAGTCGCAGGAGATATTCAAGGACTTCGTGTTTCCCAAGAAATTCGAAGGCGCGCTGCCGGTGATCTATGACGACCACGAAGACAACAAGATCTACCGCGTGCCGCGGCGCTATCCGGCGCGGGTGCGGGTGGTGGAGACGGCGCGCCTGAACGCGTGCCAGCGCCCGCGATTCAACGATGACGTGGAATATCTTCAGGCGTACGCCGACGTCATCGAAAAGGGCCCGGATTCGCCGGGCACCTTAACCCGGGACAGCACCGATGCCATGCGGGTGCGGGCGAGGCTGGATGCGGGCCAATCGGTGGTGGTGCAGGAGAGCTACGATCCGGCGTGGCATGCGTGGTCGGGCGGAACTCCGCTGGCGGTGCGCAAGGATGCCATGGGCTTCATGGCGATCGATCCACCGCCAGGGGATCAGGAGATCCGGCTGGCCTTCGTGACGCCGCTCGAAAACCAGGTGGGGTTCGCGGTTGCGGCACTCTCGCTGATAGTAGTGGTGGGCCTGATCGTGTTGGGGATTCGGCGGGAGCGGCGCGCGTGAAGCAGTGGGCCAAGTGGCCGATGGCCCTGGCGATTTTCCTGTTGAACGTGTGGCTGAACGGGCCACTCTTCATGACGGGCGAACTGCCGTTCCGCGGATCGATCGAAGGCGGGTACGTGGGGATGGCCCGCTTCCTCTCCGAACACCCGAACCCTTGGGGGTGGAATCCGTTTCCGTACTGCGGGCTGCCCACGCAATTCATGTATGTTCCCGCGCTGCCGTATCTGACGGCGTTGTGGATACACCTGCTGCCGCACGCGACGCCCGATGCCATCTACCGCACGATCGTTTCGCTGACGACCTGCCTGGGGCCGGTGGCGCTGTTCTTCTTCGCGCTCTACTTCACGGGGAGCCGGCGATGGTCGTTCGCCATGGCGCTGGCGTACAGCTTCCTTTCGCCATCGTATGCGCTGTTCCCGGCAGTGGAGAAGGACCGCGGCATCGTACAGCTTCCGTGGCGAATCCAGGTGCTGGCGAAGTATGGCGAAGGTCCGCATAACACCGGTCTCACGCTGCTGCCGGTGGCGCTGCTGGCGGTGTGGCGGGCGGCAACGGGCCGCGGGTATCCGCGGATTTTCGCGGCGGCGGTGGTGCTGGCGGCGATTCCACTGACCAATTGGGTGTCCGGTTTTGCCCTGGGGATCTCTTCGGTCCTGCTGCTGCTGGCCGGCTGGGGCGAGCCCGAATTCCGCGCGTGGCGCGCGCTGGCCGCGGCGGCGCTGGCGTGGCTGCTGGCCTGTTTCTGGCTGACCTTCAGCTTCGTGAAGATCATCGCGTTCAACTGGCCGGCCGATTCCTTCGCGTACCAACTGCACGAGAAGCAGGTGTGGCTGCTGGCTGGAATGGTCGTAGGCGTCCTCGCGATCCGGTTGGTGTTCCGCTGGCTGCACGGGTCTTTCTATTTCTGTTTCGCGACGCTCGGCGCGTTTGCCTTCGGATGGATTGCGACCGCCTTTTACGTGTACGGATTCGACACGATTCCGGAATCGCGGCGCTACGCGATTGAGTTCGAGCTGTTCGCGGCGCTGGCGGTGGTGGAGGGATTGCGGCTCGCCATGCGCAGTTCCAACAGCACGGTGCGGCTGTGCGCCATGGGGACGGGCGGCGTGATGCTGCTGGTGGGCGCGCCGCAATTGTGGGCGTATGCCACGCAGGGCTGGCGGCCGTGGCTGCCCGTGTCTCCGGAAAGCACGGTGGAATACAAGCTGGCGCAGTGGATCGCGCAACATCCTCCCGAGGGGCGCGTGTTCGCTTCGGGCGGGTTGCGATTCCGTTTGAACTCCTGGTTCGATATCGCGCAAGTGGGCGGAGGGTTCGAAACAGGATTGCGCAATCGTGTTCCGGTGGACCTGGCGTACCGCATCCGCACGGGAAGCGACCCCGGCGAGACGCTGGCGGAGTTGAAGGCGCTGGGGGCCGAATACGTGGTGGTGCACGGGCCGAAATCGCGGGAGTATTACCGCGATTTTCTGCGGCCGGAGCGGCTGGCTAGTTTGCCGGTGGTGTACCGGACGGAAGACGACGCCATTTATGCGCTGCCGGCGCGGCCGCTGGCGCACGTCGCCGGTTCGGACGAATCGTCGCGGCCGGCGCTCCAGGTGCGGTGGGCGGACACCAGCGTGCTCGAGGTGACGGGCGACGTGCGCCCGGGCGATCGGGTCGAGGTACAAGTGAACGCCGACCCTGGCTGGCGGGCCACCGAGGACGGGCGCGAAATCGCGATCGCGCAGGATCGGCTCGGATTTATGGTGCTGGATGCGGCGCCGGCCGCCGCTGCGCGGATCGAGTTGCGGTATCGCGGGACCGCGGAACAGAGGATCATGGCGGCGGTCAGCGCTCTGGCGTGGGTGCTGGCGGCATTGGCGCTCGTAAGGAAGCGGCATTAGCCCGCAGTGTTTTGATCATGCCCTGCAAAGTGGCGATGGAGTAAGAGACGAGGGCGCACATCGCGTGATCGTCCTTATCGGAGAGGCGTGGGATGAGGCGGCGCATGTCGGCGAAGCAGGCGTCGAGGCGGGTTTGGATGGCAGTGACTTCGGGCGAGGTGAGCACATCGAGATCGTCGTTGGCCTGGCGGGCTTCCTCCTGCGCTTTGCGCAGTTGGGTGCGCATCTGGTTGACGGCGTCGCGGATCTGGACGGCGTTTTCGGCGGCGATGGGGACCATGACGCCATCGATTTCGATCTGGTGATCCTGGATCTTGGGCTCGATCTTACGGTAAGTTTCGGGCGAGATATTGACAAACTCGGAGAGTTGATAGTAAGTGTCGCCGAACTCCTTCAAGTTGTGAATGATGGTGTCGACCTGCCGGCGGGTCAGGCCGACGTGGGTGGGGCAAAACTGCTCCCAGTCCGAGTTGAGAATCTTGTAACTGCCGGATTCCTTCATCTCTGCCAGGCACATCGCCATGGCCTCCATGCTTTTGTACGCGGTGCCGCCGAATGCCTGGCCACGGCCGATCCAGATACCCAGGGACACACTTTGAGTTACATCGTTTTCCATACGGGACCTCAATTCCGGAAGGATCCGTCGGTTTTTTGAGTACGCAAAGCGGCAAGTAAAGGACTTGCGCGTTTTCTTCCGACGGATCCTTCCGAAAGGGATGTTAATTGGGGAAGCAAGTGGCGGCCAGGGAGCCGCAACTCACCCTCAACTAAACAGTAACATCACGACATTTGGGTTTTCGGACGCATTTGGGGGGAGCGATGGCGCAAGTGATTGAAAAGAATCGGTCGATTTTTTGAAAATTTTCGTCCAAATGTTGTGACCGGCCTGCGGGCGATTAGCCGATTTCGTGGGGTGGGGGAAGAAGTCTTTATTTTTCAGTCAGTTCTCGGCCTGGCCTGCGTACTCTGACTACGGCACAGTCACCGATCCCAGCGACTGCCAGTTCGAGTTCAGCGTGTTGCTGCGTGCCGCCAGATAGATCACCCGGTCCCCAGCAAAGCTCTGGTTGAACGTGACCGCCAGGGTCAGCGTCAAGGTGTTCCCGCTGGCGGTGACCGAGCTTCCGGCCGCGTTCACAGTGCATTGGCTGTTCGTGACGGCGCCCGAGCCGGGCAGCAACATTCCGGAGTACGGTCCGCCCGCATCGCCTGCATCGTCCACCAGGTAAACCGAACCGCCGGTTGCGCCGGAAGGAACAAACGCTACGTAGCAGGCGTGGCGGCCATCGAGGAAGTCATTGATTAGTACGTTCAGAACACTTAGGTCTTGAAAGCCGTTGGTATCTGTAAACGTGAAGGTATAGGTTTGAGTAGCGGCGCTGCTCCGGGCGGGACTGACTCCTCCCGCCGCCGGACCGGCCGGCGGTGGGCCCGGCACGCCCCAAGTTCCGAGCGCCTGCCAGCCGGAATTGTTGCCGGCGTTGTCCTGCGCCGCCAGGTACACGATCTTGTTGCCCGCGAAACTCGCGCTGAATGTGATAGCCAGAGTGAGGGTCAGGGTGTTGCCACTGCCGTTGACCGAACTCCCGGCGCCGGCGACACTGCACTGGCTGTTCTGAACGGAGCCATTCCCCGGCAGCACCATTCCCGAGTAAGGGCCGCCCGCGTCGCCCGCGTCGTCCACCAGGTACAGCGAGCCTGACGAAGCGCCCGATGCCATGAAAGCCACGAAGCAGGCGTGACGTCCGTCCAGGAAATTGTCGATCAGGACGTTCACTATGCCCAGATTCTGCCAACCTGTGGGATCGCTGAAGGTAAACGTCAATGTCTGATTCAGCGCGCTGCCCGCGCTGGGGTTGGCGCCCCCTGTTCGCGCCGCCCCCTCGGCCTGATTGACCGTGTACGTTTGACCCGCAATCGCTATCGTCCCCTGGCGCGCTGCGCCCGTATTGTTCGAAACGCTAAAGCTCACGCTTCCGTTTCCACTGCCGCTTGCGCCCGATGTGATCGTGATCCAGGAAGCGCTGGTTGTGGCGATCCACGGACAAGTGCTGCCGCTGCTGCCCGGATTCGCGGAGACGGTAAACGTGCCGGTGCCTCCACCGTCTGCAATGGCTGTGCTGGCCGACCCGAGAGAAAAGGTGCAGGGCGAGGAGGACCAGCAGTTGAAGTTAACCGTATTGCTGGTCAAGCCTGCATTGGCCGCACTGATGGTACCGTAGCCGCTCCCGCCGGCGTTCGAGTTGTACACGGCAAGCCCGAAGGGTCCGATGTTGAGGCAGGGACTGGCATAGAAATAGTGGGTTGTGACGTAGTTTTGGGCGGTGTGGAGGATCAAATCGCCGCCAGAGTCACTCAGCGTAGGGATGACCTGTTCCGAAAACCCGGGCCAAACCTCAACCGGGTTGGGCGGAACGTTCGGAATGTTGCTCGCAAGCGTCATTTGGGCAGGCTTCGCGAGAGCCGCTCCCGGCTCCCACCATACGGTGTTGCCCCCGGTAGGAATGGTGCTGTTGGTCTGGCCTGAGCCATCCAGTTTAATGAAACTGACATTACAAGAACTTTGGCAGGGGTTCCCGTGGTTCGGATATGCATCCACATAGGCAAGCTGGCTGCCGTCCGGTGAGAAGTGGATGCAATGTGGCCCCCCTTGGCAGGAGTCGGTAGTGAGCTGCGTCGACGTAATGCCGGCCGAGTAGCGGTTTCGCCCGCTCAAGTCATAGAATGCAATCGCCGGCTCGCCGACACAACCGCTACAACCCTGAGCGCCATGGTTGACGTTCCGGCCCCACACGATCAGTGTTCCATCCGGCGACCAATCGAGCGAACTGACATAGCCGTCATTGTTATCGCAGGCCAGGACCTGCATTCCGGTGCCATCCGCCTTGACGCTGCCGATGACATTTACGACAATTGGCTGCTCTCCGTATGTCCCGCACACCGAGGTGTACATCGTACCCCGAAACGCCAGTGTCGAGCTGTCCGGGCTCCACGCCAAGCCATCCATGTAGCTTCCGGTGTAGTCGCCCACTGGTTGGTTGGACTGTGGGTTCGCCACGTACGGGGTGAGCTGGCGCAGATTCGACCCGTCCGCATTCACCAGGTAGATTTGGTTGTTCTGGCTGCCATCCGGCGCTTTATGGAGGGTCGCGAGGAATGCGACCATGGTTCCGTCCGGCGATATGGCGGGGTTCAGCTCGCCGTTGTATCCGCTAGGGGCACTGGGCGGGTTGGGCGTAATCTGACGCACGTTCGTTCCATCCGCGTTCATGAGAAAAATATGCCGGTAACTAAGGTAGGTGCCGTCAACGGCTGTGACGGAATTGAACGCGATGGTCCCGCTGCCGGCGACGGAAGGACTGAAGACCACGTTGTTGCCGGTGTTGCCCGCGATCGCGAACCCGTTGGAGCCATCGATGTTGAATTCGAGGATAGACGGGCCCGTGTTGTCCACCAGTATCCGGCCGGGTTGCGACTGCGCCGCCGCCGGCGGCGCCGGCAGACCAATTGCTCCCAGTAGTACTAATACCGCCGTGGGGATCGGTGGTCTCAATGAGTTCGTGGCGCGCGACATATTCTGTTCTCCTGCTTCTAAACAGGCGGCATTCGCGATTGACGGGCGGCGGAATGTAACCGAGCGGTACCGTCTCTCTCCAGCCAGGATTTCCATTTTTGGCTCGTGGATTGGGCGTAGCATATCACAAACCCCCAAGTCCTGAGCCTCCGAAGCGCACTCCGAAGCGCAGTTTTTTCTCCGGAAAAGCGAAAACCGGGAAACTGCGTTTTTTCTTGGGAACAACCCAAGAAAGAAAAATGTTGAAGTATTCCGGTTTACGATCTGCGATTTAAGAATCTAAACGTGCCTGCCGCCAAGGGCGTGGCTGCTTGATCTCCTCCAAACAACCGCTTTTCCGTACCGTCAGCATGCCGGGACAACGACCAGCAGCCCGCCTATCATTTACTTGATATAGTTCTAAGGGCGAATTATCCGGGAGGAATGTATGCCCGTAACGCGATCAATTCGATGGACAGCCGGCCTGGCTGTATTAGCGCTGGCTGCCGGACTCACGGAAGCTTATCAGGATGCTCAGCCCGCTGCCGGCGGGACGCCCGGGCCGGTGGAGCTTACGCGCGAACAGGATCAGAAGAGACTGATGGATCTTCTGCACATCGCTTCGCTGCGGCAGGGCGCGAATGGGAGCAATCCGCAAGCGCCCAATTACGCGAACTACGATGAGTCGAAGGCCACCCCGTATCCCGATCTGCCGGACCCGCTGGTGTTGAAGAACGGGAAGAAGGTGACGACACCCGCGATGTGGTGGAACCAGCGCCGCCCCGAGATCGTCGAGGATTTCGATCGCGAAATCTACGGCCGGATGCCCAAAGTGACTCCCAAAGTGAAATGGGAAGTGGTCGGCACGACTAACGAGACTGTCGGCGAAGTGCCGGTGGTCACCAAGAAACTTATCGGCCATGTGGACAATTCGTCTTACCCGCAAGTGACTGTCGACATCCAACTGACACTGACCACTCCGGCCAACGCGGCCGGCCCGGTTCCGGTGATCATGGAATTCGGTTTCACGGGTTTCGGCGCGCGCGGCGGCGCACGCGGGCCGGCACCGGGGGCAGGGCGCGGCGGTCCCCCGATGCAGCCCGGACCCACGTGGCAGCAACAGGTGCTGGCGAAGGGTTGGGGCTATGCCATTTTGTCGCCCACCAGCATTCAGGCCGACAACGGCGCGGGACTGACTCAAGGCATCATCGGGCTGGTCAACAAGGGCCAACCTCGCAAGGTGGACGACTGGGGCGCGTTGCGCGCGTGGGCGTGGGGCGCCAGCCGCGCGCTGGACTATTTCGAGACCGACAAATCCGTGGATTCGAAGCGAGTCGGAGTGGAAGGCCACTCGCGCTATGGCAAGGCCACCGCCGTCGCCATGGCATATGACTCGCGATTCGCCATCGCCTTTGTGAGTTCCTCGGGCGAAGGGGGCGTCAAGCTGCATCGCCGCAATTGGGGCGAGTTGGTGGAGAACGTCGCGGCAACGAGCGAGTATCACTGGATGGCCGGCAACTTTCTCAAGTATGCGGGTCCGCTCAACTGGAACGACATGCCGGTGGATTCTCACGAGCTGGTTGCATTGTGCGCGCCTCGCCCGGTGTTCATCAGCGCGGGGGCGACGCAGGGAGACGGATGGGTGGACGCGAAGGGGATGTTTCTGGCCGCGGTGGGCGCGGGGCCGGTGTACAAGCTGCTGGGGAAGAAGGATCTCGGCACGAAAGAGTTTCCGCCGATCGAGACGGCGCTCATGGGCGGCGACGTGGCGTTCCGCCAGCACAGCAGCGGACACACTCCGGGACCGAACTGGCCGACGTTCCTCACGTTTGCGGAGCGGTACTTTTGAGGAACTCGCGCAAAACGGCCGCGGCGCGATCAATTCCTGTCCCGTATGGTGCCGCGCCGCGGCCTTTGCGCTTCAAGAGCGCGCCGCGATAGTGGGCGGGACCTGATATAAGCGGACGCGCAGGGCTGAAGCACGCCCCACGGGGCTCCGGATGTGAAGTTATTCTTGCGTTGGTACTTAAGATATCCCGAATCCCCTTTTTTCGGTTGATGAGGCATTTTGCGCGCCAACCGCGTATCCCTGAGTGGAGGGATGCATGTCATCATTTGTTGCGGGCTGGACCAGGCTCTACCTTGGAGGGGGGATGTTCTCACAAGGACGTTTTCTTACGGCCGCCATTCTTCTGGCAGCCGCTTTGGTGGCAGTTCCGGCGGCGCGGGCGCAGTACGTTCAGCAGGGCGGCAAACTGGTGGGCAGCGGCGCCGTGCTCAACGGAACGGCCGCATTTTGCGATCCCGGCTCGGCCCAGGGTAGTGCCACCGCTCTGTCCACCGATGGGAACACGGCCATCATAGGCGGGGATGGGGACAACAGCGGCAACGGAGCGGTGTGGGTCTTCACACGCAGCGGCGGAACCTGGAGCCAACAAGGCGGCAAACTGATCGGACGTGGGGGGATTAACACCCAGGACTATGGAGTTTGTCAGGGATTCGCAGTGGCTGTCTCCGGCGACGGAAACACCCTGATCTCCGGCGGATATGCCGACAACCAAGCCGCCGGATCGGCCTGGATCTTTACGCGGGCCAATGGAACCTGGCAGCAGCAAGGTCTCAGCCTGCAGCCCGACGATACTTCGATTGCGGAGGCGTATTTTGGCATCTCGGTGGCGCTCAGCTCCGACGGCCAAACGGCGGCCGTGGGCGGCTCGGACGACTATAGCGCCGATCAATCCACCCACTCGGGAGCGGTCTGGGTATTCACTCAAAACAACGGGACATGGTTCCAGCAGGGGAGCAAACTGGTTGCCGACACCGACAACGTCCCTTCAAGTGCGATTCCGATGGAGGGGCACTCGGTCGCGCTTTCCAGCGATGGGAATACGCTGATTGAAGGCGGCCCGGAGGATTGCCTGGATTCCGGCGCCTGCGCGGGGGCCGTTGCCGTATTCACGCGCGCCAATGGGCAATGGACTCAGCAAGGCCGCAAGTTCGGCGTTGCCAACAGTGAGTTCTTCGGGTGGTCAGTGGCGCTCTCGGCCGACGGAAATACGGCCCTGATTGGCGATTACGGGGCCGACGCCGCATACGTATTCACCCGCTCCGGCGGGGTCTGGACTCTGCAGAGCAAGCTGTCCGGATCGGGCGACGGGGGCGCCGCACAGCAAGGTTACTCAGTGGCGCTCTCGGCCGACGGGAATACGGCTCTGGTCGGCGGACCTCAGGATAGCCCAATGGGAGCCGCCTGGGTATTCAAGCGCAGTGGAGGAGTATGGAGTCAACTGGGCGGAAAGCTGACCGGCTCGGGCTCCGTGAGCGGCCCGCTGGGCGTGCAGCAAGGGACCTCGGTAGCACTCTCGGCCGACGGGAGCACGGCGCTGGTCGGCGGGATTGGGGACAACAACAACACGGGGGCAACCTGGGTATTTGTTCCGGGAGTGAGTGGGGCCGCAACGCCGGTGGGGGTCAGTCCGGCGTCGGGCAGCGCCTCCAGCCAGTCCATGGTCTTCACGTTTACCGATCCGCGCGGCAGTCAGGATCTGGACATCGTCAACGTTCTGATCAACAACTTCCTCGACGGCCGCAACGCCTGCTACCTGGCATACAGCCGCACCTCCAGCGTGCTGTACCTGTTGGCCGACAACGGCGGGACGCTGCAGCCGTTGACGCTGAACGGATCGGGCAGCGTTTCCAACAGCCAATGCACGGTGGCGGGAGCCGGCTCTTCTGTCAATCTGAGCGGCAACAACCTGGCCCTGACGCTGAACCTGACTTTCAGCGCGGCTTTTGCGGGCAATAAAGTCACTTACATGGCAGCTCGCGACCTGGAGGGCGACAACTCGGGGTGGGAGGCACTGGGCACATGGGGCGTTCCCGGCCTGACGACGTTTCCAGCGGCCGTGGGAGTGAGTCCGGCCCGCACCACGGGCTCCAGCCAGACGTTCATCTTCACTTTCAGCGACACCAAGGGTGTAACTGATTTGGGGGTGGTGAACGTCCTGATCAACAATTTTCTGGACGGGCGGCAGGCCTGCTACGTGGCCTACAGCCAGCCGTTCAAAGTGTTGTACCTGGTCGGCGACGCCGGCGGAGGATTGTCATCGGGATTGACACTGGGCGGCTCGGGCAATGTGAGTAACAGTCAGTGCACGGTGAACTCGGCAGGCTCGTCGGCGAGCGGCACCGGGAACACGTTGACGCTGACGCTGAATATCAGTTTCACTGCGGGGTTCGACGGCAATCGAGTGATTTACCTGGCGGCGCGTGACTCGACCGGCGCCAATAACTCCGGATGGCAGGCGCTAGGATCACTGACCATCCAGTGATGGCGGCGAGAGACTCAGTGGCGGCGCGGCCAGGGCGGCGTTGCCCCGCGGCGTAAGAACCACCGTGGACGTGGGGCCAGAGTCCACGACCTCGACGAGACCCTCGATGCAGGCGTCCTCCCAGACCGGATGGCGGGGGCAATTGGTGCGCCATGCCTCCATAGTTTCCGCATAAGTGCGGGGACGGCTGGCGATCCAGGTGAGCAGTTCCAGAGTCAATGGGTTCATGGGGGGCTCATGGTGTGCGAGCGGGCTCGAAGTATTGAGTATTGCACGGTGCGAGGGCACAGATCGCGTCAGGAGGCCGGTTGAAAACCGGCCGCAGGATGAAATCCTGCCCCACGCCGCGACTTGCCCCACGCCATACTCATCGGCGATGCTGACATAGTGAAGGCGATCGAACTCCTCATCCGCGGCATCGCAACGGGCCTGATTATCGCGGCGCCCGTAGGACCGGTCAACGTCATCTGCGTTCAACGCACCATCGCTAAAGGATGGCGATCCGGCCTGGTCTCCGGCCTCGGCTCCGCGGTGGCGGACACGCTGTACGGCGCGATCGCGGCCTTCAGCATCACCTTCGTAATCCGCATCCTGATTCGGGGAGAATTCTGGATTCGCCTGGTGGGCGGGGCGCTCCTCATTGTGATAGGCGCGGTGTATTATTTCAGGCGGCCGCAGCCAATTGAGAAGCAGGTGGCCAATTCGGAACGTAGGGAATTCGTCTCTACGCTGGTTCTCACCTGGACCAACCCTACCACCGTGCTCTCGTTTCTGGTCGTGCTGTCCGCCGTTGGTCTGGACGGCAACCAAACGTGGTATCTGACTAGCGTCGTGGTATTCGGGATTTTCGCCGGCTCGATGTTATGGTGGACCGTCCTCACCGGCGTTGTGAACCATATTCGCGATCGCTTCAGCGACCGCACGATGGTATGGATGAACCGCGCGGCGGGATTGGCGATCGGCGGCTTCGGGATCGTTATGATGCTGTTGAGCCGCTCGCACCGTTGATTGCGGCGCGATGGATCAGTGGTTTGTCAAAGCGACGGCCAGCGCGATCAGTGACTTGATGCCCGGCACGATGCTGCTGGCATCGGTATTCTCCTCCAGGCGGTGGGGCATGCGCTCGGCATTGGCGCCGACGGCTACCGCGGGGATGGCCATGCTGAGGGCGATATTCGCATCGGTGGAACCGACGTCTTGGGCGACGATCTCGGGCGTGCCGGGCTTGCGGAAGTAGTTGCTGGCGGCCAGGGCTGTCTGCACGAGCGGGTGATTGAGGCGATCCTTCCGCGGGAGGGCCTTCGAATAGTCGATGCCCATTTTCTTCTCCATACGGAAGCCGACGCCTTCCTGTTCGGCGGCTCGTTTGGCGGTGGAGACGACGGCGCTTTCAAGGCGATCCTGGGTGGCGCTATCGAGCGAGCGGAGGTCCACGGTGAACCACGCCTCGCGCGGGATGGCGTTGACGACGGTACCGCCGCCGATCATTCCGACGTTCACCGTGGGGAGCTTGAAGCTGCCGAGGCCTTCGGCGACGGGCGGCAGCGGGATCTCGTAGAGCGCGGTGATGGCCTTGGCGACGGCCTTGGCGGGGCTGGGCGCGCCGCGGCTTTCCAGGGTGTGGGCACCGGGGGAAGTGTAGAAGAACTTGAACTGGTCGATGCGGAGTGCGCCGTACCAGACGTCGGTGGAGGAGACGTCGACGGCGATGAACATATCGGGTTTGTAGCCGCTGGTTTCGAGCCAGTGCTTGGCGCCGAGCAGGCCCAGTTCTTCCTGGACGGACGCGAGGAAGATGAGGTCGCCCTTGGTTTTGACGCCGCCGCGGTTGAGGGCGCGGAACATTTCGAGAGTGGCCATCAGGTTGGAGGTGTCATCGCCGACGCCGGGGGCGCGCAGGATGTCGCCTTCGCGCTTGACCTTGAGGTCGGTGCCTTCGGGGAACACGGTGTCCATGTGGGCGGCAAATACGACCGTCGGTCCGCCGCCGGTTCCTTTGCGGACGCCGCTGACGTTGGAGATGTCGTCGGTGCGGATGTCGGCGAGGCCGAGCTTTTCCATTTCGGCGCGAATGTATTTGGCGCGGAGCTGCTCCTTGGTGGAGGGAGCGGGAATCTCGACGAGGCGGATCCACTCTTCGACAATGGCCGCGGCGCGGTCGTCCACGGATTGGAGGGCTTTGTGGACCTCGGGTTTTTCGAGGAGGGATGGCTGGAACCAGGGATTCTGGGCGCACAGGGGTAGGGCGAGGAGAAGGAGGGCGACGCGGGGTTTGCTCATGAGCATAAGAAGAATCATACTCCAGATCCGGCGGGGGGTCGGGCCGTCCGGGATGGCATTGGCGCCGGCGGGCTTCAATTCATCTTCTGATCCCGCGGGCCTGGCGGCTGGCCTCTTTCCGAAGGGCTTCGTACAGGAGAAGCCAGTCGAACGCGACTTCGGGCCTCTCTCGATCCACTTTTTGATCGTACATGTTTTGTCAATACGACGGCGGTGCTGGCCGAACCGGCGGCTCGTCTTCGGAAATGGATGGCGATATCAAAACTGATATACAATCAGGCTGGTGGCTAGAAAGCCGGTCTCGTAGATGGGCGATTCCGGGTGAGTTGGAGCCAAAGGGCATGAATGTGTCCAAACGACTTCGAGTGAAAAAAGGCAGCGGTAACGTCTTCGCCGATATCGGTATTCCGAATCCTGAGGAGGCTCTGGCAAAAGCGGAGATCGCGCGCAGGATCAACCACATGTTGGCCGATCGGAAGGTGAGCCAGGTCGAAGCCGGTAAGATCTTGGGGATTCCGCAGCCGCGGGTGTCCGACTTGGCGCGCGGCCGTCTGGGGAAGTTCTCACTGGAGAAGTTGATCGATTTCGCCAAGCGGCTGGGGAACGATGTCGAAATCCGAATAAGGCCCTCGCGCAAACCGCGACTGAGGGTCGCTTGAGGCAGGAGGGAAATCGTTATGAGCAAACCTGTGCGCAAGAGGTTGGCTGACGGCCCGATGACCTCCGCCCGCAAGCGTAAGTTGGCCCGCCTCGCGGCGCGGCCGGACTCGGAAATCGACTTTTCAGACATTCCGCGACTCAACGAGAGTTTCTGGAAAAACGCCGTGCGTAATCCATTTTACCGGCCGGTCAAGCAGCAACTCACGGCGCGCTTGGATGCCGATGTGGTGGCTCCGCCGGCAAGGGGAAGGGGCTATCAGACGCGGCTCAACCGTGTGCTGCGGGAAGCGACGCTGGAGGACGTTAAGAGAAGCGCCTGAGCGGTCTGTGGAGTGCACGGCGTCTGGCCTGTTTCAATTCCGGCAAGCGGGGCGTCCGAATGGGGGGATTTTCCGTCGGCTTGCCTCCGATTTAGGCAGTTTCCGATAACGCCATGTTATCCGGCCAATGTTGAGTGGAGAGGTCTCTGCGGACGGTACTCCGTTGAATCATTCTTTTTTCGTTCGACATTGCCTTACTGGGTTGGTGGGTCCCGCCGAGACTCAACAGGGGTGGCCTTCCCGATGACGCTGGAACCCGCGTTGTAATTGGCCTTGCGTTGTGCGATAAAGAAGCGTCGGCGCGCCCGCAAGGGCGTCTGGGACGTTGCACGAAAATCGGCAGAGATTGGCCGGATATCGCCACTTTCCTGGAAGTTGCCAGGCCAAGGATGCGTCCTTACTGCGGTTCGGAAGCTACTACCGCGTTTTCGGCGATCCATCACACAACGACACTCGTCGATGAGTCCAATCGAGGAGTAGCTTCAATATCCGCGACAAGAAAGTCCGCGGTTCGGAGACTGGCCTGCTGAACGACTTTGCCATCGGGATCAACAATCCCTGAAGAGCCATAAGACAACAGTTCACCGTTTTCTCCCGCAACGTCCGCGCGGATCACCCAAACACGGTTCTCGACCGCTCTGGCAATGTCTGCGGCTCTTGCCTCCTGCACCAGTTCCGGGTAAGCGCGGTTATTGGGCATGCTGTTGTTCGTCGGCACAAAGAGCGCGATTGCGCCCTGCGCAGCCATCGACCTGGCCGGTGCGGAGTAGTTGGAGTCATTGCAGATGACAATGCCAAACGTGAGTTCACCCACTCGGAAGACTGGCGACAACGAGCCGGCCGAGTAGACCGACCGCCGGATCGCGGGATGAAGTTTTCGATACAGACCTGCGACGTGGCCTCGATGAACCACTGCGGCCGCGCTGTAGAGTTGGTCGTCAGCGGAGAGTTCTGTGAAGCCGATGATCGACGTGACAATGTCGCTCGCAATTGGCGCTAGGACCTTCGAGAGGTGACCGTCATCCGTCCTGATGGCAAATCGGGTGGGATTCTCGCCGTAGTCCGCGAGACCTCCCAGAATGGCTTCTGGGCAGCAGAGTATTGAGACTCCTTCCGACTCGCACCAGGCAACGCGCTCTTGGATGAGGTCAATCACCTCAGGCGAACTTGCGGTGGCGAGCGGCGCTTGGTAAGCGGCAACCTTCATCGGTCCAGAATACCCCGGCCGGACGACCAAAAATAGACGTCGGAGACCCTTCTCGCGAAAAGTTGCAAAGTGTTTACCTGGGTCCTGACCTGGCGCAGAAGCGTTTAGGGGCAGGAAAACGGCGTTACCGGAAACTGCCGACGCTGGCAAATCGCTCTCGGAACCGATTCCGCGACGAACACCAGCCGTCGCCTATCAGCAGGTCCGGCCCAAAGGCGTTCGGGAAGGCTCGGTGCACTTCGATTCGGCGCAGGGCGGGGTCGTTAGCGGTGGCTTCTCCAGATCCGATCGGCCTGGTGTCCCCGCCGCGGCCAAGCCTCGATTAGAATAGGACGCATGCTTCGTCCGTTCGCAGCCGCTGTCGTTTCCTGCATAGCCGCAGGCGCTTTTTGCGTTGCCGCCAGCGCGGCCGTCACGCGCGTGGAAATTACCGAGCGCGGGGAGTTGCCCGCTTTCCATGGGTACGAGCGGATCGTGGGGAAGGTGCACTTCGCCGTCGATCCCAAGCTTGCGGCCAATCGCATCATCGCCGATATCGACCTGGCGCCGCGCAACGCGCAAGGGCTCGTGGAGTTTACCGCCGACCTGTTCCTGCTGAGGCCGGCGGACGCCGCGAAGAGCAACGGGACCGTGCTGCTCGAGATCTCGAACCGCGGCGGGAAGGGCATGCTCGGGATGTTCGACCTGGGCGGACGGCCCGATCCGAAGAGCGCCGAGGATCTGGGCGATCCGCTGCTGCTCGAGCAGGGGTACACGCTGGCCTGGGTGGGCTGGGAGTGGGACGTGCCCGCGCGGCCGGGGCTGATGCGGCTCGATGCGCCCAGGATTGCGGGCATCACCGGGCTGGTGCGCTCCGAGATCGTGCAGGGGCAGCGCACCAATCGGGCGTCGCTCGGGGATCGCGCGCAGATTCCGTATGCGGTGGCCGATCCGAAATCGGCGACGATGACGGTGCGCGATGCGCCGGATGGGCCGCGGACCACCATCCCGCGCAGCCAGTGGAGTTTCAACAGCGATGGCACGGGCGTCGAGTTCGAGTCGGGCTTCGCTCCCGGGCGCATTTACGAGGTGATCTACCAGGGGAAGGATCCCGCGGTGGCGGGGCTGGGTCCGGCGGCCATCCGCGATTACGTGTCGTACCTGAAGCAATCGGGGCCCGACCATACAGGCGAGGTCAAACGCGCCATCGGTTTCGGGACTTCGCAGAGCGGGCGCTTTCTGCGCACGTTCCTCTACTACGGCTTCAATGCCGACGAGAAGGGCGCGCGGGTGTTCGAAGGCCTGTGGGCGCACGTGGCGGGCGCGGGACGGGGCAGCTTCAATCTGCGCTTCGCGCAGCCCTCGCGCGACGGCCATCCGCGGCTCAATCTGTTCTATCCCACCGACATTTTTCCGTTCACCGACGAGCCGGAGAGCGACCTCGGGTTGACGGACGCGATCCTGGCGCAGGCGGTGAAATCGCACACCGCGCCGAAGATTTTCTACACCAACGGATCGTACGAATACTGGGGGCGCGCGGCCTCGCTGATTCACATCAGCCCGGACGGCAAGCGCGATTTCGGTCCTTCGCCGGACACGCGCATCTACTACCTGGCGGGCACGCAGCACGGGGCGAACGCCAACCCGGAGCGGCGCAATACGGAGAACCGCGCCAACCCGCAGGACTACCGCTATCCCATGCGGGCGCTGCTGGTGGCGATGAACGCATGGATCACGCAAGGGACGCCGCCGCCCGATTCGCGGATTCCGCTGATCGGCAAGGACGAGCTGGTGACGCCGGGGGCGCTGGCGTTTCCCAAGGTCCCGGGCGTGCAGCTTCCGAAGGAGCCGTACACGGCGTATCGGCTGGATTTCGGTCCGGAATTCCGCACCAAGGGCATCGTGGCCTTCGAGCCTCCCAAGGTGGGGAAGCCGTTCCCGATTCTGGTGCCGCAGGTAGACCAGGACGGCAATGAAGTCGCGGGCATACGGGTGCCCGAGTTGGCGGTTCCGCTGGCGACGTACACGGGATGGAATTTGCGCGACGCGCAGATTGGCGCGGCGGATGTGGGGATGGACATGGTCGGGTCGTTCCTGCCCTTTCCGAGAACACGGACGGAGCGGGAGAAGGCCGGCGATCCGCGCAAGTCGATTGAGGAGCGCTACGCGAGCCGCGAGGAGTACCTGCGCAAGGTGGCGGCGGCCGCGGAGCCGCTAGTGCGCCAGCGCCTGCTGCTGGAGCGCGATGTGAAGCCGATCACCGGGCGCGCGGGAGCCCGTTGGGATGCGTTGATGAATCCCGCTGGAGGAGGGCAATAGACATGCGAATCGGACAGATCCTGCTGGCGGCGGCGCTCGCTATTCCGGCGGCCATTCCCGCGATAGCCGCGGACCAGCATTTGTTGTACGTGGCGAGTCCCGGCACGCGCAACTACGTGCAGTATGGCGGCGTCGGTGTGCTGGTCTTCGACATCGACAACGGATACAAGTTTGTGCGGCGCATTCCCACGTGGACGGTGCCGGAGGGCAAGGAGCCGGAGAATGTCAAGGGGATCGCGGCCAGCGCGCAGACCGGCAGGGTGTACGTGACGTCGCTGAATCGCATGATCGCGATCGATGCGGTGAGCGGCAAGAAGGTGTGGGACAAGGCTTACGAGGGCGGATGCGACCGGCTGGCGATTTCGCCGGATGGCAAGCTCCTCTACGTTCCGCAATTGGAGGGGCCGATGTGGCACGTGGTCAACTCGGCGACGGGCGACGTGATTGCCAGCATCGAAACGAAATCGGGGTCGCACAATACGATTTACGCCGCCGACGGCGCGCACGTGTACCTGGCGGGGCTGAAGTCGCCGGTACTCTCGGTGGCGGACACGAAGACGCACACGGTGGCGAGCACGGTGGGGCCTTTCGCGGATGTGATCCGGCCGTTCACGGTGAACGGCAGCAACACGCTGGTGTTCGTGAATGTGAACGGCCTGCTGGGCTTCGAGGTGGGCGATTTGCGGACGGGGAAGAAGCTGTACCACGTCGAGGTGGCGGGCTACAAGCAGGGTCCAGTGAAGCGCCACGGGTGCCCCAGCCACGGAATTGCGCTGACGCCCGACGAAAAGGAACTCTGGGTGGCGGATTGCGCCAACAGCGCGATCCACGTGTTCGATTCCACGGCGATGCCGCCGAAGCAGGTGGCCAGCATCGCGCAGAGGGACTGCGTGGGATGGGTCAGCTTCAGCATGGATGGGCGGGTGGCGTACTCGTCCACGGGAGAGGTCATCGATGTGGCGACGCGGAAAATCGTGGCGGCCTTGAAGGATGAGACCGGGCGCGAGGTGCAGAGCGAGAAGCTGCTGGATGTAACGATCTCGAACGGCAAGGTGATTCGCGCGGGGAACCAGTTCGGCGTCGGCATGAAGAAGTGAAGACGCTGGGATTACTCTGTTGCGCGGCGGCGCTGGCGCTGGGGGCGGACGGGACGGCGAAGTATTTCGACAGCCCAGCGAAGTATTTCGATAAAAAAGTCGCGCCGATCCTGACCCGACGGTGCCTGGGCTGCCATAACGACGAGCTGAAGGACGGCGGGATTTCGTTTCAGGATCGCCCGAGCCTGCTCAAGGGCGGCGGGCGAGGACCGGCGATCGTGCCGGGGAAGCCGGCGGCGAGCATGCTGGTGGTGGCGTTGCGGCACGAGGGCGAGCTGCAGATGCCGCCGGGTCCGAAGCTGCCGGCGAAGGAGATCAAGACCCTGACTGACTGGATCCGGCGCGGCGCGGTCTGGGGGACCAGGCTGCGATGATCTGGGAGCCTTCGCGGGAATTCATCGAACAGACCAACGTCTGGCGGTTCATCGAGCGGCTCGGATTCTCGGACCGCGAAGCATTCCTGCGCTTTTCGCGCGAGGAGCCGGAGCGCTTCTGGGACGAGATGATGCGGGAAATGGGCGTGGAGTGGTTCGAGCCCTACCGGCAGGTGGTCGATGCGAGTCGTGGTCCGGAATGGGCGCAGTGGTTCCTGGGGGGCCGGATCAACATCGCGCACAATTGTCTCGACCGCTGGGCCGGCACGGATCGGATCGCCTGCATTTGGGAGGCGGAGAACGGCGACAGGCGCACGGTGACGTTCGCGCATTTGCGGAGCGAAGCCAATCGCGTGGCCAACGGCCTCGGGGCGATGGGGCTCGACGCCGGCGACCGGGTGGCGTTGTGCATGCCGATGGTCCCGGAGATCCTCTCGATTCTGTACGGGTGCTTCAAGGCGGGGCTGACGGTGGTGCCGATATTCGCGGGCTTCGGCGCGGGTGCGATCGCGACGCGGTTGGCGGATTCCGGGGCGCGCGTGCTTTTCACGGCGGACCACCTGGAGCGGCGCGGACGGAAACTTCCGCTGGCGGACAAGATGCCGCTGGCGGAGAAGATGCCGCGGGCGCTTGAGCGGACGATCGTTGTCGGCAGCGCGCCGCTGTTTGCGGAGCAGCCCGAGCGAGGGCCGACTGCTTCGCTGGAATCGGAGGCGCGGGCGTTCATCCTTTATACGTCGGGCACAACCGGGAGGCCGAAGGGCACGGTCCACACGCATGCGGGGTGCCTCGCGCAGATGGGCAAGGAGATATGGCTGGGCTTCGACCATCGCGCGGACGACCGCTTTTTCTGGCTCTCGGATATCGGCTGGATGATGGGGCCATGGACGATTCTGGGCAATCACCTGTTCGGCGGCGCCATCTTTATGTATGATGGCGCGCCGGATTTTCCCGGGCCGATGCGTCTGTGGGAGACGATCGAGCGGCACGGCATCACGACGTTGGGGATCTCGCCGACCGCCATCCGGATGCTGAGCAAACAGGCGGGTGAGTTGCCGCCGATGGAATCGCTGCGCCTGTTGGGGTCGACCGGCGAGCCGTGGGACGAGGCATCGTGGCTTTGGTACTTCGAGCGCGTGGGCCGCGGGCGGTGCCCCATCATCAACATTTCGGGCGGGACCGAAATCGTGGGGAGCTTCCTGTTCCCGCTGCCCATTCAGGCGTTGAAGCCGTGTACGCTGGGCGGGCCGGCGCCGGGCATGGCGACCGAGGTGGTGGATGAGAACGGCACGCCGGTGCGCGGGCGGAAGGGCTACCTGGTGTGCACGAAGCCCGCGCCTTCGATGACGCGCGGCATCTGGAACGATCCGGCGCGGTACATCGAGACCTACTGGTCGCGGTTCCCCCGGATGTGGTACCACGGCGACTGGGCCAGCGTGGACGAGGACGGGCACTGGTTCCTTCACGGGCGCGCCGACGAATCGATGAACGTGGCGGGACGCATGGTGGGGCCGGCGGAAGTGGAAGAGGCGATGATGCAGCACGCGGGGGTGGCGGAGGCGGCGGTGATCGGGGTGCCGGACGAATTGAGGGGCGAAGCGATTGTGGGGTACGTGGTGGCGAAGCCGCGGGCGATGGTGGATCCGGCGGGGGTGTGCGCCACGGTGGTGGAGGTGCTGGGTCCCACGTTCCGGCCGCGCGAGGTGAGGGTGGTGGCGGAGTTGCCGAAGACGCAGAGCGGAAAGATCGTGCGGCGGTTGATGCGGCAGAAGTATTTGGGAGAGGAATTGGGGGACCTGTCGACGGTGGCGAATCCGGGGGCGTTGGAGGGGGAGTCGTGAGTTTCACCCGTGTCTGCCACGGATGGCGGCGAATGCCTCGCCGGCCAGGGCGTCAACGTACTTCTCAATCGGTTCATGCGTTACCGGCGCAGAAACCTGGAGGCTCGAAGCGTGGCCGATTGAAAATCCGCCAGCTGGAGATTGGCCATTTGTTGTGGGGCAGGCTGGCAGCCTGCTGGCCGACTGGCAGTCGGCCCCGCCGGGCTTTTAGCCCGGCGACTGGAGTTTGGCCATTTTGTCGAGCCCGAGGTGGGACACTCCGTTGCACGGAGCGAGGCCATCGTTTTCTAAGGAACATGTCGCTAAGCCACTGAATATAGGTTTGTTAGCGACTTCGGAAATTTGGCGAATACCGGCCTGTTCCTTTACGTCTTGGCCCGCCCCGCGGGCAGCAGGCTTTTGTGGCCTGTCACCGCCGGGCTCTTAGCCCCAATACTGTTCACTTAAGCGTGGCGCAGGCTGTCAAGCCTGCTGAGCCGAGATTCATCTCGGCT